>JAFSPP010000035.1 GCA_017451425.1 Clostridia bacterium | reverse complement strand
GGATACTATATTGAAGTCTCGAACTCCTTCAAGGACAAGGTTCCGGAGGATTACATAAGGAAACAGACACTTGCAAACTGTGAGCGCTACATCACACAGGAACTCAAGGAGCTTGAGTCAAAGGTGCTTGGCGCTCAGGAGCGCATTACACGTCTCGAGTATGAACTGTTCTCGACCATACGCGACACAGTCGCGGCCGAACTTGACCGCGTACAGCGTACGGCGAATGCGGTCTCGGCTCTCGACGTGCTCTGCTCCTTCGCAAAGGTCTCAAATGATTACAACTACACCTGTCCCGAGATTTCAGAGGACGGTGTGATTGAGATAAAGGACGGAAGGCACCCCGTCGTCGAGAGGATGCTCGACGGCTCGCCCTTCGTGCCGAACGACACACTGCTCGATTCCGGCGAGAATCTCGCCGCTATAATCACCGGTCCGAACATGGCCGGTAAATCGACATATATGCGCCAGGTCGCGCTCATCGTAATCATGGCGCAGATGGGCTGCTTCGTGCCGGCAAGCTACGCGCACGTCAGCATCTGCGACAGTGTATTCACGCGGGTAGGCGCATCTGATGATCTCGCCTCCGGCCAGTCGACCTTCATGGTAGAGATGACTGAGGTCGCGAGCATTCTGAAGAACGCGACGAAGAACAGTCTTGTCATCCTCGACGAGATAGGCCGCGGCACTTCCACCTTCGATGGCATGAGCATAGCGCGTGCCGTGCTCGAGTATGTCTGCTCGAAGAAAATCGGAGCGAAGACTCTCTTTGCGACGCATTATCATGAGCTGACCGAGCTTGAAGGGGAGATAAGCGGAATCAAAAATTACAACATCGCCTGCAAGAAGCGCGGCGATGACATAATCTTCCTCAGGAGAATAGTTCCCGGTCCGGCTGACGGCAGCTACGGCATTGAGGTCGCAAAACTCGCCGGAGTGCCGAACACCGTCGTAAAACGCGCCCATGAGGTCCTCGAAGAGATTGTGGCCGCCCAGACCGTTACGCAGGCGGGTAATCTGGCTAAGCCCTTCTCGGACGTCGATGCCTACTACGGAGGCGCTGATGACTCGCAGATTTCATTTGCGGGTACCGCGGGTAATGCCATTGTCGATGAACTGAAGAATATCGATGTAAACACACTCACACCCATAGAGGCCATGCAGTACCTCTATGATCTTGTAAAGAAGGCGAAGGAAAACTAAATGCCGAAAATCAGAGTCTTGCCCAAGCACATAGCTGACCTTATAGCGGCAGGCGAAGTCGTTGAGCGACCCGCGTCTGTCATCAAGGAGCTTATGGAAAATTCAATAGACGCGGGCGCGACTTCGCTCACGGTTGAGATAAAGCGCGGCGGCGTTACGTATATGCGCGTCACCGACAACGGCTGCGGTATTGCCCGTGAGGACATAGCCAATGCCTTCAAAAGCCATGCGACGAGCAAGGTGGAGAGCGAGGAGGACCTCCTCTCGATAGGCACACTCGGTTTCCGCGGTGAGGCGCTGGCCTCGATTGCCGCCGTCTCAAAAGTTGAGATACTGACTTGTCCCCCGGACGAGGATATCGGTACTATATACAAAATCGAAGGCTCCGAGGAGAAACTCATAGACGATGCGGGCTGCCCCAAGGGCACGACCATCATAGTCCGTGATATCTTCTTCAACACGCCTGCGCGAATGAAGTTTTTAAAGAAGGATGTGACGGAGGGCAACTCCGTTGCGGCAGTCGTTGACCGCCTTGCGATGTCACATCCCGAAATCTCCATCAGGTTCATTCGCGACGACAAGCAGGTCCTCGTCACCAAGGGTGACGGAAAGCTTTCGGGTGCCGTATACTCGGTATTCGGAAAGGACTTCACGAACACGCTTGTCGAGACCGAATACGAGCTCGACGGCATTAATGTGTCGGGTCTTCTGGCTCTGCCGGTGGCCGCACGCGCAAACCGCGCAATGCAGTTCTTCTTCTTAAACGGCCGTCTCGTAAAGAGCATTACGGCGCAGGCCGCCCTTGAACAGGCCTACAAGAACAGCATAATGGTCGGCAGATTCCCGGCCTGCGTTCTAAACATCGAGACGCCGCTCGAGTTTGTCGACGTAAACGTCCATCCGTCAAAGACGGAGGTGCGCTTCGAAAATGAGAAGCGCGTCTTTGACGCGGTCTACTACGCGGTCAAGTCCGCAATAGATGAGAAGGACAGGCCGAACAAAATCGACCTGACCATGATGAATCTTCAGAAGGAGCAGCAGCCCTTCGCAAAAGAGACTTCGAAGAAGTACGAACAGACCTCAATGCCGGAACTTCCGAAGAGAAATGAAAACTTCTGGGCAACAAAACTTCCGGAGCCGCAGAAGAGTGAACCGGTACCGCAGAGGAAGGATCCTGAACCTCCTAAGGAGTACAGGCGTGCCGCAGAGGCGACTCCCGGACCGGTTAAAGTGCAGGAACAGCCGGAGGCTGAACAAAAAGAGCCCGTGCCCGATTACAGGGTAGTGGGCGAGGCCTTCGAGACATATATCATTGTCGAGTGTGAGGGCAAGATCCTCCTCATCGACAAGCATGCCGCTCACGAGCGCATGCTCTTTGAAAAACTCAAAAGCGAGGCGGAGCCGGTGAAATCACAGGTTCTCCTCACTCCGCAGACGGTTACATTGTCCAAGGAGGAGTATTCCGCAGTGCTCTCAAATGCTGAGGTACTGAAGGATGCCGGATTCGACATAGGCGATTTCGGAGCGGGTACGGTCGTTGTACGCGAGGTTCCCGTAATGCTCATCGACGATGACATAACCGCTCTTGTCGAGGAGATGGCGGGATACCTTCTCGATTCGAAAGATCCCGTTCCCGAAAAACTCGACTGGATTTATCACAATACCGCCTGCAGGGCCGCCATAAAAGGCGGGGATAAGACAACGCGTTATGAACTCGACGACTTCGTCGGAAAGCTTCTGTCCAATCCGCAGATAAGGTACTGCCCCCACGGACGCCCCGTGCTCATTGAGATGAGCAGGACCGATCTTGAGAAGCAGTTCGGTCGCATAGTTTAGATTCTCACAGGAGGAGAATATGAGCAACAGAATCAATGTCCCCGATATTTTCGGCAGCCTCGTCTTCAATGACGAGGTCATGCACGAGCGCCTGCCGAGGGACGTATACGCAGAACTTAACAGACTGATTGAAGAGAAAAAGCCCCTGACATTTGAGATTGCTCAGGTTGTCGCTTCATGCATGAAGTCCTGGGCCGTCGAAAAAGGCGCCACACACTTCACTCACTGGTTCCAGCCCATGACGGGCATTACTGCCGAGAAGCACGACAGCTTTATCAAGCCTGTCGGTGAAGGCAGAATCATAATGAATTTCTCCGGCAACGAGCTTATCCGCTCGGAACCGGACGCGAGCTCGTTCCCGAGCGGAGGTCTCCGCGCAACATTTGAGGCGCGCGGCTACACCGCGTGGGATCCGACCTCCTATGCCTTCATCAAGGACAGGACCCTTTGTATTCCGTCGATTTTCTGCTCATACGGCGGACAGGTCCTTGACAAGAAAACTCCTCTCCTCCGTTCAATGCAGGCACTGAACA
Organism: Clostridia bacterium; assembly: GCA_017451425.1. GTDB lineage: Bacteria > Bacillota > Clostridia > Oscillospirales > Acutalibacteraceae > UBA1227. The sequence continues at coordinate 52,771 of JAFSPP010000035.1, read as the reverse complement.
AACAGTCAATGAAGATAATAAACCTGCTCGGCAATCCTACCGGCGCCACAAGCGTCAGTTCATATGTCGGAGGCGAACAGGAGTACTTCCTTATAGACCGTGACCTCTACAATCTCCGTGATGACCTGAAACTTACGGGACGCACGCTCTTCGGCGCGAAGCCGCCCAAGGGACAGGAGATGGAGGATCACTATTTCGGAACCATAAAGCCCCGTGTAAAGGCCTTTATGGACGATCTCGACGTGGAACTCTGGAAACTCGGTATTTATGCAAACACCGAGCACAATGAGGCGGCTCCCGCGCAGCACGAGCTTGCTCCCATATTCTCGGACTGCAATACCGCCACTGACCAGAACCAGCTCACCATGGAGATAATGAAGACAGTCGCGATAAAACACAACCTCGCCTGTCTTATCCATGAGAAGCCCTTCGCGGGTGTAAACGGCTCGGGCAAGCACAACAACTGGTCGATTACGACAAACACCGGTGTCAATGTATTTGACCCCGGCAAGGCCCCTGCGGAGAACACCCTGTTTCTCGTATTCCTTGCGGCCGTCGTAAAGGCCACGGATGAGTATCAGGACCTCATCCGTGCCTGTGTATCGAATTCGGCGAACGACCTGCGTCTCGGGGGCAATGAAGCGCCGCCGGCCATCGTTTCGCTCTACCTCGGCGACGAGCTCGGCGCTGTCGCCGACGCCATCGAAAACGATGAGGTCTTTGAGGCACACGAGGCCGCGGTGATGAAGTCCGGCGTCAAGGTTATTCCGCGTTTCGATAAGGACACTTCCGATCGCAACAGAACTTCGCCCTTCGCCTTTACGGGCAACAAGTTCGAACTTCGTATGGTCGGATCAAGCGCGTCGCTTTCGACTCCGAATGTTGTCCTTAACACGATAGTTGCCGAGGAACTCTCGCAGTTCGCGGAGAGACTTGAAAGCGCGGCGGATGTTGAACTCGCCGCCAACGAACTTGTCTCCGAGGTCTTCAAGGAGCACGGTCGCATTGTCTTCAACGGAAACAACTACTCGGAGGAGTGGGCGGAAGAGGCAAAGAAACGCGGTCTTCTTAACCTGAAGACGACGGCCGATGCAATGCCTGCCTACCTTGATGAGAAGAACATATCTCTCTTTGAGAAACATAAAATCTACACGCGTGAGGAACTTGAATCGCGCTATGAGATTGGTCTCGAGACCTACTGCAAGTCGATTCACATTGAGGCCCTCACGATGGTTGAGATGGCAAAGCGCGATATAGCTCCCGCAGTATGTGAGTACTCGGAACTCATCGCGAATACCATAAACTCAAAGCGCATGGCCGTAAGCAATATGCCGTGCCGCCTTGAACTCGAACTTCTCTCGACCCTCTCCAAGAATTCCGACAATCTTTCAGATGCAATCGCGAAACTTGAGAAGGATACGAAGAAGGCCGAGAAGATACCCGATGTCACCGCACAGGCGGAATTCTACCGTGACTTTATCATAAAGGACATGGAGGAGCTCCGCTCGTACGCCGACAAGCTGGAAGAGGTCACCGCCAAGGAGTACTGGCCTTTCCCGACTTACACAGATTTACTCTATTCTGTAGTTTAAATAAAGGGGCCCCCGAGGCGAGTGAAGCGAGTCTTGGGGACAAGGAAGAATTTTGTTGATTAGCGTAGTGCAGTTTTTTATAAAAAGCTGTACGGAGAAAAGCAGCAAAATTCTGACGCGACAGTTCGAAAACCATCCTGTCGTTAAACAAAACTAGGAGGAAAACAAAATATGGAAAAAAAGAACATGAGCAGAACTACCAGGCTTCTGACACAGGGCGCAATCATCGCTGCGATGTATGCCGCGCTGACCTATCTGCAGGGCGTATTGCTGCCCGGCTCGACCACGGCCGCGGTTCAGTTTCGCGTGAGCGAGGTCTTGAACATTCTCGCTCTCTTCACGCCCGCGGCAATACCCGGTCTCACTCTGGGCTGCGTCATAGCAAATATCTACAGCATAGGCCAGGGCCTGCCGCTTGATATGATTTTCGGCTCACTCGCCACGCTCGGAGCGACAATATGCATCCGCCTTCTTAAAAACGTGAAGGTAAAGGACTATCCGTTCCTTTCAATGCTGATGCCCGCTCTCTGGAACGGCGTGATTGTAGGCTGGGAGATAGAGACATTCTTTGTCGCCGGAAAGTTCAACTTTTCGGACTTCCTTCTCCAGGGCAGCCTCGTGGCACTCGGCGAACTCGGTGTAATGCTCGTTCTCGGTACGGCACTTTATTTTGTACTTAAAAAGAGAAATATAGATCAGCTGCTCGGCAGCTGAGAAAGGGGAAAACCATGAAAAAGACATACGTTGGTTGGCAGGAAGCCGACTATGTAAGCGCACAGAAGGAGTATACGGAGTCTACTCCCATGTTCGGCCCGAAGGGAGAGGTTCTCTGTCCGGGCTATGCAAAACACAATGTTTTCGAGTATGACAGAAACAAGGTGCTTCATAAGATGCGCCGCAAGGAGTGGGATTTTTATCAGCTGTCCGACGGTAATTTCATGGTACAGCTCTCCTTCGCCAACATCTCGCTCGGCGGCTATGTATCACTCGTACTTGTCGATATCAAAAACGGCAAGACCATTTTTGAAGACATGAATATCTTCATTGCTCAGACGGACAAGTACGCACTGCCGCCGAAGGGCGACGTCCCGAATACTGTCCATTTCAAAGTCGGCAAGGCCGAGTTTGAGTTCAGGACCGAAAAGACTAAGAGGACCCTTTGGTTTAAGTCTCCGAAGTCCGAATGTCATTTTGAAATGGACATGTATGAGGACCATGAGAACATTACAACCGTAATCCCGTTTGAGGGACATCCGGACCGCTACTTCATGACCACGAAGCAGATGTGTATGCCTGCCGAAGGTTTCGTAAAATACGACGGTCAGGAGTACAAGTTTACAAAGGACACCATGTTCGGCAGCCTTGACTGGGGCCGCGTCTGCACCCCTTACAGCCTCGTATGGTACTGGGGTTCAGGTTCCACCTACATCACTGACAAGGAAGGCCAAAAGCATACTTTCGGTTTTGAAATCACCTGGGGCATAGGCGATGAGCGCAATGCGACTGAGACCATGATGTTCTACGACGGCAAGGGTCACAAGTTTGAAGCCGTTGACGTCGAGACCTTCCCGAAGCCCGACAAATATATGGAGCCCTGGAAGTTCATCTCGCGTGACGGCCGTTTCAACCTGACGATGACTCCTTTCTATGATCATCACTTGGACATCAACGTCCTCGTCATGCGTATGCACAGTCATCAGGTTCATGGCCTGTGGAACGGTACCGTGACGCTCGATGACGGCACGGTGCTCGAGATAAATGACATGTATGCTTTCTGTGAATACGTTGAAAACAGATGGTAAGGGGATGATCGGATGACTAAAAACAGCAGAAGGACACTGCTGATTCTCTTCATCGGTCTGGTAATATTTGCTCTTATACTGGTGTTCGGCAATATCTGGATCGGTACCAATGCTACCCATGATACGAAAGAGGCCGCGGAAGCCGTGAGTCTCATGTATCTTGATGAACTTGCGGGACGCCGAAAAGAGGTTGTTGAAAACAATCTCCGTGACAACATTAATCTGATGGGGGTCGCCATAGACCTCATGACCGACGATGACTTAAAGGATATTGAACATCTTCAGGCATATCAGGCCCGTATGAAGGCTCTTTTCAACCTGGAGAGATTTGCCTTTGTCGATGAGGACGGACTTGTCTACACCGCTCTCGGCACGCAGCAGGATATTGACAAATACAACTTTGATTATAAAAAAATCACCGGACCGGAAATCTCCGTCAGAGATGTTACGCTGAAGAACAAGAAAGCTGTCATTGCAGTCCCGACGGACCTGACCCTGGAAGGGAAAAAACTTGTCGCCTGCTTCATGGAAAAGGATATGGATATCCTGCTTGAAGGCATCTCAATGATGTCTCAGAAAGGCGGCATGACATTCTGCAATATCTACACGAGCAGCGGTGTGGCTCTGACCAATACCGTTTTAGGAGGTCTTGCCAAGGAAGGTAATCTGCTTGAGGCCATACACAATGCTCATCCGGAAGACGGCTATTCTATTGAAAAGATGGAAGCCGACTTCAAAGACTCACAGAGAGGCGTCATAACATTCACATATGACGGAACACTTGAGACGCTTGCCTATGTGCCGATTGAAGGCACGGACTGGTTCCTTACCTATCTTGTTCGGGACAGTGTTATCGGCGAGCAGATAAGTTCGGTATCGTCGAATATGATCAAGCGCAGCCTCGTGCAGTCCATAATCACCGCAGCTTTTCTTATCGGTCTTTTCAGTCTTATCATCACTCTTTCAAGGCGCTCGGCAAGAGCCACGCTTGAGAAGGAGACGCTGGAGGCCGCAAACAGGGTAAAGCAGGAGGAGTATGAGCAGAAACTCGCGCTCCAGGAGGAGATTGCCGAGAAGAATGAAGCTTTGAGCGTTGCCCTTGAGGCGGCTGAAGATGCCAGCAAGGCAAAAACGATATTCCTTTCAAACATGAGTCATGAGATAAGGACTCCGATGAATGCAATAGTCGGTCTTAACAATATAGCTTTAAACGATCCCGAGACACCCGAAAAGACCAAGGATTATCTCGAGAAGATGGGCGCATCCGCGAACCATCTTCTGGGACTGATAAATGATATTCTCGACATGTCCCGTATAGAGTCGGGACGCATGACAATCAAAAGCGAGGAGTTCTCATTTCCGAAAATGATAGAGAACATCAGCACGATTATCGGCGGACAGTGCAGGGAGAAGGGCCTGGATTACGAGTGCCGCGTTGAGGGCAATACAGATGACTATTATATTGGTGACGAGACCAAGATACGCCAGGTTATAATCAACATACTCGGCAATGCGGTCAAGTTTACGCCGGGGGGCGGAAAAGTTACTTTCAATGTGGAACGTACCGCTACTCTCAGCGGCTACCAGACTCTTCAGTTCAAGATTAAAGACACGGGCATAGGAATGAGTGAGGAGTATCTGCCCAAACTCTTCGATACTTTCAGCCAGGAGGATTCCTCAGCCACAAACAGATACGGCAGCACCGGACTCGGCATGGCTATAACGAAGAACCTTGTCGAACTCATGAACGGTACCATAGAGGTCGAGAGTGAGAAGGGAAAAGGTACTGAGTTTACGGTGTCCATACCGCTCGGTGAGTCTGACCGCAGCGGTGCCTTCGATGACGACGGGTTCGAAATCCATCCCGGTGATATGACGGTTCTTGTCATCGATGATGACCCGATAGCCCGTGAACATGCGCAGCTTGTATTGGGCCATGTAGGTATTCATTGCGAGACTGCCGGGTCAGGCCCTGAGGCAATTGAAATGGTTAAACTCAGGCAGACGCGCATGGAACCTTATAATCTCATCATCGTCGACTGGAAAATGCCCGAAATGGACGGCCTTGAAACCACGAGGGAAATAAGAAAAATAGTTGATCATGATACGGCAATCATTATTCTCACCTCTTATAATTGGGATGAGATAGCCGATGAGGCGCGCGAGGCGGGCGTCGACACCTTTGTCGCGAAGCCGCTTTTCGCTGCGAGCGTCATGGACGAGTTCAAAGCGGCATTCAAGAGCCGCAAGGCCCTGGGCACCAGGGAGGTCGACCTGTCAGGAAAGCGTCTGCTTCTCGCTGAGGATGTCGACATCAATGCCGAAATCATGGCTATGGTACTTTCCATGAGAGACATAAAGGTCGACCGTGTTGAAAACGGCAGACTTGCGGTTGAGGCATTTGAAAGCAGCGAGCCCGGTCACTATGACGGCATACTCATGGACATGCGTATGCCCGAGATGGACGGCCTTGAGGCCACGCGCGTCATACGTGCGCTGGACCGTGAAGACGCAAAGGCAATTCCGATTATAGCTCTCACGGCCAACGCCTTCGACGAGGACGTCCAGCGCAGCATGCAGGCGGGCCTCAACGCGCACCTCTCCAAGCCGGTCCAGCCCGAAGACCTCTTCGCCACACTGGAACAGTTCCTGAAATAAAACATAAAAAAAGAGCGGCTCTGCCGCTCTTTTTTCTTTTTTTGTGTTATTTCTTTCCGAGTCCTCTGTAGCGCATCTCAATTTCACCTAAATCGTCCAGGAAATGCCACTCGATAAATCTGTTCTTCATAAAGTCGTCATCGGCTGTCTGCTCAGCCCTGATCTCCGCTTTCGTGTCCACCGGGTCACCGTAGTGACGGTCGCTCCAGAAGAAGATAAATATCCAGGCCGAGAGCATGTCAATGAAGAGAAAGATGCTGAAGATGACAGTGACAATATGGAACCACATTTTATGTTCGCGCGCCGGCTTCTCGTCCGTCTTCTTGTGAATCTGATTCACGACAAGCAGATAGATGAGCCCCAGCACGGACCAGATTACAAGAAACTCGGGACAGAAAATACCGAGTACGTTTGAGGGTACATGTGTGTAGTCCCAGGCCCTCATGCCGAGCAGGTAGTAGAGAAACAGTCCGCAGACGAACTCCATCGCCGTCGCGCATGTGCCTATGAACAGGGCCTTTATTATTATGTTTACGTTTTTGCTTATCTTATGGTCCGCAAGCCAGAATATGAGGGCTCCTATGCCGTAAATCGGGCAGATGGGAAGCAGCATTGTAACTACATGATTCTCCCAATGTCCCGTGTGGTAATAAGTGTACCCGCCTTCCAGCAGGAGGCCTATCAGACTGCAGAAGAAGAAAATCCAGATCAGCTTGTCAAATTCGTGCTTTCTTTCGGTCATTTGCATCAGCTCCGATTGTCATTATAGGGAGTAAATGCCTACAAAATCATATAAAACAGTTACAATAATATTAAGATTAGAAAGTGAGTACGCCCGGATGTTCACTCAGAAATTGCTCTGAGACACGGATTATTTCATCCGTGAGTTCCCGCTGACGGTCCGGCGCGACATTTGCAAAGTTAAACTCAATGTTCAGAATCAGCGAAAAGATTCTTTTGAAATCCGGATTTTCCTCGTTGGCGTGCGCCTCGAAGAGATGCATCTCCGTAGTGCAGAAAATGATCGAGTAGTCAAGCAGATTTTCAGGCTCAAAATTACTGCCTATGGTCTTCATGAACTCCAGCAGACGGGAATAAAAGTCCCTGCAGTAGTGCTGACGGAAGATGGGGATATTTATGGCGTCCAGGGCCTGTCTCTTGTAGAGCGGATCCGCGAAGAACTTGTAGTAGATGATGTATTCGCGCGCGAAGAAACTGACCCAGGGATTGGTCTCTGTCGAGAATATGGGCTCCAGGGCGTCCGTGAGGGCCGAGAAGAATCTGGAATAATAAGAGTAATAAAGATCTTCCTTTTTGGGAAAATAGTAGCAGAGGTTGCCCACGGCAATTCCCGCGGCCTGCGCAATCTCTCTCATGCTTGTTCCGTTGTAGCCCTTTTCACGGAACAGGACAGCTCCTTTTTCAAGTATGGTCTCTTTTGTCTTTTTCATAATGCATCGTCCTAACAGTACTCTAAAAACATCCTAAAACAATCATAAAAATGTCCTAATACAGTCCTAAAACATCGATAATTATAAGACAAAAACCCGAATATGTCAAACGCTGTCAGGTTGACATAAAAGCTTATTAAGTGGTAAAATTCTTCTGTTCGGAGGTATCAGAAAAATGACGGAAAAAGAATATCGCATCATTGAAATCAAAGAGAACGTTTTTGCCGATAACAACAAGGACGCAGAGGCACTCAGAGCCACTCTCAAGGAGAAGGGCACTTTCTTCCTCAATATCATGTCCTCACCCGGTTCGGGAAAGACGACCACTCTCACACAGGTAATTCCCCGTCTGGCAAAGAAATATAAAATAGGTGTCATGGAGGCTGACATCGACTCGGATGTCGATGCCGCCACAATCACGGCAATCGGAGCGAAGGCGATTCAGCTCCACACGGGCGGCATGTGCCACCTGACTGCCGAAATGACACGTCAGGGTATAGAGGCCCTTGAGGAGGACTTCGATTTCCTCATCCTCGAGAATGTCGGAAATCTCGTCTGCCCGGCAGAGTTTGACACGGGTTCGGTAAAGAACCTCACCATTCTCTCTGTTCCGGAGGGCGACGACAAGCCGCTCAAATACCCGCTCATGTACCAGGTATCACATGTGCTGGTCGTAAACAAGATTGACGTCGCCCCCTACTTTGACTTCGATCTTGAGAAGTGCAAGAAGAACGCGCTCATGCGCAATCCCGACCTCGACATAATCCCGATTTCCGCCAAGACAGGCGAGGGCATAGACGAACTCTGCGCCTGGCTTGAAAAAGAGATTGAGGCCTGGAAGAACAGCTGAACATAAAAGCAAAACGCCGTGCATTGCACGGCGTTTTAGTTTATCTGTCGCACTGGTGGGCCCAGTAGACGGAGTGTAGAGTATGTGACGCATGGAGGGGGAGACCGCTATGCAGAGCGGGCTTCTGTCACCCGGCGTATTTAACTTCAGTACGTCTTTTTCCAGTTGTAGTATTCGTTGACGAGGCTGGTGTAGCCGAGTCGTTTCAAATGGTCATAGGTAATGGCGTAATTGCCTTTGTAGTGGCGGCCGCTGTAGAGATAGCGAAGGTACTGTACCATATATTCGTCTATCTCGTGCAGGCCGTCCGTTTTTGTGAGGACGGGGAAGAACCAGCGGCTCCAGGTGAATTCGTTTTCGCCGGTAATGTCATAGAACTTACGGTCGAAGGAGCGTATCATGGCATGAGCCGCGCGGTCGTAGTCCGCTTTGTTTCGCTGGCGCCAGCGCCAGAGGCGATGGGCTTTGCGGCGAATCTTGCCCTCCATCTTTTCAATGGTTGCGTCGGACAGGTCCACCTGTCCGTCAGCGAACTTGAAACCAAGGAAATCGAAAGATTCGCCGGGATGTGTTATAACGGTTTTGTCGGGGTTAATCAAAAGCCCGACATTTTTTATATGTTCAGTGAGAGTTTTCTGATAATTGTCAAGTTGTTCTTTTGTGTCAGCAAAAATCAGTATGTCATCCGAGTATCTGAAATAGGGCACACCCATTTTCAGAAACATATCATCAAGGTCACGCAGGTAGATGTTTGCGATGAATGCTGAGACAGGGACACCTGCCATGGCACCGCTGCCTTCTTCCTGAGTAAAAAGCATGGTCAGAAAGTCAAGCAGTTTCGGATCATCGGTAATTATATCTTTCAGAACTTCAACTATACGGTTTTCGGGCATTGAGTTGAAATAGTCGTGGATGTCCGTTTTAAGCACATATTTGTTTTCAAGGTTCGGTATGGCCATTATGTTTAAAACTGCGTTTTTGGCTGTCATTGAGCGCCTGAAGGAATAACATGCAGGGCTTATACTGTTATCATACTTGTAGAGCAGAAAGGCGAGGAGTTTCAAAACCCATGTCTCGTCTTTCGGGTAACAGTAAACTATGCGCTTTTTTGCCGTTCCTATTTTGCTGATAATCCGTTTCTCCGGGAGCGGGAATTCATCCAAATGAGACAGAACCGAAAGGTAGCGCCTTTCAGTTATGAATTCTTCAAGTTCAGATTCCTCTTTTTTTGAGAGCTGATTCTTTTCGGTTTTGTGTCGTTGAAATTCCCGCCAGCGGGACTCCTTTTTCAGTTCGTCAACTAAACTCATAACAAAATAAAAGAAGAAAGAGAAAAAGCTTTGACGTAAGCTGTGCTTACAATACAGGACTGAACGTCATCAACCGCCTGCAAGGTTACTTAAGATGACGCTTTGTCCGCCGCAGGCGCAAAAATGCATTTCTCTTTCTTCTTTATTGACTTGGATTAAAGATACTTGTGAAGTCTCTCTTTAATGTATTCGGGATTGTTCGGATAGTGCTTTACGAAGTTGATCATCGTAACGCCGGCTGCTGCAGCCTGCTCCTTTGACCAGCGGTAAAGTCTTGTGCTGCAGGTTGTCTTACCGACAAGCATGATGAAGAGCTTTGGTTTGTCACTATCGTAGATGCCGAAGGAATAATCCATAAACTTACCGGTGCCGCCGATGGTTGTCGGAGATACGTTCTCCTTGACCGTATACTGAGGGAACTCAGAGGCAAGGCACTCGCGGATTTTCTTGTCGCAGGGCTCGCCGTCTTCTTCGTAGATGGCCTCATCGGCTGCTGGCGCTGTCTCTTCCTTCTGCACAGGCTGATTTGCCTGCGCTTCCTTTATGGCATCGCCGAGTTCGCCGAGAATCTTCTTGGCGTCTTCGCCCATCTCTTTATCGACTATGTCGCCGACATTCTTCAATACATCATCAAAAAGTCCCATACATACACATCCTTTCAGGGAATAACATAATTATTTTATCATTGAAGGAGTAGGTCTGTAAATAGTATAATAACCTTGTATAAAACTTCCTGAGGAGGAATAAACATGAAAAGAGTAATTGCAATTCTCATTGCGGCAATAATGGTGTTTGTCCTTGCTGCGTGCGGCGGAACAGGCGGAACTCCGGCAGCTGACAGCAGTGACGGCTCAGGTGCAGCGACGACAAGTGCTCCGGCCAACACTGATGACGGCAGCAACAATGCAGACAGCACGGAAATCAAGGGTGAACCGATAGTAATACCCGGCAAACTCTATCAGCTGAACCTTGAGGATGGCGAAGAGCCCATCATAACAGCTGTTGCTCTTGACGGTAACCAGCTCGGCGGTGCGAGCAGTACGGGTGAAATCAACGGAAAAGACCCTGCTGATGAAGGCATAAGATTTGTTTTCAATCTGGATGAGTGGATTTACATCAAAGTTGAAGCCGGAAAAGAAAGCGGCCTTGCAGCATACATTGTTCCTCATCAGAACGACACTGCAACTTACATTGACAGTTTCATTGCAAATCTTTCGGACGATGTAACCACAGTCAATCTTGAAAAACCCGCTGCAGATGACGAAGAGGGAATCTGGGGCTCAACATATGTATTCAATGAGACCAATAAGCCGGGGTATTATGATCTTGTAATAACACACAATCTGAAACCCGTAGCGGTTGTAATGCTCAAACTTGTTCCTTCAGAGTCAGGCATGTCTGATGACGAAGTAATAAAACTCATGGCAGATGAGATTGCTGCAGCACAGAGCAAATAATCAAACAAAAAAAGAAGGCACTTTGCAGTGCCTTCTTTTTATTTGTCTTATCAGGCGGGAACGTCCATACCGAATTCGGTGACGGAGGTGTCATATACGGTCATTGTGAAGCGGTTGCCGTCATTTTCGGGATCGGTCTTTACATACATATGAATTTCTTCACAGTACCACATTTTGCCTTTTCCGTTCTGATCAAGCTTGTCGAGAATGACGGTGTCTACATCGCCAAGGCCTGAAATTGAAAGAGTCTCGTGTGTGTCGGTAGCTTTATCTTTATAGCGTGTGTCGTCGTCTTTAATCAGGTTAGTAAGAAGCATGGGATTGGTATTACCGTCACCTATGTCCTCACGGTAGAGTCTCCAGTCCTCTTTTCCGTTGGTGTAATAATCGTCCCATTTGCCGTCGCCCTTGTACTTGAAGTAATGCCACGCATAGTTGTTGGTTCGGGTCATTTCCTTGCCGGTTGTGGAAACGTCCATTTTAAGCAGGTCGTTGCCTATCTTGGTGAGTTCGCTTACGTAACCGTTGTTCTGGAAGGGGACGTAGGTCTCATAGACGATTTTAACATTCTTGGGCAGAGCATCAATATAGTAGTTGTCTGCCGCATTCTTCTTTTTTGTGGTTGTCGTTGTCGGAGCCTCAGTAGTTGTCTCTGTTTCTTTCTCAGTTGTGGCTGCCTTGGTTGTTGATTCAGACGTGCCCTTGCTGTCTTTCTTGCTGCCGCAGGCAGCGAAAGAGAAGCAGAACACTAGTATCAGAACAATTGCGATAAACTTTTTCATGCTTGTACCTCCTTAGTGGTGCGGGTAACAGGACTTGAACCTGCACGGTTGCCCACAAGATCCTAAATCTTGCGTGTCTGCCAATTCCACCATACCCGCAAATGCCTGTATATTATATTTTAATCGGGATTCTTTTTCAAGGGCTTTAAGTGTTGTACCATTTATGGTACAATAGGTTTGATTGGGGGCTTGGTTATGGCAGGTAACAGCGGTTCTAAGGTTAAGGTACTTCACATTTATGATATTCTGCGCGAACTCTCCGATGAGGAGCATCCGCTTACGGCGGCGGCGCTTGCGGCGGAGCTGACAAAGCGCGGCCTGAGCGCTGAGCGAAAGGCCATCTACAGCAATATCGATCTTTTAATTGACTACGGATATGACATAATCAAGAATCCGCCGCCGTACAAGGGCTATTATCTCGGCGAGCGTGATTTCCAGCTCGCCGAAGCCAGACTTCTGGTTGACGCCGTTGAGTCCGCACAGTTTATTACCGAGACTAAGACTGCGGAACTGGTGGAGAAAATAGAGAGGAGCCTCTCGGTTTACCAGAGGGAGTCTCTCCGGCTTCAGCAGGTATACATCGACCACAGAAACAAGAATACCAACGAGACCATTTATTATGTCATAGACGCGCTGCTCTGCGCCATACAGGCGGGGAAAAAGGTACGCCTTCATTACCTTAAGAGGAGCATTGAGGCGGGCGAGAGGCCCAAGAATGAGGACCATATCTACGCGGTTTCTCCCTATGCCTTAATCTGGGTGCAGGACCATTACTATCTCGTCTGCAACAACGCCAAATACAACAACCTCATGCATCTTCGCATAGACAGAATTTCCAAGGTGACCCAGCTCGATGAGACCTCCAGACCCTTAAGTGAGGTGTCAAAGTACAAGGGCAGTTTTGACGCGGCCGACTACCTGTCGACCAAGTTCAACATGTTCTCGGGCGAACCGGTCAGGGTGAAGATAAAGTGTAAGAACGATGTCTGGCAGATTGTGGCAGACAGGTTCGGAGACAACGTACTCATTACAGAGCGCACGGATGACACATTTACGATTTCCGCGAATGCGACCATCTCGGGCCTTGACGCGTGGATAATGCAGTGGGGCGATTCAATGGAGGTCGTGGAACCCAAGGAACTGCGTGATATTGTAGTAAATAAAGCAAAGGATATGCTCAAGGCATACGGTGAAGGCTGATGGTAAGGAACTTTCAGAGGGAACTGGACGCGCTTATTGAGACGCTGGGGGACAGGAGACCGAAGCTTCTGCTCCACAGCTGCTGCGGGCCGTGTTCCTCATATGTCATCACTTATCTGAATGATTATTTCGATATAACTGTGCTGTACTTCAATCCTTCGATTTACCCGACGGAGGAGTACCTGCACAGGAAAGAGGTCCAGCTGGACCTCATTGAGAAGATTAACAGGGAGACTGAGCACGAGGTAAAGTTCATTGACTCGGACTATGACCACGACTCGTTCCTTGAGATTGCAAAAGGTCATGAGACTGATCCCGAGTGCGGGGAGCGATGCAGGGAGTGCTACCTGCAGAGACTGACCGAGACGGGAAGGGTGGCCGCCGAAAACGGATTTGAGTATTTCTGCTCAACTCTGTCGGTAAGTCCTCATAAAAACGCGGCTCTGCTCAACGAGCTCGGAGAAGCTGTGGCTGCGCAGGTACGTGTTTTGTGGCTGCCCTCAGACTTCAAGAAAAAGGAAGGATACAAGCGCTCAATCGAATTGAGTAAAGTATATGACCTTTACAGACAGGACTATTGCGGCTGTGAATTCTCAAAAAACAGCCGCCTGAGTGAATAGATTCATAATGTAAAAAGGAGTTGTTTAACATGAAAAAGTACATCGCGGAATGCATAGGTACGTGTGTCCTTGTATTTCTGGGCTGCGGTACCGCAATGCTCGTGGGCTGTGACGCGGCGGCAGGCGGAGGATATATTCTCACCGCTCTCGCATTCGGTCTCGTAATCGTAGGCATGGCCTACAGCATAGGCAACATTTCGGGCTGCCATATCAACCCCGCCGTCTCTCTCGGCGTTCTGCTCTCAGGCGGAATGAGCAAGAAAGACTTCGGAGGTTATGTAGCCGCTCAGTGTGTCGGCGCGACCATAGGTTCCGCTCTCTTACTCGCCATCTTCTCACTCGGCGGAGTTGAGGACAAGACAGGCGGCCTTGGCACAAACGGTCTTGTCGGAGTAAACGGCAGCATTGTTGCCGGTCTCCTTGTTGAGATCATCCTCACCTTCATCTTCGTTCTTACCATTCTCGGTGTTACGGATGAGAAGGCCGGACACGGCTCTTTTGCGGGCCTCGTAATCGGCCTTACACTTACGCTTGTACACATCCTCGGCATAGGCCTTACGGGCACATCCGTAAACCCTGCGAGAAGCTTCGGCCCCGCCCTTATAGCGCTCTTCACGGGCAACACGGCTCCCATTGCCGTAGTATGGATTTTCATTGTTGCTCCGCTCATCGGCGGCGCGCTCGCGGCATATACCTACAAGGCAATCAAGGCCGCAAAATAATATTTGCGAAAGCAGTCCCGCTCAGCCGAGCGGGACTTTTCTTTTAGGACATGTGCGATTTTTTATCTTGTTTTGGACAGGTTTGTCAGTTGTGTACAAAAAATTTAAATGTTTTATATTCAACTCAATAATATAAATTTAAATCGTTATTTGTTAAAATAATATATGTTGGAATTTATGTACGGAGCACGGACTGCTCCGTACACTTAAATTAAAAGGGAGGCGTGTTAAAGTTGAAAAAGAAAATGAGCTCCATTCCGTTCAACGGAACACCGGAGCAAGAGGCGAAACTCGACGCATACATCGCCGAGCATCGCACGGAGGAAGGCTGCCTGATGCCCATTATGCAGGAAGCTCAGCTCATCTACGGATATCTGCCCAAAGAGGTTCAGATCCACATAGCTGAGAAACTCGGAATTCCCGCAGAAGAGGTCTTCGGTGTGGCCACCTTCTATTCTATGTTCAATCTTTCACCGAAGGGCAAGTATCAGATCAGCGTATGTCTCGGTACAGCTTGCTACGTCAAGGGTTCCCGCGAAGTTCTCGACAAGATTTGCGACATCCTTGAGATCCAACCCGGCGAGTGCACGGACGACGGACTGTTCTCAATTGAGGCCTGCCGCTGCGTAGGCGCTTGCGGACTTGCTCCTGTAATGATGGTAAACGGCTCAGACGTTTACGGACGCCTTAAGGCTTCCGAGGTTGAGTCAATCATCAACAAGTACAAGGAATTCGAAAAGGAGGAGAAGGAATATGAAAACATGGGCTGAGCTCCAGGCTATAAAAGCTGACGTCAATGCCAATGTCTTCGCTGCTTCTGCTCCGGGCGAGTACAGAGTACTTGTAGGTCTTGCAACCTGCGGTATCGCAGCAGGTGCCATGCCCGTATACGATGCTTTCAAAGAGGCGGCTGCAGGCAACCCCAAATGCAAGGTCGGACAGGTAGGTTGTATCGGTATGTGCCAGTACGAGCCTATCGTTGAAGTCATTGAAGGCGGAAAGAGAACAACATATGTCAAGATGGATGCCGAAAAGGCTGCTCGTGTTTATCAGGAGCACATCCTCGGCGGACAGGTTGTCACGGACTATCTCCTCGTTGAGAACGGCATTACCTGTAATTCACTTGAAGATACCACTTTCTATAAGCTTCAGAAGAGAATCGCTCTCCGTAACTGCGGTATCATCGATCCGGAAAATATTGATGAATACATCGCACGTGACGGCTATGCAGCTCTCTACAAAGTAATTACCGAAATGTCATCGGAAGACGTTGTAAACGTTATCCTTGACTCGGGCCTTCGCGGCCGCGGCGGCGCAGGTTTCCCGACCGGTAAGAAATGGTCATTCGCAGCTGTTCAGCAGGCTCCCCAGAAGTTCGTCTGCTGTAACGCCGACGAAGGTGACCCGGGTGCATTCATGGACCGTTCCGTACTTGAGGGCGACCCCCATGCACTCCTCGAGGCAATGACAATAGCCGGTAAGGCTATCGGCGCAACACAGGGTTATATCTACGTCCGCGCAGAGTACCCCGTAGCCGTTAAGCGTCTTAACATTGCCATCAAGCAGGCTAAGGAATACGGACTCCTCGGTGACAACATCCTCGGTACCGATTTCTGCTTCGATATCGGCATCCGTCTCGGCGCCGGCGCATTTGTATGCGGTGAGGAGACAGCGCTCATGACCTCCATTGAAGGTAAGCGCGGCGAGCCTCGTCCCCGTCCTCCGTTCCCTGCAGTCAAAGGTCTCTTCCAGAGCCCGACAATCTTAAACAACGTTGAGACTTATGCCAACGTTGCCCAGATTATCTTAAACGGTGCTTCCTGGTTCTCATCAATGGGTACCGAGAAGTCGAAGGGTACAAAGGTATTCGCACTCGGCGGTAAGATCAACAATACGGGTCTCGTTGAGGTTCCCATGGGAACAACTCTCCGCACCGTTGTTGAGCAGATCGGCGGCGGCATCCCGAACGGCAAGAAGTTCAAGGCTGCCCAGACCGGCGGTCCTTCCGGCGGATGTATCCCCGCAGAGCACTTCGATGTTGAAATCGACTATGACAACCTCATCGCCATCGGCTCCATGATGGGTTCAGGCGGACTTATTGTCATGGACGAGGACAACTGTATGGTTGATATCGCGAAGTTCTTCCTTGACTTCACGGTTGACGAGTCCTGCGGTAAGTGCACACCGTGCCGTATCGGTACGAGAAGACTCTATGAGCTCCTTGAGAAGATCACAAGCGGCGAAGGCGAGCCCTCTGACATAGACGAGCTCGAAGCTCTCGCAGCTCACATCAAGGATAACTCTCTCTGCGGTCTCGGACAGACAGCTCCGAACCCGATTCTTTCAACACTTCGTTATTTCCGTGATGAGTATGAGGCTCATATCAACGATAAGAAGTGTCCGTCACACGTATGCCGTGACCTTCTCACATTCACAATCGATCCTGAGAAGTGCGTAGGTTGTACGAAGTGTGCGAGAAACTGCCCGGCAAATGCTATTTCCGGCGCAGTCAAAGAGCCGCATGTTATAGACCACGACAAGTGCGTACAGTGCAGCGTCTGCATGCAGAACTGCGCATTCGGCGCAATTACGAAGGATTAAGGGAGGGGTGTGCTTTATGGATATGATTAATTGTACAATCAACGGTACACCTGTCAGTGTACCTGCCGGTACTACAATTCTTGAGGCTGCCAGAACAATCGGAATCGAGATCCCCACACTCTGCTATATGAAGGGCAGAAACGAGATCGGCGCCTGCCGTATCTGCGTTGTTGAGGTAACAGGTGCCAGAACACTTGTTGCAGCCTGCGTAATGCCCGTATCAGAGGGCATGGAGATAAAGACACGTTCCGACCGTGTTCTTAAAGCTCGCAAGAGAACTCTTGAACTCATAATGTCAAACCACAACTGCGAGTGCCTCGCATGTGACCGTTCGGAAAACTGCGAACTCCAGACTCTTGCCCGTAACTTCGGTGTTGACTTCGACACATACAAGGGCGAGAAGACAGAGGTTGAACTCGATGAGAGTTCACCGGCACTTGTACGTGATGACAGCAAGTGCATACTCTGCCGCCGCTGCGTAGCTGCCTGCCGTTCACAGACGGGCGTTATCGGCGCAAACAACAGAGGCTTCGACACAACCATCGGCTGTGCATTCGAGATGAAACTCGCTGACGTCGCATGCGTAAACTGCGGACAGTGCATTGAGGCCTGCCCCGTAGGCGCTCTCGTTGAGAAAGACCAGATAGCTGAAATCTTCGAGGCTATCAACGATCCTTCAAAGGTAGTTGTAGTTCAGACTGCTCCCGCAGTCCGTGCCGCTATCGCTGAAGGCTTCGGCAAACCGATAGGAACAATGGGCAAGGGCAAGATGGTTGCTGCTCTTCGCAGACTCGGCTTCGACAAGGTATTCGATACCAACTTCTCAGCCGACCTTACAATCCTTGAAGAGGGCACAGAGCTCATCACCCGTGTAAAGAACGGCGGTAAGCTTCCGCTTATCACCTCATGTTCACCGGGTTGGATCAAGTACTGTGAGACATACTTCCCTGATTTCCTTGACAACCTTTCAACTTGTAAGTCTCCTCAGCAGATGTTCGGTGCCACACTGAAATCCTGGTGGGCAAAGAAGAACAACATCGATCCGAAGAACATCGTCTCCGTTTCAATCATGCCCTGTACCGCAAAGAAATTTGAGGTAGGCCGTGAAGAGATGAGCGTTGACGGCTTCGCTGATGTTGACTACGCTCTGACCACCCGCGAGCTTGTCAAGATGATCAAGCGCGCAGGTCTCCAGTGGGATAACCTTCCTGACGAAGAGTTTGACTCTCCGCTCGGCGAAGGCACCGGTGCTGCCGTAATCTTCGGCACAACCGGCGGTGTTATGGAAGCTGCTCTCCGTACGGCTGTTGATGTACTCTCCGGCCAGGATAACGCGGAAGTTGATTACAAGGAAGTCCGTGGTATGGACGGCATCAAAGAGGCCAGCTATACTGTCGGTAGCCTTACACTCAACGTAGCGGTTGCTTCAGGTCTCGAAAATGCGAAGAAGGTTCTTGAGGCTGTCAGAAACGGCGAGAAGAACTATCACTTCATCGAGATCATGTGCTGCCCGGGCGGTTGTATCAACGGCGGCGGTCAGCCCATCCAGCCCAACTGGGTTCGTGATACTGTTGATGTACGCGGTCTCCGCGCAGGCGTTCTTTATCAGGAAGACCTTGACCTTCCCGAGAGAAAGTCACACAAGAACTCAGCAGTCATGGATATCGTCTACAAGGAGTTCTTCGGAGAACCCAACAGCCATACGGCTCACAAGTATCTCCATACTCACTATGTCGACAGATCCTCTACGGTTAAATAAACCGTAAACAAAAAGAATACCGGGCTCCGATTTCGGAGCCCGGTTATTTTTTGTTTTTTTATCTCATAAGGAGCTGAATGAAGACCAGAAATCTGAGCATTTCCTTTGCCTTCTTAGGCACAAAGAACAATATCTTATCAAGCTTATCAAGAGCGCCTTTTACATCGTATTCCATTGATATACCTCCTTAATAGACCCCGTTCTCATGAATATACTTACATACTGCTGAGAAGTTTTCGGGATTGACGTCATTCTTTGAGAGAAGAACGATGTCCGGAGCAAACATGTATCCTCCGCCCGGAGCGAGATTGTCAAGGCACCATTTTGCCTGGTCAATACACTGTTCCCTGGTTCCCGTTTTCAGGATCTCCGCTGACATGCCGCCGCCCATACAGATTTTTGCTTTGCGGAGTATCTCATGATTCTTCTTGAGATCTCCGTGTTCAAAATAGCAATAGGTTCCGTTGCCGGGAAGATCGGTTATGATTTCGATATAAGGGTCCCAGTTGTTTTCGCAGAAGAACATGGGGCGTTTTCCCGTGCCCTGAATGTGTTCCGCTGTCGCTTTCATGAAGGGGAAATAGTGCTTCTCGAAATCCGCGGGACGCAGATAAGTCGGAAGGTGAAGCGGCATAAACACAACACCACCGGTCTTTGATCCGAAATATGAAAGGTCAGCGAGTTTCTTGGTGAACGGAAGAAGGGCTTCGCAGGCGTCATGGAACTGTTCGGGACGTCTTCTTATGTCCTGGGATACTCCCACGAAGTCACGCAGGAAGTCGAGCATCAGGTCGCCCGGAAGGAAAGTTGCGCCTTTCTGAACAACCGGAGTGTCGAGCTGTCTCTCGATGAGTTCCTTGGTGATCTGATCGTAGAGGAACCAGTCCACCATACCGACAGTGCCCTTAAGCCATGTCGTGATTGTGGTTTTGTCGTCCTTGGCGAGAGATGAGTATTTTCTCGGAATGACTTTGTTGAGAATGAATTTCTCGGGATCCGCAATCAGTTCCGGGTATTCCTCAGGCTGCATTGTACAGCCGTGGCTGCCCTTAATCTGGACGGTCGTTTCGTTTACCGTGTAAATACCCTCGCCGAATGTGTTCATCATTTTGAGAGGAATCAGGTTGCCCGTGCCGTAGCAGGCGTCGATGTAGACGTCATTGTATGCCTTGCGAAATGCATTGACCAGGAGACGGGGGTCTTTCTGATATGCCTCTATAATACTTACACCCGCATACACCGGGGCCCATTGCTCAATTGCCGGGAATATGGGTACGCGGTCCGGTGTGCCGAAACAGCAGAGTGCCTTGTTAAATCTGTCGAGGCGCTCATTAAACAGTTCGGATTTTTTCAATAAGCTCATAATGATTCCTCCTCATAAATTTATACTTTAATATTACGGTGTTTTTTGACAGGCGTCAATTTACATTTTTGACAACTGTCAAAAAGTTTTTTATACAAATTGTATCAAAGCCGGTTTTGTGTTATACTAATCGGCGGTGATGTAAATGGAAGGGAACCGTGCCGGTATCCGTACCAAGGAACTCATAGTCAACACCGCGAAGAAGCTTTTCTATGAGTTCGGCTACGATGATGTTTCAATAACACAGATCTGCCAGGAAGCGGATATCACCAGGACAAAGTTCTTTTACTATTTCAAAAACAAAGAGGAAATTGCGGATTTTATCTGCAATGACGTGCTCAGAAACTGTGAGATCAAGTACTTCAACATCGCATTGAAGCTCTATTCGAAGAATCTCGCGGTGGGAGTCGGTGTTGCGATTTATGTATATTTTGCCTCAATAATTGAGAATGAGAACCTTCTGCGGTTTTACTCTGAGGTTTTGAAGAGCAATACCGCATCGCTCATAGGCAATGCATCGTACAGAAGTATTCTTGCGATGCTCGCCTCCAAGGCAGGGCTCGACAAGGATGCTTTTGATATCTACTACATTGCCACGACGTCCGTGCCCGGAACACTGCTGTACGCCTACAAGACGGGCGTGCTGAAGGACAAGGAGAAAGTGCTGAACTTCATCCTGCAGACGGCGATAGCGCCGCTGTTTAAAACGAAGGCGGACAGGATAATCTCGGACGTCGTGTCCGATGTGAAAGGCTTCAGGATAGATCTTGCCACTGAGTTCTTAAGCGAGTATAAAGTGGCAAACGAGGAATCAGGAGGGGATAACAAATGATGTTTACACCTGCAGAAGTAGCAAACAATGTGATAGGCATAGGAAAGGCGAAGGCCGGAAACAAGGCGTACAAGCTGTTTTTACTGGGCATACTTGCAGGTATGTTCATAGCCCTGGCCGCAGCCGGAGCAAATACGGCCATGAGCACGATAGCAAACCCGAGCGTGGCGAAACTCGTCAGCGCGCTCATCTTCCCGGCGGGACTCACCATGGTCCTTCTTGCCGGAAGTGAGCTCTTTACGGGCAACAACCTGATTATCGTGTCGGTACTTACGGGAGATGTAAAAGTCTCCGCCATGCTGAAAAACTGGTGCATAGTCTACCTCGGAAACTTCGTGGGCTCGATGTTTATCGCTCTGCTCACAAACCTCTCCGGACAGACGGGCCTCTTCGGCGGAGCCCTGCTTGAGACGACAATGAAGGTGGCGACGGCAAAGGCGTCGCTCGACTTCGGCAAGGCCATCCTGCTCGGCATAGGCTGTAACTTCCTTGTCTGTATTGCCGTATGGATTTCCTTCGCGGCGAAGTCGGTCGGCGGTAAGCTCGCCGGACTTTATCTTCCGACAATGCTCTTCGTCCTCTGCGGCTTCGAGCACAGCGTGGCGAACATGTACTACGTTCCGGCGGGAATCATTGCCGGCGCCGACGCGACCTGGGGAGCGTTCTTCCTGAACAATTTAATCCCGGTCACAATCGGAAACATCATCGGCGGAACCGTCCTCGTAGGCGTCATGTACTGGGCGATTTATCTTGCGGATGCAAAGAAAAAATGATATAATACCTGTTGCGTAAACCTGACATCGAAAGTGTTCTTGAGATGGAAGCTTTAGCGACTCAAAGTTTAAACGACGAAGGTTGCGCAATTTTTGCGCAGCCTTTTTTGTTGCGAAAAGGAGGTAACGGATGGAAAAGAGAGTTGCAGTACTCGGCATAATTGTTGAGGATATGGCCTCTGCCCCAAAGGTTAACGAAGTGCTCCATGAGTATTCGGAACACATTATCGGGCGCATGGGCATACCCTATGCCGAAAAACAGGTGAGCGTCATCAGCGTCGTAGTTGACGCCCCGATGGATGTCATAAATGCCCTGTCAGGCAAAATCGGCAGGATAGAAGGCGTGTCGGCCAAGGCCGCATGCTCTGCAAAATAAGAAAGGGAGACAATCATGAAAAGAATTATAAGCTTAGTACTTGCGCTTGTACTTGCGCTGAGCCTCGCGGCCTGCACGAAAGCGCCCAAGACGGAGCCGGCAACAGCCGCTCCGACAGAAGCCCCGACCGAGGCTGTTCCCACAGCAACGGGCGTAGACGTAAAACTCGCCACACTCCAGGGCCCCACCGGTATGGGCATGGCATATCTTTTAAACGATGCCAAGGAAGGCAAGACACTCAACAACTATGAGGCCACCATCTGCGCAGGCCCTGACGAGATCACCGGCAAGATCGTATCCGGTGAGTTCGACATTGCGGCGCTTCCCACAAACGCCGCCGCGACTCTTTACAACAAGTCAAACGGCAAGGTAAAGCTCCTCGCTCTCAATACTGAGTGCGTGCTTTACATCCTTGAAAAGGGCGACACAATAAAGAGCATGGCTGACCTTAAGGGGAAGACAATCTATGTCTCAGGCCAGGGCTCAACACCTGAGTTCATCTTAAACTACCTCCTTGAGGCTTCGGGCCTTAAGGTAGGCGAGGACGTAAAACTTGACTTCACTTACACGACACATAACGACCTCGTCGCTTTCGCCGCTTCAGGCAAGGCCGACGTAGTCCTTCTTCCCGAGCCCGCAGTAACGGCTCTCCTTGCCCAGAACAAGGATATGAAAGTTGCTCTGTCCCTTGACGATGTATGGGATAAGGTGACAGACGGAACGGAATATGACGGCGCTGAAATCGCCATGGGCTGCGTAGTTGTCAACACTGCGTTTGCCGAGGCTCATCCGGATGCCGTAAAGGCCTTCCTCTATGAGTATGAGAAGTCAATCGACCTCGTAAAGGACGAGAAGAACATTGATCAGACCGCAGAGATAATCGCACAGGTCGGAATAGTTGCAAAGGCCCCCGTTGCCAAGATGGCTCTTCCGCGCTGCAATATCACTTTCGAGACAGGCGCAGAGATGCGTGAAGAGGTAGAGGGATTCTACAAGGTGCTCTTTGACGCACAGCCTAACTCAGTCGGAGGACAGCTTCCTGATGACAACTTCTATTACGCAGGCTGAACGCCCCCGAAATAGAACTGAATATCTGCTTGTAGCTCTCATATGGCTCGCCCTGTGGGAGCTGCTGGCGCTCATAATAAATGAGGAGGTACTGTTCGTATCTCCTCATAAAGTGCTTGTTGCCCTCATAAGACTGGGCGGCACGCTGCCTTTCTGGCAGACAATATTTCTCTCAATTCTGAGAGTCCTCGGCGGCTTCGTGCTCGGTTATCTGCTCTCCGCGCTGCTTGCCGCCCTGGCCTTCAGATTCAGTTTCCTGAAGGCCTTTTTAAGCCCGGCAATAAGCGTCATAAAGGCCACGCCCGTGGCGTCCTTCATAATACTGGCGCTCATGTGGTCGGGCAAGAACTTCGTGCCCGTAATCATCTGTATTTTAATGGTCGCTCCCATAGTGTGGAGCAATGTGCTGGAGGGCCTCGCCGCCGTGGACGGAGACCTTCTGGAGATGGCGCAGGTCTACGGGATGAGCCCCGCGGCACGCATACGCAGTATCTACGTGCCGAGCCTCATACCGTACAATGCCGCAGCCGTCGGTTCCGGACTCGGCCTCTGCTGGAAGGCGGGAATCGCCGCAGAGGTAATCTGCCGCACACTGCCGTCAATTGGCAACAGTATCTGGGAGACGAAGTTCTATATCATCACGGACGAGATGTTCGCCTGGACGGCGACTGTCGTCATACTCAGTGTCATCTTTGACAGACTTATAAAATTCTTCATGGGCAGGCTCCTGAGGAAGTATAAGACGGAGGTGGCGCAGTGATAAGTTTTAAGAATGTCACCTTCGGTTATCCGAACACGGAGACTCCCGTGTTTGAAAACTTAAGTGCTGAAATACCGGACAGCGGTATAACCGCTGTCATAGCGCCGTCCGGTGTCGGCAAGACGACGTTTCTGCGTCTCATTGCCGGCCTTGAGAAACCGGACGCGGGCTCTGTGGAGATCACACCCAAAGAGGCGCGCGCGGCCTTTGTTTTCCAGGAGCAGCGGCTTCTGCCGTGGTACTCCGCGCTTGAGAACATAAGGGCCGTCTGCTCCGTCTCAGACGCCGATGCGGCCGCTCTTTTGACCGAGCTCGGCATCGGGGCTGATCTTCAGGGAAAGCGCCCCAGCGAGCTCTCAGGCGGCCAAAGGCAGCGCGTCTGCCTTGCGCGCGCCCTGCTCTTTAATCCGGACATACTCCTGCTCGACGAGCCCTTCTCGGGACTCGACTCCGAAAACAGGGAAACCGTTGTGGAGAAGATCAGGGAATTTGCGAAGACAAGGCCCGTCGTACTGGTGTCACATATAAATGAAGACATAAAAATTGCCGATAAAGTGATTGAACTTTAACCCGCTTTATAGCATAATATTATTGTTATAAATCTTAATTTCCAAGGAGAAATCATGAGGCGTTTTATTGCTCTTATACTCTCTGCATGTCTCTTCGCGCTCTGCTTCTGCGGCTGCACGAGGATACCAGAAAAACCGAAATATGAAGACGCTGTAATAAAGCCGGGCGACAAGACCAATACCACAACATCGGCTGTTCCGGAGGAGGCCATGACGGTCAGACTCGCAGTCTCAAAAGGACCTGCGGCAGTAGGTATGGTCTACCTCTTTGATTCGATAGATAACAAGAGCGCTCTCGGTGACTACACATACGAACTGCTCGACAATTCGAAGGACGCAGCGGAAAAGGTCGCGGCGGGCGAGTGCGAAATCGCCGCTGTCTCAACGGAGGACGCCCTGCGTCTTTATTCCGAGGGAAAGGACGTACAGCTCATTGCCATCAGCTCATACAGCAACTACTATCTTGTTGAACTCGGTGAGGTGACTCTCCTGAGCAATGTAGGGTCCATGACCGGTAAGTTCTATGTACCTTCGGGCTCGCTTCTTGAACCGATAATGAAAGCTGTTTTCGCAAAGGCGGAAAACAATGACGTAACTGTAAACACACAGTTCTCCGCGGATGACCTCGCGGGACTCGTAAAGAAGAACAGGGTAATTCACACCGCCCTGCCTGAGCCGCTCGCAAGCGAGGCTGCTGCCGAGGGCTCAAAGGAGAATGTGGGCGTTGACGTATCCGATCTCTGGGAGAATCTCGTCCGCGATACGGAGTACGCAGACAGCAAAATCTGCAGCACATGTATTATTGCGAACAAGGACTTTGTTGCCTCTCATCCGAAGGCCACAGCCATATTCCTTAAAGAGTTCAAGGCCTCCGTTAAGAACGTAAACAGCCAGACTACGGCCCCGGGTCTTGTCGTAAACTACAAGCTCGCCGGAGACGAGGAGAAGGCCAAGGCCCTTATAGCGGGCAGCAGTATAATCTGCAAGACGAAGGACGACATGAAAACCATTCTCGGCGGCTTCCTGACCTTCCTTAAAGATCAGGGCGCGAGTGTTACGGTTCCGGACGTGAACTTCTACTACACAAAGAGTTATTAAGCAATAAAAAAACAGCCGAAGCAGATGCTTCGGCTGTCCTTTTTTATTCTCAGAGTTTCTCGACAATCTCCTTGGTGTCGCGGGCTATCATAAGTTCCTCGTTTGTGGGGATGACCCAGACCTCGACCTTCGAGTCGGGAGTGGAGAGCTTTACCTCCTTGCCGCGGCACTTGTTGACTTCCTTGTCAATCTTCACGCCGAGGTATTCGAGGTTGTCACAGATACCCTCACGGAACTCGGGTCCGTTCTCACCGACACCGGCCGTGAAGCAGATGGCGTCAACGCCGCCGAGTGCCGCGACAAAGGCACCGATGTACTTTGTTACCTGGTAGTACATTATGTCGAGCGCGAGCTGTGCTCTCTCGTTGCCCTCTGCGGCTGCGATTTCTACATCGCGCATGTCAGAGGAGACACCGGAGATACCGAGAAGGCCTGACTTCTTGTTCATCATCTGGTCCGTCTCAGCGGGTGAGAGGCCTTCCTTGGCCTGGATGTATGTGATGGCTGAAGGGTCGACACCGCCGCAGCGGGAGCCCATGATAAAGCCGTCAAGAGGGGTGATACCCATTGTCGTGTCGATTACCTTGCCGTCCTTTATGGCGGAGAGGGAGGAACCGTTGCCTATGTGGGCCACGATAACCTTCTTGCCCTCAAGGCTTGTGCCCCAGATCTCAGCGAGACGCTTTGCGACGTATCTGTGGCTTGTGCCGTGGAAGCCGTAGCGGCGAACCTTGTACTTCTCGTAGTACTCATAGGGTACGGGGAAGATGTAGGCCTTCGGAGGCATTGTTGAGTGGAAGGCGTTGTCGAAGACAACCACTTCGGGCACGTCGGGTCCGAAGACTGCCTGACACGCGTCAATACCCTGGAGGTGAGCCGCGTTGTGAAGGGGAGCGAGGTCGATGAGTGAGCGGATGCCTTCCTTGACCTCGTCGGTTACGAGCACGCTGTCGTTGAAGAGAGCGCCGCCCTGTACTATACGGTGACCTATTGCGTCAACCTCATCGAGTGAGTCAATGACCTTGGTCTCGCCCTCGGTGAGAGCTTTCTTGACTTCCATGAAGGCCTCGGTGTGGTTGTGGAGTATGTTGTTGTTCTCTGTCTTTCTGCCGTCGAATGTCTTGCCGACGAAGTGGCCGTCAACGCCTATTCTTTCGCAGAGACCCTTGGCGAGAGTCTTCTCTCCGTCCATGTCGATGAGCTGGTACTTGAGAGAGGAGCTTCCGCAGTTTGTAACGAGTATTTTCATATTTGTCCCCCTTGAGGTGTATTGGTAGTATTATACAGAAAAATCTGTTATTATAAAAGTATAAATTTATCCAAAAAATTGAGGTTTATTATGAATATTACGGGCATAGTAGCGGAGTACAATCCCTATCATAACGGACATCAGTATCTTACGGCGAAGTGCCGCGAGGCCGGGGCCACACACGTCGTGGCCGTCATGAGCGGCAATTTCGTGCAGCGCGGCAGCGTTGCAATAATGGACAAGAGGGCGCGCGCAAAGGCGGCCCTGTCCGACGGCGTGGATCTGGTGCTTGAACTTCCGGTTCCGTGGGCCGTCTCCACGGCGGAGCTCTTTGCGCGCGGCGGACTGTCCGTCCTCGCGGGGCTCGGCTGTGTCGACAGCCTCGCCTTCGGCTGCGAGACCGCGGACGGAGAGCTGCTCCAAAAGGCCGCGGAAGCGGTCTGTGACATTAAGGTTCACGACCTCATAAAAGACGAGCTCGAGGGCGGCATAACCTATGCCGCGGCCCGCGAAAATGCCGTCAGGAAACTCTACGGAGACGAGATTGCGGATGTCATCTCAAAGCCAAACAATATACTTGCAGTTGAGTACTTAAAGGCTATGAAATCCGTAGGTACGAGCTTTAATGTCATGCCCATAAAGCGAAACGGCGCTGAGCACGACTCGCTCAAGGAGAACGGCGAGTTCTCATCCGCTTCCGCCCTGAGGATCATGCTTGAGCGCGGCGACGAGAGGGCTTTTGAGTTCATGCCCGAGTCCTCGGTCAGTGAGTTTAAACGCCTTGAAAAGGTCGGCCGCGCGCCCGTGGCGATAGACGACAGCGAACGCGCCATACTCTCGCGCCTGAGAATGCTCAGCGCGGAGGACATAAAAGAGGCCCCGGATGTCTCCGAGGGCCTGGAAAACAGAATTTATAACGCAATACAGTCAGCGACCTCGCTTGAGGAACTGTATTCCATTGTCAAAACGAAGAGATATACCCATTCGCGTATCAGAAGAATCATCACTGCGCTCTACCTGGGCATTGCCCCGCAGGACGCCCTGCACAAGGTTCCGTATATACGCGTGCTCGGTTTTAACGAGCAGGGAAGGGAAATTCTGAAACTTGCGAAGGACAAGGCGAGCCTTCCTATCATTATGAAATCTTCGCAGTCCTATGAACTTCCCGAGTACGGAAAACACATCTTTGATCTGGAGTGTAAAGCAACTAACCTTTACAACCTGGCGACTCCGCGTATTTTACCCTGCGGAACAGAGCTCACCGATGAGGTTATCATGCTCTGAGCCGGTGACCCTTACGGAGACAATCTTACCTGAATGACCCGTGCAATTTAGCACTTTTACGGGGGTGTAGTTTTCGGTGTAACCGAAAGCCGCGCCCTCTTTTTCTGTCTCGCAGAGGACTGAGACGGTCCTGCCGAGGCAGGACTTAAAGAACTTCTGTCTCAGCTCGTCGGAAAGCTTCAAAGCTGCATCGGTACGTGCTTCCTTGATGCTCGCCGGCACCTGCTCCATCTCTGCGGCGCACGTGCCGGGACGGGCGGAGTAGGGGAAGACGTGAATCTTTTCAAAGCCGGCTTTTTCTGCAAAGGCAAGGGAGTCGGCGAAGTCCTCATCCGTCTCTCCGGGGAAGCCGACCATGAGGTCGGTCGTGATTGCAGCGTCCGGAAAAGCGGCACGGAGGGCCTCGCAGAGAGCCAGATATTCGGCTGAATTGTAGTGGCGGTTCATCGCTTTCAGAGTCCTGTCGCATCCGCTCTGCAGTGAGATATGAAACTGCGGGCAGAAGTTCGGCAGGGCGGCCAGGCGGGCGATGGCCTCGTCACTGATATTGTCATATTCGAGCGAGCCTATGCGCACGCGGTCAAAGCCCTTGCCGCAGGCGAGCTCTATTGCGTCGACAAAGGTCCTGCCTATGTCGAGACCGTAGCAGCAGAAGTTTATACCGACGAGGACGACCTCGCGGAAGCCCTGTGCTTTGAAGTTGTCGAGCTCGTCGCTTAAGCTCTCGAGGCTCCTGGACCTTGAGCGGCCGCGGGAGGTCGGGATAATACAGTAGGAGCAGTATCTGTCACAGCCGTCCTGGATTTTGACGATGGCCCTGGTGCGGCCCGAAAAGGCCGAGAGGCGGAAGTCCTCAAAATCATCGCCCTTGGCGTGTGAGGGAATATCCACAACACAGGAGCGGGAGGACAGTGCACGGTCCACAAGGTCTAAGATCAGTCGGTGATCCTTGTTGCCGGTTACGACGTCCGCCTCAGGCAGCGCGGCAGCGACTGCGGGATAGGCCTGTGGCACGCAGCCGCAGAGGACGATGACGGAATCGGGGGCGATGCGCCTGAAACGGCGGACGGCCTGCCGGGTCTTCCTGTCTGCCTCAGCTGTGACGGTACAGGAATTTACGACAATGACATCTGCCCCGGCAGGAGTATCCGCGATACCGTAACCGGCCTTCGTGAACAGCTCTGCCAGGCTCTCAGTGTCATACTGATTGACTTTGCATCCGAGTGTGTGAAAATATACTCTTTTCATAACACAGAGATTTTAACAGAAAAGAACGATTTTGTACATATAATAATTTGACCTGAGTACATTAAATATGTTATTATCTTACCTGTATTATTCTCGGCAACTTTGTGGAGGTATTTCAATGTTTGAGCACAAGAATGAATATCCGGTAATCCTCATTCCCGGCGTTATAGCCTACGGAGAGGAGTCAAAACTGCATAAGGCTTTCCCGTACTTCGGTATGTCTGCCACGGGCTTTCAGAACGTTGTTACGAATAAACTCGATATGGAGTGCCATACCGTCTCCTTCGAGGTTCTCTCGAGCGTATGGGACAGGACCTGTGAACTCTATGCCCAGCTTGTAGGCGGCACTGTTGACTACGGTGCGGCTCACTCCTCGAAATACGGCCACGCAAGGTACGGCAAGACCTATGAAAAGCCCATGCTCAAAGCCTGGGACAAAATCACTCTTGTTGCTCACGGTTTCGGTGCTCCCGTAGCCCGTCTTTTCATTGAACTTCTCTACAACGGTTCCGAGGAGGAGAGAAACGCCACCCCCGCAGGAGAACTTTCCGACCTCTTCAGAGGCGGCTTCCGCGGTAAGATTCACGCCCTCGTCACCATCGCGGGCATAAACGACGGCATCTCGACTGCTGAGGCCCTTGAGGGCCGCTTCCCCGGCGCGAAAAGACTCATGACCAAGGCCGCTACCGCCGCGGACATGCTCCTTCAGTACACGCACTTTGTTGACCCTTACTACAATAGGGACGGCATGCCTCTCACCCAGCACGGTCTCAGGGCCTACATCGCCAGGGGAGAGGAAGGCTCAAAGCTTCAGTTCAGTGAAGATGCCATAGACTCATACCTCCGCAAGAACGACAACATCTTTTTCGACATGGGCCCCTGGGGCATGCAGACACTCAACTCGAAACTTGACACATTCGATGACATCTACTATCTGTCATATTCGGGCGAAGTTACGAAGACAGTGCTCGGCAGGGCTACATTGCCCGGGCTCAGGGCGGGAGTAACGCTTCCTTTCGCCGCTCTCGTATCAACATTTGAAAACTACCTGCCCGAATCACCGATAATCACGAAGAAGGACCAGGACAACGACGGACTCGTAAACACCAACTCCTCAATGCCGCCCATAAACGAAGAGGCTGCCGCATTCCGTGCCGCGGAATACTGCCAGCCCGGTATCTGGTATCAGATGCCCATCGAAAACAGGAACCACTTCTCTTTCACCGGCCTGTTCGTAAGACCGGACAGGTATCTGGACGACATCTACAATCTCATGGAGATTGTCTGCAACCTCGAATGACTTAAAGGAGATAAAATTGAACTTTTCGGATACTTATTCAATTGTAACGGATCAGATTACCGATCTGTCAAAACTTACACTTGAACATAGTACAATTGACCCCAATTTGTACGCAAAATATGACGTAAAACGCGGTCTGCGTGATTTAGACGGCCACGGTGTCTTAACGGGCCTCACTGAAATCTCGGAGATCTGGGGACGCCAGACGGACGAAAACGGAGTCGAACACGAGGTAGACGGTATTCTCCGCTACCGCGGTTACGATATTCAGGACCTCATTGCCGGACACGGCGATAAGGGGTTTGCCTTTGAGGAGATCGTCTATCTTCTTCTCTTCGGAGAACTTCCGAACGAGATGCAGTACGACGAATTCAAAGAAATCCTCGCCGGCTACAGGGCCCTTCCCACGAACTTCGTCCGTGACATTATCATGAAGGCTCCCTCGCGTGACATGATGAACACGCTGGCACGTTCCGTGCTGACGCTTTATTCCTATGACCACAGGGACGATGACACGTCCATAGATAATGTGCTTCGTCAGTGCCTCGAGCTCATAGCGCTGTTTCCGCAGCTGGCCGTATACGGCTATCAGACATACAAGTACTACCATGACGGAGACTCGTTTTTCATCCACGCGCCCAGACCGGAACTCTCTGCGGCTGAGAATATACTTCACATGCTCAGAGCCGACAGCAGTTTCACGAAGACTGAGGCCAGGGTGCTTGACATGTCTCTCGTACTCCATGCGGAGCACGGCGGCGGTAACAACTCCACCTTCACGACTCACGTGGTGACGTCCTCCGGTACGGACACCTATTCCGCAATCGCCGCGGCCCTCGGCTCTCTTAAGGGACCGAAGCACGGCGGAGCGAACATAAAGAATGTACATATGTTTGAGGACATAAAAGCCCACGTAAAAGACTGGACGGATGATGAGGAGATAAAGGCATATCTCGAGAAGATTCTCGAGGGAGAAGCCTTTGACGGCGCAGGCCTTATCTACGGCGTGGGCCACGCCGTCTACACGAAGTCGGATCCTCGTGCACAGATGCTTAAGGAGTCCGTAAAGCAGCTGGCGGAGGAGAAGGGACTCATAGATGAGTACGAACTCCGTGAGCGCGTGGCGCATCTCGCTCCGGTCATCATCGCCGGCAAGCGCAAGATGTACAAGGATATCTGCGCAAACATAGACTTCTATTCGGGCTTTGCCTACCAGATGCTCGGTCTTCCCGAGGAACTCTACACACCGCTCTTCGCCTGCGCGAGAATCGCCGGCTGGAGCGCTCACAGACTTGAAGAGATCATAAACAGCGGCAAGATTATACGTCCCGCTTACATGAACATCTGTGACCGTCAGGATTATATTCCGATGGAAGAACGCGAGATAACCGAAGAGGATCTCAGACGCAAGGCGAAGAAGGAGCGCATTGAGCGAATCGAGGAACTTGAGGCGATTCGCGACAAGAAGCGCATGATAATCCGAAACCGCGTGAAAGAGAAAATCAAAGACAAGTACGACAAGTAAAAGACATAAAAAACAGCGGAGCGAAAGCTCCGCTGTTTTGTCTTTGTTTAGCCCTGTTTTTCCGTTGTGGGCTCAGTCGTCTGAGCCTCAGCATAGACCGTGAGGGTTATCTTCTCGGTCTTGTCGTAGAGCTCTCCGGGTTTCTGGAGAGAGGAGGCGACTGTGCCGGATACGTGTGAACCGTCGTTTGTCATGGAGATCTTCTTGACGTTTTCAAATCCGGCCTCTTTGAGCTTGGCCACAGCCGACTCGTAGGTCTCGCCCACGACGTCTATCATCTCTGCCTGTTCAACGCCCAGGGAGACGACGAGCTGGATTTCGGTGCCCTGAGGCACCTCCTTGCCGGGCTCAATGGACTGCGAGATTACGTAGCCCCTGTTGACCTCGGTGTTGTACTCCTCCTTGGTTGTGATGACGAAATCGTCGAAGTAGGACTTCTGGGAGGAGATATTGGTATAGGTGCGTCCCGTAAATGTGGGAACCAGTACCTTGGTGTCGGAATTGACTGTTGAACCCGTGTTAGGGTCAGTCGGCTTGTTTGAACCGCCGCTTCCGAAGTGTCCGCGGAGAACCGTCAGACAGAGGATGAGGAAGATAAACAGTGCGACGGCAGCCGCAATGCCTCCGGCTTTCAAAGCAGTGCGCAACTGCTCCTGCTTTGTCGCGGCCGAGGGTTTTCTCTTCGGACGCGGTGCGACAACGGCTGAGTAGTCGGGGGCGGATTCCGCCTCGGACTCCGCGGCCTCTGCCTCAGCCTCAAAATCGGCCGCGATGGCTGCCGTCGGTGAAGCGGAGAGCTCTTCCCTGAGCTGATCAACCGTTTTCGTTCTGTCCTCGGGCATTATCTGCAGCGCGTTTATGAGGGCGTTGATGACGTAGGCCGGAATCAACTCGGCAAACTTTGCCGGAATCATCATGCGGTCGGCGGCAAGACGCTCCTTGGAGTCTATGGGAGTGGTGCCTATGAGGGCCCGGTAGAGGACTGCCGCGAATGAGTAGATGTCAGTCCAGGGGCCTGAGGGCACGTCAATACCGTACTGCTCGACGGGTGCGTAGCCTGAGAAGATCTCGGCATTTATGCCCGTCTTTACGTTTCTGCACTCGGGTATGGAGAAACCTCCTATGCGGACCTTGTTGTCCGGTCCGACAATGAGGGTCTCGGGGGAAATACCGCGGTGGATGATACCTGCGGTATGGAGAGTCGAGAGGGTGGAGAGGATGGGCATGAAGAGCACTCTGGCGTCCTGCCAGGAGATGTAGCCCTCCTCGGTCTTTGTTGCGAGATACTCCTTGAGGGAGATGGCTCCGTCAGTGTGCTCGCAGACGGCATAGGCCGTATTGTTCTCTTCAACTATGTCGACAACCAGTATAAGGGCGGAGAGGCCGCGCATGCGCGCGAGTTTTCTCCACATGTCGAGGAAGGAGGCAAGACATGTGTCATAGAGGAGCTTCTTGTCGCTCTTTATGAGGAGATGGGTGGAACCTTCCTTGCGTATACAGATAGTGTCGGGGAGGAATTCACGGATTTCAACCGTGGCTTTGCGCTCCGTGTCGAAGGCAAGATAGGTGACACCCTCGCCGTTGTGCGAGAGTACTCTGCCGATGAGATAACGGCCGTCAGCTATGGCTGTTTTTTCGGGTAGATAGAGATTTTCCGTGCCCAAAATTTCGCCTCCTTATACATTAGATAAACCTTTAGTATAGTAAAGGAAAGAGGTATATTTGTCAAGTTAAGTCCGAATTTACGGACAACTGAAAAAATATTGCGAACATTTCTGTTGACATATGTGAAAAGACGTGTATAATGGACTTGTAAATCAAATAAATGTTCGGTAGCGAAAATGACATCGGAGGTAATTAAAATGACACTCGGTTTTGCAGTAAAGGTTATCCTTGAAGTACTGGTTGTAATGCTTATCGCATACGGTATCTGGAACGAGGAAAAACTCGTCGCTTTCGAGGAGGAACTCTTCCCGGTACTCAAGTTCTGTTTCAACAAGTACATCCTTAAAAAGAACGTAAGAACGAAGAAAGCGCCCGTAAGACGCAGGGCTGCTCTCAAGGTCATCTCGGGCAGAAAGCACGAGAACGACTCAGTATCAAGCGTCGCTTAATTTCGCAGTCGAGAGGCCCCCATTCCTCTTTGACCATACATAGTTCCCTGACTAAAGCAAGAGCCGTGAGCACATCGCTCACGGCTCTTGCGGTTTTATTACATGTACTGTTCTGCGTCCTCTTCGTTCTCCCAGTTGTGCCAAATGTTCTGTACGTCATCATCGTCCTCGAACATTTCAAGCATCTTGGCCATGGACTTCAATGCGTCCTCACCCTCAAGTCTTGTGTAGGTTGAAGGTATGTACTGCACCTCAGCGAGAGCGAACTTGTAGCCTGCGGCCTCAAGCGCGTCGCGTACGGAGCCTATGTCGTTCGGCTCTGTGCGGATTTCATAGACGCCCTCGTCATCTGAGAGGAAGTCAATTGCGCCTGCTTCTAAAGCGGCGTCCATGAGTGTCTCCTCATCGACGTCCTCCTTCTCGACGGCGATTACGCCGTAGCGTGAGAAGAGGAAGGATACGCAGCCGTTCTGGCCCATATTGCCGCCGC
Source organism: Clostridia bacterium (assembly GCA_017451425.1). Taxonomy (GTDB): domain Bacteria; phylum Bacillota; class Clostridia; order Oscillospirales; family Acutalibacteraceae; genus UBA1227. The sequence continues at coordinate 17,918 of JAFSPP010000035.1, read as the reverse complement.
ACTTGTCAAAGTAGTGGCGGACGTTTCCGGCCGTACGGTTCTTGTTATCCGTCAGGGTCTCAACCAAAACGGCAATGCCGTTCGGGCCGTAACCCTCGTAGATGTTCTCCTCGTAGTTGGCTGTTGAGCCTTCACCGGCTGCCTTCTTTATGGCACGCTCAATGTTATCGTTCGGAATATTTGCCGCCTTAGCTTTCGCTATGACGTTTTTAAGCTTTGAGTTGGAGGAGGGGTCTGCGCCGCCTTCCTTTACGGCAACCGCTATCTCACGGCCGATCTTCGTAAAGACCTTGGCCATTGCGGCGTCGTTTGCGCCCTTCTTGCGTTTGATGGTGCTCCATTTCGAATGTCCTGACATAAGAATACTCCTTAGAAGTCAAAAATTACCAAAATATTATACACCACTCGGTGTTATTTTTGCAAACAGTTCGCGAGCGCGGGCCATGTCGCCCGAGAGGTAGAGGTAGCCGAAAAGGGCTTCGAGGCCCGTGGCCGCATGGTAGTCGGCGCTCGTCATGTTTTTCGGTGTATGTGTCGTGTGCGCGTTACGGCCCCGCCTGAAGATTTCCGCCTCGTGTTCGGTGAGGGAATCTTCAATCTGGTGAAAGGCCGAGGCCTGGGCGGCCGCGCTCACGTATTTTATCTTTTCGGCGTGAAAATCACCCGAGGGCCTGTTGGCCGTCAAAACGAGCGACTCGCGCACGAGCAGTTCGTAGACACAGTCGCCTATGAAGGCGAGTGTCAGGGGACTGAGCTGAGATATGTTATCCATATTACTCCTTAAGGTACGAACTCGAATTCGAGGTCGTAGATACTTACAGTGTCGCCTTCCGTAATACCCTGGCGCAGAAGTTCCTCCTCAATGCCGGAGGAGACTATTACTCTCTGGAGGTACTGGAGGGACTCGTAGTCGTCCATGTCCGTCTTTGCGAGTATGGGTATGAGCCACTCGGCCTCGACGATGAAGACATCGTCCTCGCGGCGGACGGTAAAGCCCGTGTTCTTCTTTTTCTCATAGAACTCGAGGGGAATCTCCTCGGCTTCATAGCGTTTGATAGGGGGCAGTGTGGCGAGTTTCGCCGCGACCGCGTTTATGAGCTCCTGCGTGCCCTCGGCAATGGGGGCACAGATGCTGAAGTAGGGAAGACCCAGGTCTTCGACGTAGGACCTGAAACGGTCAATCTGTTCCGGTGTCGCGAGGTCTGACTTGTTGCCTGCGACAATCTGAGGAAGCTTTGCCATCTCGGGATTGAACTTTACGAGTTCGGCATTTATGGCCTCGAAGTCGGCTATCGGGTCACGGCCTTCCGAGCCCGCCACGTCGACTATGTGTACGAGCATCCTGCAGCGCTCGACGTGGCGCAGGAAGTCGTGGCCGAGGCCGACACCGTCGGCCGCGCCCTCAATAAGTCCCGGAATGTCGGCCATGACGAAGGAGGAACCCTCACCCATGGAGACGACACCGAGTACGGGAGTGATTGTGGTGAAGTGGTAGTTTCCGATGTTGGGCTTTGCCTGGGAGACCACCGAGATCAAAGTTGACTTGCCGACATTCGGGAAGCCAAGAAGGCCGACATCGGCCAGCAGCTTGAGCTCAAGCTGCACTTCCCAATCCTCGCCGGGCATGCCGTTTTTCGCAAAGCGCGGCGTCTGGCGGGTGGGAGTGGCAAAGTGGACATTGCCCCAGCCGCCCTTGCCGCCGTGGGCGGCGATGAACTCCTCGTTTGAGCTCATGTCGGCCATAAGCGTGCCGCTTTCAACCTCGCGGATAAGGGTACCGTAGGGCACATCAATATAGAGGTCCTCACCCTTTTTGCCGTTGCAGTGTGAGCCTCTTCCGTCTTCGCCGTTTTTAGCCTTGTAGCTTTTCTTGTAGCGGAAATCGGCGAGGGTGGAGAGGTTGGTGTTCACGCGAAAGACAATATTGCCTCCGCGTCCTCCGTCTCCGCCGTCCGGTCCGCCGGAGGCAACATATTTCTCGCGGTGGAAAGCAACCGCTCCGTTGCCGCCGTTTCCGGCCTTTATTTTAATTTTTGCGATATCTACAAACATATTAAAAACCTCATTGGTATATTAATAACTATTTAGTTAGTTGTCAAATCTTTATATTTATAGTAGAATTATTGTGTATGTTTATGCAAATCTTTTCGGAGGTTGAGGCATGAAAAAAATTACTGCTGTTCTCCTGTGCCTGATTATCGCTCTTGCGTTTTCTGCGTGCAGTAAAGAGGAGAACGAAAAACCCGAAGAAAAAACCACCAAACCGGTGGAGGTGAGCGGAATAGGCGCCACCGCGAAGATCACCACAACCGAGGATAAAAACGGAGTCGGCACCATGCTCAACGACGCTACCATCCCGGTCTTCTCGGTTGACGGTCAGAGCGGGGCAATAGATGCCATAAACGCCCGCATTGAGTCTGAGGTCAAGGCCCTCTGCGACGCGGCTGCGGCTGAGCCTCTCCAGTACGCCTTCGCCTATACTGAAATAAAGGAGACGGAGCGTTATCTTCAGGCCATAGTAACCTACGGCAACGCGCTCAGCCTGGACGGCTTCAGCGTCGCGACCTATGTCTATGACAAGGCAAACGACAAAGAAGCGACCGTAAACGACGCGTATGCGGCGTGTGACATGACGGCAGGCGATTTCGACAAGCTTGTCTTAAAGCTCTTTGATGAGAAAGGTCCTGCGGGAACAATTGAAAAGACAGAGGTTCAGGGCTTCGCCTTCGCCTCGGCAGGCTTCCCGCAGTTTTTTGTAAAGATTACATTCGATACGGGTTCGGACACACAGACTGAGGTCGTGACCATAGTCCCCGAAACCGGAACGTTTGACCCCGCCACTGACAAAGTGGTTGTAAAAGATTAGGAGGCGCAATATGGCAGACGAGATCAGAACAGCTGAAGAGATGAAAGCGGCAGTGGCTCAGATAGCAGCCGCGGCAGGCACACCCATCACAGCACCGGAAGAGCCGGCACCCGCAGAACCCGCAACACCCGCGCCTGCACCCGAACCGGAAAAGGAAGTTGACACACAGGCTATCATCGACAACCTGTTCAACAACAAGCCCGAACCCGAGCAGCCTGAGGGCAGGAAGGTAAAGGCTCCGGTAAATATTTTCTCAAAACCCATACCCGTAACACAGGACGATGCAGCGCGCAAAGCCCGCATGAAGATGATTATCATCGAGGGCCTGCTCTTCGGTGCCTTCCTTACGGCCATTACGGTTATTTTCTCACTCTCCGGACTTGAGATGAAACTCGATCCCGAAAACGGTGTCAATACGCCGTCAATCTGGTTCTTCCTGCTTGAGTTCATTGTTTTCTCAATAGCTTTTACGGTAGGCGACTATTTTCTCACCGAGCACAGAGTCAACATGTACAACGCCCAGATGGCGGGTGTAAACATAAATATGGACGATGAGATAGACCTCGCGCTCAAGGCCCAGGAGGCCGAGGGCATTTCCGCCGAGGACGCCGCCGCGCAGAACAGAAGCAACCGCGTGGAGGCCGCGATCATCGAAATCCGCTGTGTACAGGGCGAAACATCCCTTACGGATAAGGCATTTGAGGCATATATCGGCGACGAGAAGGTCGGAAATGCCGCCACCTGCAAAGGTGTAATACTTGACAGCAACGGTTTTGAGAACGTTGTTTTACGCATGACTCAGCTCTTCGCCGCTGAGGGTGAATATAAAAACGGCGTAGTTATGGAACTTATAGCGGCCGCCAAGAATGCCGCTTCCGACAATACCCTTGCCGCTGTCGTCATTCCGAAGTCCGTATACGGAGATCTTGAACTCAACCTCTCCGACGGCGCGAAATACAAAATCCAATATCCTGAAGAAATCAAAGTCCAGGAGGCCTATCCCGGAGCTTTGATGGGTATAAGTGGTGAACTTAGATGATTAAGCTTCTCTCAAAATTTTTCATTAAAGATAACGAGAACTACACAAGCCCGACGGTCCGTCGGGCTTATGGTACCTTATGCAGCATTGTAGGCATTTTCTTAAACCTTTTAATGTTCGCGGGCAAATACATCGCAGGTACAATCGCGCACTCGATTTCAATCACGGCGGACGCCTTTAACAACCTGTCAGATGCCGGCAGTTCGATAATAACCCTGCTCGGCTTCCGCCTCGCGGGAAAGAAGCCCGATCCGGACCACCCCTTCGGCCACGGTCGCGTGGAGTACCTCTCGGGCCTTGCCGTCTCACTCCTCATACTTCTGATGGGATTTGAGCTCATGAAGTCCTCCGTACAGAAGGTATTTCATCCCGAGCCCATTGAGGCGAGCCTCCTTGCAGGCGGAATAATGGTGGCCGCAATCTTAATCAAACTCTACATGGCCTTCTACAACAAGACCGTCGGCAGGAAGATTGACAGCGCGGCTATGGGTGCCGTGGCGGCAGACTCGCTCTCCGACACAATCTCCACGGTAGTGGCCCTCGCCGCGATGATCCTCTCGAAGTTCACGAGCTTCAACATAGATGCCTACGCAGGTATCTTCGTAGCCCTCCTCATCTTAAAGACCGGCTTTGAGTCCGTCAGGGACACGGTAGCGCCTCTCCTCGGACAGGCACCCGACCCCGAGTTCGTAAAGCAGATAGAGGAGATAGCCCTCGAGCAGGAGCATATCCTCGCCATCCACGACCTGATAGTCCACGACTACGGCCCCGGCCGTATCTTTGTCTCTCTTCACGCCGAAGTACCCGGTGATGAGGACGTATACATCCTCCATGACGAGATAGACAACGCGGAGGTTCAGCTGAAGACGCGCCTAAACTGCGAGGCCGTAATCCACATGGACCCTGTCGCAGTCAACGATGAGGACGTCAACAAGATGAAGGAAGCGGTAATCAAGGCAGTAAAGAGCGTTGACCCGATAATCACCATCCACGACTTCCGCATGGTACCGGGCGAGACTCACACCAACCTCATCTTCGATGCCGTTGTACCGGCCAACTACAAGATGAGCAACGAGGAAGTCGGAAAGCTCCTCAAGGCGGAAGTAGAAGAGCACTGCTTCAAGTGCTTCGCCGTCATTACCGTAGAACAGTCATATGTCTGAGGTATGAAAAATGACAGAACAGATAAACGGAAACATAACAGAACAGGGAAACGAACAGACAGAGAAAAAATACAATAAGAAAGTGATCCTTCCGGACGCCGACACGGTCTCCGATGCCGAAAACTATGAGGACCTCAGGGTCTTCGATCAGTTCGGACAGACCGTAATGCTCAAGACAAGCCAGCGGGAGGAATTCCGAAGGGAAGTACAGGACGCTGACGCGATACTTTTAAATAAGGTGAAGATAAACCGTGAGACTCTGGGCGACAACCCGAGCGTAAAGTTCATCGGTCTCTTCGCCACGGGATACAACGTCATCGACCTCGACTACTGCAACGAGCATGGTATAACGGTCTGCAATGTACCGACCTACTCGAGCAATGCAGTGGCCCAGCACACCTTTGCCTTCATCCTCGAGCACTTCTCGAAGACCTCGAAGTACAATGACTTCGTTCACGAGGGCGGCTGGGTAAACTCAGGCACCTTCGCGCCCTTCGTCTTTCAGACCAACGAGCTTGCCGGAAAGACCATAGGTCTTTTAGGATACGGCAAGATCGGCCACCAGGTCGCGAAGATAGCAAAGGCCTTCGGTATGGACGTCCTCGTGTATACCAGAAGTTTTGCGAGAGCGAAGGAGCAGAACAACAATACTGACCTGGAGGGCTTCATAGACAGGGCGGAGAGGGAAGTCACATACGTGACCCTCGACAACCTCTTCAAGCACTCCGACATAGTCAGCATTCACTGTCCCTTAAACCCCGAGTCTGAGGGACTCATAAACAAGGAGACAATAGCGAAGATGCGCGACGGAGCCTTCCTCGTCAACACCTCAAGAGGTCCGATAATAAACGAGCAGGACCTCGCAGAGGCTTTAAAGTCCGGCAAACTCTCCGGAGCGGGCATAGACGTCCTCGGGACCGAACCCATGAGAGCGGACTGCGTGCTCCTTGACGCACCCAACTGTATTATCACGCCTCACGTGGCCTGGTGCCCCGTAGAGACGCGTAAGCGCCTCATTAAAGAGGTTGTGAAGAACTATGAGGCCTTCCTCAAAGGCAGACCCATAAACACTGTAAATTAAGGTGACAAAATGAAATACGACGTAGCAATAATCGGAGCGGGCCCGGGCGGAATCTTCTCCGCATACGAGTTCGTCAAAAAGGCAGAAAACTTAAAAGTTGCCGTCTTCGAGTCCGGCTATCCGCTTGAAAAGCGCAACTGCCCCATAGACGGCGTAAAAATAAAGACATGTATAAACTGCGAAACCTGTGCGATCATGAACGGTTTCGGCGGTGCCGGCGCATTCTCCGACGGCAAGTACAACATAACAAACGACTTCGGCGGTACCCTGTACGAGTACATTGGCCGCGAAAAGGCCCTTGAGCTCATGCACTATGTCGATGACATCAACATGTCACACGGCGGCGAGGGCACGAAAATCTACTCCACGGCAGGCTCTGAGTTCAAGAAGCTCTGCATGCAGAACAACCTGACCCTCCTCGACGCCTCGGTCCGCCATCTCGGCACTGACATAAACTATGTAGTCCTCGAGAACCTGTACAACGAACTGAAGGACAAAGTGAACTTTTTCTTCCACACGCCCGTTGAAAAACTCGAGAAGACCGAAAACAACACCTACATCCTCCGTACGAAGGATGACGCCGTAGAATGCGACTACTGTATTGTCTCCGTAGGCCGTTCCGGCTCAAAGTGGATGGAGCAGACCTGCAGGGACCTGCAGATAAAGACCCACTCCAACCGTGTCGATATAGGTGTCCGCGTGGAGCTTCCCGCAGTCCTCTTCTCACACCTCACGGACGAACTGTATGAGTCCAAGATAGTGTACCAGACAGAGAAGTTCGAAGACCACGTCAGGACCTTCTGTATGAACCCGCATGGTGCGGTAGTAAACGAAAACACCAACGGCATAGTCACGGTAAACGGCCACTCATACGAGGACCCGAAGAAGCACACGGAGAACACCAACTTCGCACTCCTCGTCTCAAAGCATTTCTCCGAGCCGTTTAAAGACTCAAACGGCTATGGCGAATCAATAGCCAGGCTCTCCAACATGCTCGGAGGCGGCGTAATCGTTCAGCGCTTCGGCGACCTCGAACGCGGACGTCGCTCCACCGAAAAGCGTATTGAAGAGGGCACGGTCCGACCTACCCTCAACGCGACACCCGGCGACCTCTCGCTCGTCCTGCCGAAGCGCATCCTTGACGGCATAATCGAAATGATCTATGCCCTCGACAAAATCGCTCCCGGCACAGCCAACGAGGACACCCTCCTCTATGGCGTTGAAGTCAAGTTCTACAACATGGAAGTGGAACTCGACAACAATCTTGAGACCTGCCACAAGGGCCTCTACATCATCGGCGACGGCTCCGGCGTAACCCACTCGCTTTCCCACGCCTCCGCCTCAGGTGTCTTTGTCGCGAACAGGATAATAGAAAACTTGACTTAATCCCCAGAATCTATAAAATAAAAGAGCCCGCAAAAAACGGGCTCATACATGCAGCGGTATCGAAGTGGTCATAACGGGGCTGACTCGAAATCAGTTTGCGGGCAACCGCACGTGGGTTCGAATCCCACCCGCTGCGCCAACCAATGCCACCCGGACCAAAACGGGTGGCATTTTTCAGGAGAACCCCATGAACTTTGTAATCAGCATCTACAAGAAAAACTTTCTTAAGCGGTTTGACAGGGACGAGAATATCCCTTACTATTCCGCCGAAGACTTTCCCGGACTCATCTGTGAGAGGGGAGAGTTTCAAAACTCCTATAACATAACAATCAAATACTTCACATACAGCTATGAAAACCCGAAAGAGGATAAGCTGATTCTCTTCTGTCCCGGCATGGGTCCCGGCCACTCAGCCTACCTTGCCGAGATAGAGACCCTCTGCAAAGCAGGCTACAAAGTCCTTACCCTGGACTACACCGGCTGCGGCGAATCAGGAGGCTCCACCATGCCCTCCGTAAACGCCCCCACAAGAGACGCAACAGAGCTCCTCAACCTGCTCAACCCCCACTCTGTAATCCCTGTGGGCCATTCTCTTGGCGGCTACACAGCCTTAAACCTCATAAATCAAAACCCTGAAATAACGAAAGCCGTCATCATCTCCGGTTTTGTCAGCATCTCAGATGAACTCATGGGCTACGTAAAACTCCGCCCGCTTGCGGACATAGTCAGGCGCTTTGAGAAGAAACAGAATCCCGACTTCAAAGACGACAATAAAACATATATCAAAACCACAACCGACAAGCTCCTGTGGATTCACTCCACAGACGACCCGATGGCCAACTACAAGTACAATGCCGGACAGGTCGAAAAAGCAAACAACCCGAACATAAAACTCATTAAAACGGAAAACAAAAAGCACAACCCGAACTACACCAAGGAAGCCCTCGAAAACATGACAAAATGGCTGGGTGAATACGGCAGCCTCACTGACCCAAAAGCAAGAAAGACTTTCTTCAGCGACAAACCGATCGCTCAGATGACTGCCCAAGACCCCGAAATCTTCACCGAAATCTTAAACTTCATCGACTGACATAAGCGGAAGCAGAAATAATCTGCTTCCGCCTTTTTCAAATCATTTGACAGGAACCCACTGTTTGTATATACTTAATGTATATACAAATAAGGAGGCGATTGTAATGCTGACGGCGAGAGTCTTTAAAAGCGGAAACAGTCAGGCCATAAGAATACCCAAAGAACTCAACACCACGGAAAAGGAGTTCTTTATCAAAAAGAGCGGCAATTGTTATTATCTTATCCCAAAAGGTGATCCTTGGGCATTGTTGCGCCAGACTATAGTTCAGGCTGAAGAGGATATCACTTTTGACAGGAATCAGCCCATGTTAAATGATTTGCCTGAAAGAGAGAGATTGTAATGTATCTTCTTGATATAAATATTTGTATTTACGCCATAAACGGCAGGCATAGAAATCTGATCAATCATCTGCTTTCCGTGCCTCCGGACGAAATCTGTGTTTCGGCAATTACTTTAAGTGAGTTGGAATACGGCGCGGAAAAGAGCAATTGGGGAGAAAGAACGCGTCAGACGGTTAACGCTTTTCTGGCGAATTTCGAAATACTTCCATTCTCCGAAAACGATGCGATTGTGTTGGGAAGAATTCGCGGTATGCTTGAAAAGGAAGGCACACCCATAGGCCTTCTTGACGCCATGATAGGCGCGCAGGGTCTTGCAAACAACCTGACTGTCGTTACGCATAACACACGTGAATTTAAGCGTATACCGAGTCTGGCAGTAGAGGATTGGGTATAGGCGATGCAGTGTGAGCATTTTATGATATAATACCCTCAAAGGAGGAACAGTAATGGCAAAAGTAATACTGCTCAACGGAAGCCCGAGAGCAAACGGCTGCACGGCCACAGCGCTCGAGGAAATGGTAAAGGTCTTCACTGAAGAAGGCATAGAAAGTGAAATCATAAATGTGGGAAGCCACGACATAAGAGGTTGTATTTCCTGCAACAAATGTGCAGAGCTCGGCAAATGTGTGTTTGACGACCTCGTAAATGAGACTGCCGAAAAGTTTAAAGAGGCCGATGGCCTCGTCATCGGCAGCCCCGTCTACTACGGCTCGCCAAACGGCACCATCCTCGCCTTTATGGACCGCCTCTTCTACAGCACGCCTTCCTCATACAAATTCATGAAACCCGGTGCAAGTGTTGTTTCTTGCCGCAGAGGCGGTAACACAGCCTCCTTTGACGCGCTCAACAAATACTTCACCATAAGCGGAATGCCTCTTGCCTCATCCACATACTGGAACCAGGTACACGGCTTTACCGCAGAAGACGTAAAGAAGGACCTTGAAGGTCTCCAGACAATGCGCAACCTCGCAAGGAGCATGTCCTTCATGATCAAAGCCTTTGCCGCTCAAAAGGAAAAGACAGGCCTGCCCGCTTTCGAGCGCGACGCCTTCACCAGCTTCCCCGACGGCAAATAAACAACGAAAGATAAGGCAGTTTGCGAATGCAAACTGCCTTTCATTTTGACTATGTAGATGGTATAATAGAAGTAGGAAATTCCTACTTCCCTACTAATTACTTTGAAGGTGGTAATATGAAAAAAGGGTCTTTTGTAAATGATGCTAAAGTAATGTCGAAAGGACAGGTTACGATACCTAAAGATGTCCGCGCTGCTCTTGGTGTTGAGACAGGGGACAGAGTGACCTTTATCGTTGATGGCACTAACGTTCGTGTTATCAATTCCGCAGAGTATGCTCTGCAGCAGTTCCAGGCGGCAATGAAAGGCAAGGCAAATAAGGCCGGGTTCATCAGCGAAGAAGACGTAGCAGAATGGATAACAAAATCTCGCCGTATGGACAATAAATAATGCAGGCTTTTTGGCGAAGTAGTGCTATAATAACCCCAAAGGAGGAATACCCATGCCGTATATCGATTCAAAAATTACCGTCCCTATGGACGACAGTAAAAAAGAGAGAATTAAGGCCGAACTCGGCAGAATGCTCGCCACGCTCGGCAAACCGGAAAGTTATCTCATGGTCGGCATAGCCGACAACTATGACCTCTGGTTTGCCGGCAAAAAGCTCGACAAGGGCGCCTATGTCGAGGTAAGCGTTTTAGGCGGAATAGACCCCTATCAGTCAAACCAGTTCTCAGCCCAGGTCTGCGACCTTTTCGAGAAAGAACTCGGCATACCCCAAAACGCCGTGTACATTACCTACCACGGAATAGAAAACTGGGGCTGGAACGGCGGCAACTTCTAGGCGATGTAGTTGAGCCCAAAAAGATTATGCGGAAGTAATTTACAAAAAAGATGGATTGATGCTATTATATTCATAGAAGAGATACTTCGAAGTAGAAATTGTGTCGCTACGCACCCTTTGGGTCAAAAGAAATGTGGGACCGGGCACACCCACCGAAGTATTCCGATAGCAATTTTGCGTGTTTGACAATCACTGCAGTTATGCTATAATAATTTTGTGAATAAGGTTCGACCCATTATTGGACGATTTTGGGCCCAGAGCCTTTTTTCTTTTGCCTTTTAACCGGCATAATCCCAAAGGAGGCATACTTAAGCAATGAACATAAGACTTGCGGAGCAAAAAGACATTAGGGACCTGCTGAGGCTTTTAAGCCAGGTCCTTGAAGTGCATGCGAAAATAAGACCGGACATCTTCAGAAGCGGCACGACCAAATACACTGAAGAAGATCTGACAAAAATGATACAAGACGACAAAAAGCCCATCTATGTCGCCGAGGACGAAAACAAAGGCGTACTCGGTTATGCTTTTTGTCAGGAAAAGGAACAGCCCTTCTCCACAACAATGGTGCCGTTCAAATCCTTCTTCATTGATGACCTCTGTGTTGACGAGACAAAGAGGGGACAGCATGTCGGCAAAGCCCTCTTCGAATACGTCAAAGAGGAAGCAAAACGAAGAGGCTGCTATGAGCTCACCCTCAACGTCTGGGAAGGCAACGATACAGCCCAGCACTTCTATGAGAACCTCGGCATGACCACAAAAGAGCGTCAGCTCGAACTGATCCTCTGACCTGAAAAATACCGCTCGTCAAAACAATAAAAGCCACTCCCTTGACAAGGTATATATTTTAATATATACTTTTGGCAAGCGGAGGTGATAATAATGGAAGCAGCAAAAATTTTTACAAACGGAGGCTCTCAAGCCGTACGCTTGCCTAAAGATTGTAGATTTGAAGGAAATGAAGTACTGGTAAATAAGATAGGAAATGTTGTAATGCTGATGCCGAAAAACGATGAATGGACATCTTTTATAACGGCTCTTGGTATGTTTACAGATGATTATATGAGAGAAACTCCCGAAGAATTGCCTCTTCAGGAAAGAGACAGTTTATGAAGTATATGCTTGATACCAACATAATAATATATGCCAAGAACAACAGACCGGAATTGGTATTAAAGAAGCTCAGACAGTTTAAGCCGGAAGATCTTTGCATTTCCGCAATTTCAGTAGCGGAGCTTGAATATGGTGCTGAGAACAGTTCAAGGCCTGAAATCAACCGGGCAGCTCTTTATGTACTTCTTTCAAACATCAGTGTTTTGCCTTTTGATTCGAATTCGGCGTATGAATATGGTAAAATTCGCCATTTTCTAAAGGCAAGAGGTGAGATGATAGGCTCAAATGATTTGCTTATTGCAGCACATGCAAAAGCAAATAATCTGACACTTGTTACAAACAACACAAATGAATTTGAACGTGTTCCCGATTTGAAAATAGAAAACTGGATAGTTTAAGCAGCGCGCGGAGGCGCGCTGCTTTTAATTTTTACGGGTGGCGGGCGGGGAGAAAAAACGGGCCATTCGGCTCACCAAAAGTAGCCGTCAGGCGCAATAGAATTACCGCTCGTCAAAATAATAAAAACCACTCATGACACTTAATTCCGTACCAACGGTAAACAACGTAGATACGAGATTTTGTGTTGAAAACCATCATAAAAGATGATACGATTGTTGTAATAAAATATGTTGACATATGATAGCATTCATGCTATCATATTGACTGAGAAATTAAGAGAAGAAAAAAGGCTCAAAAGACTCCACAGAGAGAAATTGAAAAAGCTAAAAAAGAACGAGACGATTATATTCTCAGAAATGAGGGATAAACAATGAGAACATGGGATGACTACAAAGAACATGTCAAAAGCATTGATAAACAATCAAAGAAAGATATGGAGGCAACTGAGGAACTGGCTGCTATTGTCAGTGCGATAATTGAAAAAAGGAATTCTATGGGGTTAAGTCAAAGAGATCTGGCTGATCTTTGCGGTATACCACAGTCTTCGGTGGCAAGAATTGAGACATATAAAACTACACCGAATCTTAATACCTTAATCAAGATGATGGCACCACTTGGCTTAAAACTTGTTGTCTCAGTAATTTAGGTGATTTTTGTTTGGGGGGTTCGCTCGGTATCTGCCGGTCAAACGTAGTGCGTTTGCGCAGCGGCACAAACGCTGTTTTGTAGCGCAGCCGCAGTCGCTTGTCAAGGCACGCTGCACTGTAAACACCTTGACAAACACCTCCGGCTGCGCTACCGGGCAATTAAGCGGAAGCAAGGGAAACCTTGCTTCCGCTTCTTTTAATTTTACGGGTGGCGGGCGGGGAAAAAACGGGCCATTCGGCTCACCAAAAGTAGCCGTCAGGCGCAATAGAATTACCGCTCGTCAAAATAATAAAAACCACTCATGACACTTAATTCCGTACCAACGGTAAACAACGTAGGTACGGGATTTTCGCTTGAAATCAACTTGCTAATTTGATATAATAATTACAGAAATAGTTTTGCAAAAAGGATTGACTTTTTTTTGCGTTTTGATACAATCATAGTCACAGGAGAGTCCTGCCTACAGAAGTGGACATTAAACAGAGTAGTTTCACCTTTTAGGCGACCTACGACGAGGGCTGTGGTTTCCACAGCCCTTTTGTTTATTTTATGGAGCATTATGGATGACAAATTAAATCTTTACTGGGTTGATATGAAATATATCCGTGCATTACACCAAAAGGATCAGAGAGTATATAGTGTTAGTCCGCAGATTGGAAAACAGAATCGACCATATATCGGCATAATAGTTACAGTTAACAATAATAAATACTGTATTCCTCTTTCTAAACCAAAAGAGAAATACAGCAATATGAAGGATAAAATTGATTTTTCAAAAATAACTATTAATGGAAAGGTAATTGCAGGAATAAATTTCAGTAGGATGATTCCTGTGGAAATGAAACAGTTAACAAAGGTTGATACTAAGAAAAGAAAGCATGATATTAGAGAGGTTTTAGCGCGAAAAGAATTATACAGACAAGAAATTGAATGGTGTAATGATAATAAGGATATCATAGTTAACAAAGCAAATATTCTTTATAATAAGTACCTTTCTGGCGAACCATTTAAGCGGAAGAAAGATTGCTTAAATTTTCCGGAACTTGAAGAAATATGCAAAAATTATAATTTGCAAAAGTGATTTCAGGTTGTTTTTTAGACTGATTGTGCTATTGTAATTGCAGATAAGGGTCATTGCTGCTGCTGGATAGCGGAGGGCGTGGCCTTTTTTCATTTAGTTTTAAATAATTCTTTAAGCAGCGCGCGGAGGCGGGCTGCTTTTTCTAATTATACGGTAGGCGGGCGGGGAGAAAAAACGGGCCATTCGGTTTGCAAAAAGTGGCCGTCAGGCGCAATAAAATTACCGCTCGTCAAAACAATAAAAACCACTCATGACATTTAACCTCGTATCAACGGTAAACAACGTAGGTACGGGATTTTTGCGTTGAAATTAGGCAAAAAATCTGTTACAATATTAGCATGAACAAAGAAGTAAAAAAAGGCAACATAGATATTTCTAAACTTACAGTTCCTCCAAGCAAGTCAGAACTTAAAGTCGCGCACTATTTTTCTGGTTTGGGAAAAGACATAACATTTATTCGTCCAAGCGCAATTCCAAATATTCATTCTCCTGATATAATCATGGATGGCGTGGAATGGGAGATAAAATGTCCTGTTGGAGATGGAAAGCGAACCATTCACAATTGCCTTATTAAAGCGGTTAAGCAATCACATAATGTTATAATCGATTTGCGGCATATGCGAAGTTCAGAAGTTAAAGCCACAGAACAACTTGAGTATGAATTTCGTCTAATTGGTAAACTGAAAAGATTGTACATCATCAAAAAGAATAACGAATATTTGCTATTCGAAAAGTAATATTGACTTTTATGCAATAATTACTATAATGTAAGTGAATAAGGCTCGACCCATTATTGGATAATTTTGGGCCCAGAGCCTTTTTTCATTTAGTTTTAAATAATTCTTTAAGCAGTGCGCGGAGGCGCGCTGCTTTTTTGTCGCTTGACAGGAGACAAAAATGGGACATCACATGTGGTATAATAAAGATGACAAAGAAGAAAGGAGTGGATGAAATGTACGGAGCAATACTCGGTGACATCATAGGATCACCATATGAATTCGACAAAGGCGACAAAACAAAAGACTTCCCGCTTTTCAGGCACAGAAGCCACTTTACAGACGACTCCGTCATGACAATAGCAGTAGCAGAGGCACTGCTTGAGACATTGAACGAAACAGACGATGACGCAATCAAAAAAGCGCTCGTAAACTCAATGCAGAAATGGGGCCACAAATATCCCGATTCCGGCTATGGCGGAGCCTTCCGCCAGTGGCTGCACGACAGTGACCCCCAGCCGTACAACAGCTGGGGCAACGGCTCCGCCATGCGTGTCTCCGCCGCAGGCTGGCTGTACAACAGCCTTGAAAAAACAGAGCACATGGCAGCCCTCACAGCTGAGGTAACCCACAACCACCCCGAAGGCATAAAGGGCGCCGTAGTAACCGCTGGCTGTATCTTCCTTGCCTTAAACGGCGCCCCCAAAGAAGTAATCAAAGTATATGCCGAAGAGAGAGGCTATAACCTCAGCAGAACATGCGACGAGATAAGACCGACATACCACCATGTTGAAAGCTGCCAGGAAACCGTCCCCGAAGCAATTACAGCCTTCCTCGAATCTGCGGATTTTGAGGATTGCATTCGCAACGCCGTATCACTTGGCGGCGACTGCGACACACTGACGTGTATCGCTGCCTCTATCGCCGAGGCCTTCTACGGCGTCCCGAGAAAACTAAAAGACAAATGTGAAGAAAGAATCCCCGAAGACATGCAGGATGTCCTCCATAACTTCAACCAACACCGCATTCAGATAACCGTCCGTGACGACTGGGATACAGAGAAAATGCCAAAGGAAAAGGGAACAATAACCCTTCACCGCAAAATAACAACAGACGACTACAGAATCCTCCGTATAGGCCACATACCGCTTGAGATGGAAGACAAATGGTTCTGGTATATGAAAGGCCACAAACTCTACGCTCACCGCAGCTTGACAGGCTTCTGTGCCTTCGTCCTCGAAATCAACCCGGACGAAGATGAGCACCAAGCCACCGTAAACCTCAACAAAGACCAGATAGGTATCCCGATAGAAGTCTACGAACAGACCATAAACGACCTCCTCGACTACTGGACCCAGCCATAATACGACTACTACTCCCAGTGGCTGAACGAAACCCTCACCGCCATCCAACGCAACGATGCAGACCCAGCACTTCTATGAGCACCTCGGCATGACCACAAAAGAACGTCAGCTCGAACTGATCCTCTGAACATAAAAAACTCAACACATCAGAAGGAGGCAGCAATGGAAAACAAAGATATATTGAAAGAACTCATACACACCATGTATGAGCAACGCACAACCGAGTCTCTCGGAGATGTCTTAAACACGGTGCAGGAGAGCGATGTATGGATTCCCTGCAACACAATCCTCAGTGAAGCGGATCAGAAGCGCCTTGACAGCCTCGCAGAACAACTTGCAGACAATGGAGATCCGAATGAGCTGATAGGTGAAACATTCACAAACCAAGATCCCGTAAGAATGATACCGGACATCCTTAAAAACGGTGACTTCTATTTCTTCCCGGTATTTACAAACCCTGAAGAAATGGGCGAATACGGCAACAACTTCTCCCACGTGGAAAAGCACTTCCTCGAAGCCGCTCGGCTCGCCCTAAACAACGAATACAATGTAACCGCCATAGTCGTCAACCCCTTCACCGAATCCCTTGAACTCCCCAGAGAGTTCCTGGAAGACGCCCTTTTGAACAACAGAGAAGAATAACCACTCATACGAAAGATAAAGACCGCTCGTACTGTACGAGCGGTCTTTTTGTTTTGGATTAACGATTTTTATTTTTGGACTTCTGGAGTAACGGCAAACTGATAAGGGCAGTTACAGAGTGCTTCAACTTCTTTGCCTCGATAATAACTTATTTTCCATTCTCCATCTTTCTTGCCATATAAGCGGTACAAATAGTAGTTTTCACCATATTTTTTGCAAGCTTCTAATTCAGTTGCAGTAATGTAGAAAGTTGTTCCCTCAGAACCATTTGTGGTTTTAACCTCAATGTATCTTTTCGTTCCATCGTCATTGTATGAGAGAATATCATAGCCTAATGCGTCATTTTTTTCAGAAATACGCTTAGCTTTTTTGCGAAGTGACTTTAATCTTTCATTTTCAACTTTTAGAACATATTCTTCTCCATTTACACCAGTAATGGAGTTTTCTTTCTGTTTCTTAACAAAGTCAGGTTTACTACCAATACTCTTGGTATCAACAAATGCTTTATAGGAACTTTTTGTTAATGAACCATGTTTGATTATCGGCTTTTTATCAGTGCTGCGCTTTTTCAATTTGTCGTTTGGTATGTATTTGATTGCATACCAAATAAGATTCTGAGCAAACACCATTAAATTTGGATCAGAATAATACTCAGGGGATTGCAATTCTTCACGATATTTTGCAATTACCGGATGGTTGATTTCTTTAATCTCTTCAATGATTGTTTCTGCAATTGCGATAGCATATTCAATATTGTCTGCACTACCTTTTTTGATACTATAACCTACATTAAACTTTTCACTAAAGGCCTTTGTCTCTTCGTATTTGTACACATTGTATTCTTTGGGATTGTTATAGAACAATATTGTGGATATGAATCTTAAGTCATATCCATCTGATTTAGGGTTGCTATTGGTTTTAGCTTTTAGTTCTTTTATTGATTCAGTATACTTTTCAATTCTGGTTGATAAAGGTATATCATCATCTAAAAGCAGTGCGAGTGCTTTTTGAACTGCTTTAGGATTCTTTAGGGCTAGTTTGGATAGTTCATCAATAGGGTAATAGTTTTGAGAGGCAAACATATTACTTTCAGGGTCTATAGCAGCCTTTAACATATCAACAAAGTTTTC
>JAFSPP010000034.1 GCA_017451425.1 Clostridia bacterium | reverse complement strand
TGCCCTGCAGAGGCTATCTCAGGTGAGGTCAAGCAGCCTCACGTAATCGACCAGGAAGCCTGCCTCGGCTGCGGCGCCTGTGCCGATACCTGCAAGTTCGGTGCCATTTCCCAGAACTGAGAATACCGAACTGAAACTTAAAAAAGAAAAGCTCTCAAACTTAGTGTTTGAGAGCTTTTTTATTCTACCTTTGCGTTTTCTGCTCCATACTCCAATAGCATGTTAATAAGTTCGTTTCTGGAGTGATTTGTTTCTGCAGCGAGATTATCGACTTTTGCCAATACATCTTCTCTTATTCGGACGGAAATCATACGATTCCCGTCTTCACCCCGTTTTTTAATAATTAACGGCTTACTGTCATTTACAGCATTCATAATACCACCTCTTGCCACTTTATGCTATCATTCTAACTTTTGAAAGATATTGAACTATATATTATATAGTGATATAATTATTGATATACACAAGTGATACAAAATGACTTCCGTTTTAGGCATTACTTCTAATGAATAATGTATCAAAAAAAACAGAGATTTTATTCTATGCATTAAATATAGTTTTACCGATAATTATTGGAACACTTATTTATGTGTGTGTTAAAAGGGATTCCTACATAGCAACAGTTATTCTAAAAGTATTTGATTTGCCGAATCTTAATGAAGCAATAATTCCGCATTTTTTCAGATCCTTTTTAAAATGTTTTGCAGCGGATATGCTTTGGGCATACTCTTTGACTTTTACAATTTATTTTGTTTCAGGATGTAAAACAGGTACAACACTGACAGTGTGTCTGATTTTTGAAACGGTTTTGGAGTTGTTGCAAAAAACAAATGTTATCAAGGGGACATTTGATTTTTTTGATATCGCATTTGAAGCGTTATCAATTGCATTGGCGTTATTAATTATTAAAAAATTTAAGGAGGAAAAGTATGAAAAAGTTTTTTAGAATCTTAGGTGTTGTTTTTGTGCTGTCGGTTTTTACTATGATGGCATTGGGCAGCAGTAGCAGTGATTCATCCGGTGAGGGATCGGGAGGCTCAAGCGTTACAAAATCTTCGGCTAAGGAGAGCGCAGTATACGGAGTAGGTGATACTGTGAAGACAGAGAAAGCCGAAATAACACTTGTAAATGTTGAGCAGGTACCTACCGAGGCCAGTTGGTATGAGTTTGGTACAGTAAAAGAAGGAAATATAGTTTATAAGGCAACTTTTGCTTATAAGAATACTACGAATACCGATATTTATATTTCTGAATCGGATTTTAAACTGTATGCTGATAATCAGGTTTGTGAAACGGTATGGCTTCTTGATAGTTCTATCAATGAAAATATTGGTGCTGAACGTGAGGCAACAATGGAGTACACATATGCTGTTCCTGAGGGTGCAAAAGAACTTGAATTTGAATATGAAGGAACTTTTGGTATGGGATCGTTTAAAGATATCACATACAAAGTAACAATAGAAGATTCAGAAGGATAAGTTTAGCAAAAAAAGAACTCGCTTGGTTTACAAGCGAGTTCTTTTTTGTTTATTAAAGTCTGGCTACGCCGGAGTCGCGGGCAGCCTTGGCGACCGCCTTGGCGACGGCGTCCTTGACGCGGGGATCGAAGGCCGCGGGAAGAATATAGTCAGCGTTGAGTTCATCGTCGGAGACGAGGTCAGCGAGGGCGTGAGCCGCAGCTATCTTCATCGCGTCGTTGATGTCGGATGCGCGAACATCGAGAGCGCCGCGGAAGATGCCCGGGAAGGCGAGTACGTTGTTTACCTGGTTCGGATAGTCCGAACGGCCTGTGGAAACAACGGCTGCGCCGGCAGCTTTCGCTTCGTCAGGGAAAATCTCGGGAGTCGGGTTTGCACAGGCAAAGATAATCGGGTCTTTTGCCATTGAACGGACCATATCCTGAGTGAGGGTGCCCGGTGCGGAGACGCCGATGAATACGTCAGCATCCTTTATAACGTCCGCAAGGGTGCCTTTTTCCTTGTTTCTGTTCGTGATCTTAGCCATCTCTTCCTTGATGGGGTTGAGGCCTTCACGGCCCTCGTAGATGGCTCCCGTGCGGTCTGTCATGATTACGTTCTTAAGACCGTTGGCAATGAGGAGGCGGATGATGGCAATACCTGCGGCACCTGCGCCTGATGTTACAACCTTGATGTTGTTGATATCCTTGCCGACGAGTTTGAGAGCGTTCATGAGACCTGCAAGTGTGATAACGGCTGTGCCGTGCTGGTCATCGTGGAAAATCGGAATATCCGATACTTCCTTGAGTCTCTTTTCAATCTCGAAGCATCTCGGAGCTGAGATGTCCTCAAGGTTTACGCCGCCGAAAGAGCCGAGGAGAAGTTCACATGTCTTTACTATCTCATCGACATCTTTGGAGCGGATGCAGAGAGGTATGGCGTCAACGCCGCCGAACTCTTTGAAGAGCACACATTTGCCTTCCATTACGGGCATACCCGCCTCGGGACCTATGTCACCGAGACCCAAAACTGCCGTACCGTCAGTGATGACGGCGACGGTGTTCCAGCGGCGGGTGAGTTCATAGGACTTCTCTATGTCCTTCTGAATCTCAAGGCAGGGCTGTGCAACGCCCGGTGTATAAGCGAGAGAGAGGGCCTCTTTGGAGTCAACCTTGGCTCTGGAGACAACTTCAATCTTGCCTTTCCACTCATAGTGGAGTTTTAAGGATTCTTCTGCATAATTCATCGGTTAGTCCTCCCAAGGGAACTTGTAGTCGAGGTTGAACTGGTCACGTACGGCCATGAATTCCTTCTGTACGGGGCCTGTAATCGGTACGCCGTCAACAAGTCTCTGCTTGTAGACTTCCCACTCTTTTTCACCTGCGGTGTAGATTCTGTCGTGACCGGGCTGCTTCTTTGAAGCGCGTACGGCACGGATGATGTCGCCGGCCTTTTTACGGGCAAGCTCTTCGCCGAGGAAGTGGTTTGTGTCTATTGCGATGAAGAAGTGGCCGAGGTGATACGGGCGGATATTGCCGTTTTCATCCTTGCCGTCGAGGTCCTTGCCGTACCAGCCGTCCTGGAGAATAGAGGAGAGGAGCTCGATTACCATGGCATAGCCATAGCCTTTGTAACCGCCGAGGTCCTCGCCGATACCGCCGAGTGTGGTGAGAGCGGCTGTGCCCTGACGGATCTTTTTGAGAGCGACACCTGAATCGCCTTCAACGGCATTGCCGTCGATGTCGATTACGGTACCGGGATGAATGTCTTCACCGATGCGCTCGTAGTACTCAATCTTACCGTTTTGTGTGATTGATGTAGCGCAGTCGATTACGAAGTCAAACTCCTCATCAGTGGGGATACCTACTGTGAGCGGGTTTGTTCCGAACATGCCTTCAACACCGAATGTCGGAGCAACTGAAGGACGGGCGTTTGTGCCGGTGATGCCGATGCAGCCCTGCTTTGCAGCCTGGGAGGCATAGTAGCCTGCGATACCGTAGTGGCAGGAGTTGCGGACTGCAACCATACCCATACCGTATTTCTTGGCCTTGTCTATAGCCATCTGCATTGAGCGCTGGCCGATAACCTGGCCCATGCCGTGGTGACCGTCGACAACTGCCGTTGTCTCTGTCTCTTTGACGATTTCAAAATTCGTCTTCGCAAACTGGATGCCTGCGTTGATTCTGTCGATGTATACCGGCTTGAAGCGGTTTACACCGTGAGAGTTGATACCGCGCTTGTCGGACTCGACAAGTACGTCCGCAACGATAGCGGCTTCGTCGGCGGGAACGCCGATCGCGGTGAATGCGTCTGTCATGAAACGGCGGAGCGTTTCAAAATCCATGTTATTTCTGTCCATAAAGTCCTCCTTATTCCGGATCAATCCAGCTCATAGCCCTTGTTACGGCCTTCTTCCAGCCCTTGTACATTGTTTCGCGCTTATCGGCGTCCATGTCGGGCTTGAAGATCTTGGCAACCTGTCTGTTGGCTTCTATCTCGTCGGTATCCTTCCAGACACCGCATGCGAGACCTGCAAGGTAAGCGGCGCCGAGTGCTGTTGTCTCAACAACCTTGGGTCTGTTTACTTCGCAGTTTAAGAAGTCGGACTGAATCTGCATCATTATATTGGAGACTGAGGCGCCGCCGTCGACACGGAGTGAGGAGATGGAGAGGCCTGAGTCGTCTTCCATGGCTTTGATGAGGTCAACTACCTGATATGCAAGGGCTTCGAGTACCGCTCTTGCGAAGTGTGCGCGGTTGGCGCCTCTGGTGAGGCCGACTATACAGCCGCGCGCGTACATATCCCAGTAGGGAGCGCCGAGTCCGGTGAACGCCGGCACGATATAGACGCCGTTTGTGTCCGGAACGGACTCGGCGAGTTCATCGCAGCGCGCGGCGTTGTCGATGAGGTGGAGCTCATCGCGGAGCCACTGGATGGTGCAGCCTGCGTTGAATGCGGAACCTTCGATAGCATAAGTTGTCTTGCCGTTTAAAGACCAGGCAACACCTGTTGTCATGAGGTTCTTTGAATGTACACGCTCAGTACCTGAGTTCATGAGAAGGAAGCAGCCTGTGCCGTATGTGGACTTGGCCATGCCCTTGTTGAAGCAGGCCTGTCCGAAGAGGGCGGCGGGCTGGTCACCGATGGCACCTGAGATAGGTGTGCCGGCGAGAGTCTCAAGACCCTGGATGTCGGGAGCCACATGGCCGTAAACCTGTGAAGAAGGTACGGGTGTGGGAAGTATATTCATGGGGATGCCTATCTCTTTGCAGAGGTACTCGTCCCACTGGAGCTTGTCAACGTCGAAGATCATTGTTCTTGACGCGTTTGAATAGTCCGTGACATGGACGGCAGTCTCAGGATGAGCGGCACCGCCCGTGAGGTTCCAGATGAGCCATGTCTCAACTGTACCGAAGAGGAGATTGCCGGCCTCGGCCATCTCTTTTGCACCCTCAACATTGTCGAGGAGCCATTTGATCTTCGTAGCTGAGAAGTAGGCGTCTATCAGAAGGCCTGTATGATCACGTACGTATTTTTCGAGGCCGCGGGCCTTGAGGTCCTCACACATGGCAGCGGTTCTTCTGCACTGCCATACGGGGGCGTTTGCTATGGGAAGACCGGTTGTCTTGTCCCAGAGGATTGTTGTTTCACGCTGGTTTGTGACACCGATGCAGGCGATGTCCTCGGCAGTTACCTGGCCTTCGGAGAGGATTGTCGAGATGGACTGGTATTCCGAGAAAAGGATGTCCATCGGGTTGTGCTCAACCCAGCCTGCCTGCGGGTAGTGCTGCTCAAATTCACGCTGTGACTTCGCGATGATGTTGCCGTGCTTGTCGAATACGATGGCACGGGAGCTTGTAGTACCCTGGTCAAGAGCCATTACATACTGGTTTGCCATATTGTGACCTCCTTATTCTTCTTCGCTGTAGAGTTTGATGAGTTTCTGAAGGTGTGCATAGCGGACCTTCGCGTTCTCCTCTGCCTCCGTGAAGAGTTCCTCTGCGCGCTCGGGGAAGGAGCGGGTGAGAGCGCTGTAGCGTGCCTCGTTCATGAGGAATGCACGGTAGCCTTCTGTCTCCGGAACCTTGGAGTCGAGAGTGAAAGGATTCTTTCCTTCGGCCTTGAGAGCCGGGTTGTAGCGGAACATGTTCCAGTAACCGCAGTCAACGGCTTTCTTCATCTCGACCTGGCAGTTGACCATGCCTCCCTTGATGCTGTGCATCTCGCAGGGGCTGTAACCGATGATGAGTGAAGGTCCATGATAAGCCTCCGCCTCGGCGATGGCTTTAAGTGTCTGATCCTGGTTCGCACCCATGGCAACCTGTGCGACATAGACATATCCGTAGGACATTGCTATCTCGGCAAGGCTCTTCTTCTGGATGGACTTACCTGCTGCGGCAAACTGAGCGACCTGGCCTATCTGGGAAGCCTTGGAAGCCTGTCCGCCGGTGTTGGAGTAAACTTCGGTATCGAATACGAAGATGTTTACGTCCTCGCCTGTGGCGATTACGTGGTCGAGACCGCCGAAGCCGATATCATATGCCCAGCCGTCGCCGCCGAAGATCCAGATGGACTTCTTCTGGAGATACTGCTTCTTCTCGAGGATCTCTTTTGCGAGAGGTCCGTTGCAGCTCTCGAGAGCAGCGATGTAGTTTGCGGTAGCCTCTTTATTTGCCTCGCCGTCATACATGGTGTCGAGCCATGCCTGAGCGGCTTCCTTTACGCCTTCCTTGTCGCACTTCTCGATGACTTCTCTTGTTTTTGCGGCGAGAGACTCACGGATTGCGTTCTGGCCGAGGAACATACCGTAGCCGTGCTCGGCGTTATCCTCGAAGAGGGAGTTGGCCCATGCCGGACCGTGACCCTTGGCGTTTACGGTGTAGGGAGATGTGCCTGCAGGGCCGCCCCAGATTGATGAACAGCCTGTAGCATTGGAGATGTACATGCGGTCACCGAAGAGCTGGGTTACGAGACGTGCATAAGCTGTCTCTGCGCAGCCTGCGCATGAGCCTGAGAACTCAAGGAGCGGCTTTCTGTACTGTGAGGAGATGACTGAGAGCTTGCTTGTCGTCTCGGGCTTCTCAGTTACGTTTGCTACACAGTAGTCAAATGCAGCCTGCTGCTCGTCCTGTGACTCACGGGATACCATCTTGAGTGATTCTGTCGGGCAGACGCCTACGCAGACGCCGCATCCCATACAGTCAAGCGGGGAGATGGCAAGGGTGAATGTATACTCTGTGCCGACAACGGGCTTCTCGGCGAACTTTGTGACTGCCGGAGCCTTTGCCTTCTCATCGGCATCGAGAGCGAAAGGTCTGATTGTAGCGTGAGGGCAGACATATGCGCACTTGTTACACTTGACGCAGGTCTCGTTGTTCCACTCGGGAACCATGACTGCGACACCGCGCTTCTCATATGCTGATGCGCCCTGTTCGAACTGACCGTCTGCGTGGGACTCGAATGCGGATGCGGGAATCTTGTAACCGTCCATATGACCGACGGGTTCCATAATCTCGCTGACCTGCTTTACGAGTGCGTCCGGACCGCTGAGGGCCGCGGCCTTCGTGTCGTCTGTCGCATTTGCCCACTCGGCGGGTACTTCGATCTTCTTGTATGCGGTTACACCTGCATCAATGGCGTCGTGGTTGCACTTTACAACTTCGGGGCCCTTCTTGGAGTACGACTTCGTGGCCGCGTCCTTCATGTGCTCTACGGCCTCTTCTATCGGCATGATGTTTGCAAGCGCGAAGAATGCAGCCTGAAGGATTGTGTTCGTGCGCTTGCCCATGCCGACCTTGATGGCGAGGTCGATGGCGTTAACCGTGTAAAGCTGTACGTTGTTCTTTGCGATGTACTGCTTTGTCTTTGCGTCGAGTTTCTCGGCGAGTTCAGCCTCATCCCACTGGCAGTTGATGAGGAATACTCCGCCCGGCTTGACATCGTCAACGATGCGATATGCCTTCTCAATGTATGAGGGGTTGTGGCAGGCAACGAAGTCAGCCTTGTTTACATAGTACGAGCTCTTGATCTTGTTATCACCGAAACGGAGGTGGGAAATGGTGATACCGCCCGTCTTCTTTGAGTCATACTGGAAGTATGCCTGTACGTTCTTGTCGGTGTAATCACCGATGATCTTGATGGAGTTTTTATTGGCACCGACAGTACCGTCGCCACCGAGACCCCAGAACTTGCACTCGATTGTGCCTTCGGCTGCCGTAATCGGAGCGGGCTTATCCTCGAGTGAGAGATATGTGATGTCATCGTTGATACCGATTGTGAAGTGCTTCTTGGGCTCAGCCTTGGAGAGCTCTTCATATACGGCGAATACTGATGACGGAGGTGTGTCCTTTGAACCGAGACCGTAGCGGCCGCCGATTACCTCGATGTCTGTCATGCCTTTTGCCTGGAAGGCGGCTACGACGTCGAGGAAGAGAGGCTCACCGATGGAACCGGGTTCCTTTGTTCTGTCGAGGACGGCGATTCTCTTAACCGTCTTCGGAAGAGCTTCGACAAACTTGTCGACAGCGAAAGGTCTGTAGAGGCGGACCTTGAGGAGGCCGACCTTCTGACCGTTTGCATTGAGGTAATCTATGACTTCTTCAGTTACGTCGTTGATTGAACCCATGGCAACAATGATGTTCTCGGCATCTTCAGCACCGTAGTAGTTGAAGAGCTTGTAGTTTGTGCCGAGCTTGGCATTGACCTTGTCCATGTACTTCTCAACGATTGCGGGGACTGCATCGTAGTACTTGTTGCAGGCCTCTCTGTGCTGGAAGAAGATATCGTCGTTTTCATGAGAGCCGCGCATTGACGGGTTCTCGGGGTTGAGAGCGTGGTTGCGGAACGCAGCGACTGCGTCCATGTTGCACATCTCTTTGAGATCCTCATAGTCCCAGATTTCGATGTTCTGGATTTCATGGGATGTTCTGAAACCGTCGAAGAAGTTGATGAACGGTACACGGCCTTCAATTGCCGCAAGGTGAGCAACTGCACCGAGGTCCATTACTTCCTGAGGGTTTGTTTCGGCGAGCATGGCGAAACCTGTCTGACGGCAGGCGTAAACGTCTGAGTGGTCACCGAAGATGTTGAGTGCGTGGGAAGCTACGCAGCGAGCCGAAACATGGAAAACGCTGGGGAGAAGCTCACCGGCGATTTTGTACATGTTGGGAATCATGAGAAGGAGTCCCTGGGAAGCTGTGTAAGTTGTTGTGAGGGCACCGGCTGCAAGTGAGCCGTGTACTGTACCGGCAGCGCCGGCCTCAGACTGCATCTCGGCGACTCTGACTGTTGTGCCGAAGATATTCTTTCTGCCCTGGGCTGACCACTGGTCAACGTAGTCCGCCATGGGGCTGGATGGTGTGATGGGATAAATACCCGCAACCTCTGTAAATGCATAGGATACATGAGCGGCAGCGGTGTTACCATCCATGGTTTTCATTTCTCTTGCCATTTCAAATTGCCTCCGTTTTGAAGATTGTTTATTTTTTAACAATAACACTAATAGTATAAAAAATAATAGTATTAAAAGTCAATAGATATTTTACCATAATTTGCGCTGCCGCATCAAATAAATACACAAATTTTTACGGGTAAAATCGTACAAAATTATGCATGTTTTCTCTACATCGCCGAAGTTGGAAAAATAGATTGACATTTTTTTATCAATCTATTATAGTATGTGTGTGGAAAACAATTATGATTATTTGAAGAAATAGGAGGAAACAAAATGTCAGTTAAAGTTGTAATTAACGGTTTCGGCCGCATCGGTCGTCTTGCATTCCGCCAGATGTTCGCAGCAGAGGGTTATGAAGTAGTTGCCATCAACGACCTCACAGACCCGAAGATGCTCGCTCACCTTCTTAAATACGATTCAGTACAGGGCCGCTACGCTCTCGCTGATAAGGTTGAAAACACAGACCACTCAATCATCGTTGACGGTACTGAGATTGAAATCTACAAAGAGGCAGACGCCAGCAAGCTCCCCTGGGGCGACCTCGGTGTTGATGTAGTTCTCGAGTGCACAGGTTTCTACACATCAAAAGAGAAGTCAATGGCTCATATCCGCGCAGGTGCGAAAAAGGTTGTTATCTCCGCTCCCGCAGGCAATGACCTCAAGACAATCGTTTACAACGTAAACCACAATACACTTACAAAGGAAGACCAGGTTATTTCAGCTGCTTCCTGTACCACAAACTGCCTCGCTCCCATGGCCAAGGCTTTAAACGACAGCCTTCCCGTAGTATGCGGTATCATGACAACAGTTCATGCTTACACAGGCGACCAGATGGTACTCGACGGTCCTCACAAGAAGGGTGACCTTCGCCGCGCAAGAGCCGCTGCCTGCAGCATCGTTCCCAACTCAACGGGCGCAGCCAAGGCTATCGGTCTTGTAATCCCTGAACTCAACGGCAAACTCATCGGTTCCGCACAGCGCGTTCCGGTTCCCACAGGTTCAACAACAATTCTCTGCGCAGTCTGCAAGGGCACGGCAGTAAACGTTGACCAGATCAACGAGATCATGAAGGCAGCTCAGACAGAGTCCTTCGGTTACACAGAGGAAGAGCTCGTTTCTTCTGACATCATCGGCACAACTTACGGTGCTATCTTCGATGCCACACAGACAATGGTTGAGCAGATTTCCGAGCACACCTGGGAAGTTCAGGTTGTTGCATGGTATGACAACGAGAACTCCTACACAAGCCAGATGGTACGTACAATCAAGTACTTCGCTGAGCTCGACAAGAGCCTCGACGACTAAGACTTAAAAGTAAAGCCCCGCCTTTTCGGCGGGGCTTTGTTTTATCTGTTTTTCTTGTCGTTGAACTCGGTCGAGCGTGAGTATTTCTTACGATAACCCGTTGTCGTCCGGACAGGCCTGTGGCCTCCCTTTATGACCTTGTACTTCTTCTTCCTGATGTTTTTGTTGTAGTAGCGGAGCAGGATTATGAGAAGTATGATGACGGCTATGCCGATATATACGAAACGCATGATCTTGCTTGTCAGGAAGGCCTTGATTCCGTATTTTAACGTGGCGAAGAGGCTGCGCTCGACGTCCTCACCGGCGACAAGGTCGACGGTCTCGATGACATCGCCGGCGTAGCGTATCTCAGCCTGTCCGAGGACGGTTCCGGCCTTGACCGGCGCCTTGAGGTCGGCCTTGACCGAGCCGGGGACCGTCTTTATCTCGAGCTGAGATGCATCGACGTTCGCCGGCATGAGCGCCGAGACGTCATTCGCGGGGACGAGTCGTATGTGGTCGGTCTTCTTTGCCAGGGCAATGTCGACCACATCCACGACATCCGTGGTTGAGGCGATGGTCTTGAGCTTTATGTTGCTGAAGACCCATTCATAGGCCATCTTTGTCTCTTTGAAGGCGAAGTTTATGTTGACCTTTGATTCCTCAGTGAGCGGCCTGTTGGGCGCGTTCATGATAATACAGAGATAGGTGTAGCCGTTCTTTGTCGCATAGGATGCGAGGCAGTAGCCCGCGGCCGTTGTAGAGCCGGTTTTGATGCCCTTGCAGGGCTCGTAATAGAAGGAACTGTTGATGTTTAAAAGGTTGTTTGTGTTGATGTACTTTGTTTCCTTGCGCTTGTTTGTCGCCTCGATGGTGTACTCGGGCTGAGCGACTATTTCGCGGAAGGTGTCGTTTTGCAGTGCGTATTTTATGATGATGGCGAGGTCCTCCGCAGTGGAGTAATGACCTTCCGCGTCAAGACCGTGCGGGTTGACGAAATGCGTGTTCTCGCAGCCCAGGCGCTCGGCCAGTTCGTTCATCTTGGCGACAAAGGCGCTCACATCGCCTCCGCCGAAGTGTTCGGCGAGTATGCACGCGGCCTCGTTCGCGCTTCGGACCATCATGAGGTTTAAAAGCTGACGCACCGTCAGAATTTCACCGACCTTTGTGCCGGCGGTTGAACTGTTGGTGCCCTTGAGCATGGCGAGGGCCGAAGAGGAGGCCGCGACCTCCTCCTCCAGGTCCTTGCAGTTTTCCAGCACCACCAGACAGGTTATTATCTTCGTCAGCGAGGCTATGGGAGCCCGTTTTGTCGAGTTTTTATTGAAGATGACGGAGTTCTGGTCAAGGTTCTCCATATAGACTATCTCGGCTTCGAAGTCGAGCTCGCTGTTGTAGGCGGCAGAGGCCGGAATCGCGAGTGCGGTCGGAAGGAGGAAGGCCAGAAGTAACATAATTGTGACAAAAAATGTCAATCGTCGCTTCATAATAAAATCCACCTTGAGAATGTTCATACTTTGTTGTAAGATTATATGTACTATAGTATAACAACTATTCCTTTGAAAATAAAGAGGAAGTGAAAATTTGGTATTTGTAACTGGCGATGTCCACGGCGATTTCGGCCGATTCAGCTCCGGTCCTGCCCGAAAGCTCCAGAAGGGTGACACACTCATAGTCTGCGGCGACTTCGGTTTCATCTGGGACGGTGACAAAGAGGAGCAGAAGATCCTGAAAAAGCTCGGCGAAAAGAAATTCAACATCTGCTTTATCGACGGCACACATGAGAACTTCAAAATACTCAACTCCATGGAGGTCTCCGAGTGGAACGGCGGTAAGGTGCATTATCTGGGCGGTAATCTCTACCACCTCATGCGCGGCCAGGTCTTCACCATTGAGGGCAAGACCTTCTTCACCATGGGCGGCGGCGAGAGCCCGGACATAGACCTGCGTATTTCAAACAACACCTGGTTTAAGGAAGAGGCACCCAGCCAGCAGGAACTTCTCGAAGGCGCCGAGAACATAGAGAAGCACAACAACCGTGTGGACTATATCATCACCCATGAGCCCTCGGCCATGGTCAAGGATTTCCTTCAGCTGAAGACACTTAACAAGAACAGGCTTTCCATACTCAACACCTATCTTGAGGAACTCGGAAACTCCTGTGAGTATGACAAGTGGTATTTCGGCAGCATGCATCTCGACAAGCATGTCTCGGCATCTCAGATTGCCGTGTTCAATAAAATACTGGAAGTCGAGTCCGGAAAGAGTATCTGATGAGTACAAAAGGTTTTGATAAAAAACAGATTCCCATAGCCATAGGTTCGGTGTTCGTTGTCTTTGCCATAATGATCTGCATTATCGTTTTCGGCAAGACGACCGGCAAGACCGAACCGGAGACTACAACCAAGGGTTACAAGGAGCCTGACACCTCGCAGACGACTAAGGCCACAACGACCGAGTACACGAGGGCGACGACCCAGCCGCAGGAGTACAAGAACACGGGAGCCATAATAGTACAGGGCGACCGTGCGATGGAGATATTCGGCCTGAATACCAACGGCATGAAGCGCTATGCAGGCTATATCTGCTCCTTTGCGGAGAAGGTCCCCGACATAAACGTCTATATGCTCATAGCTCCTACGTCCATAGAGTTCTACGGACCCGAGGAGTACCATACGGGCAAGCGCTCCGAGAAGGCCGGCATTGACGCCGCCTACGAGGCCATTACGGCCAAGAACGTCAAGGGCGTAAATGCGTATAAGGAACTCGAGCGCTATGTCGACGAGGAGTTCGTATACTTCAGGACGGACCACCACTGGACGGCACGCGGAGCGTACCATGCCTACGTCGCATTCTCAAAGACCGCGGGCTTCAAGCCGACAAAGCTTGAGGACCATAAGTCCGGTCAGTTTGACACCTTTGTCGGCACCCTTTACGCGTGGTCCGGCGCCTCCATCTTAAAGGAGAAACCCGACTATCTCGAGTACTTCTATCCTCTGAGTGAAACCACGGCAGTCAGGTATCCGAACGGCTACATCAAAGACGAAGAAGCCATACCGATGAAGGTCATAAACGAGAATCCCGCAGTCGGCAAGTATACCTGCTTCATAGAGGGCGACAACCCCGTTACGAAGATAGTCACAAATGCGAATTCAGGCAGAAAGATTGTCATGATTAAAGAGTCCTACGGCAACTCGTTCGCGCCCTGGCTCTGCGACAACTTCGACGAGGTCTGGGTAATTGACCCGCGTAAGGTCAATGTCGGAGCAAACGAGCTCGACCTCAAGACTTTCTGCAACCAGTACGGCATTACGGATGTTCTGTTCTTAAACTACATCTTCGCCTGCACAAACGACCAGTCATATATTCCGGAGTTCAACAAACTCCTCGGAAACTACTAAGGAGGGAAAACCATGGAAGAATTCAGATATGACACACAGCTTCTTATAGACGGTGATGACCTTGATGAGGATGAGGTTCATGACTATTTCATGGCCAATTTCAAAGGCGACTGCCTGCTTGCTGTAGGCGGCGACGGTGATCCCATCAAAATCCATTTCCACACAAACGAGCCCTGGAAGGTTCTCGAGTATTGTTCGACAATCGGTGAAATCTACGATATAGTCGTCGAGGACATGGACAGACAGTCCCGCGGACTCAAAGGCTGAGAAAAATAAAAACCCGGTGAGGAGACTCACCGGGTTTTTTATTCTTTTTACGGAATGGAAATCTTGCCCATAGCTGCAAGGCAGGTGTAGACCGGGATAAGCAGGAACATAATCCATGTCGGACTCCAGATGCCTGCCCAGAAGCCGATGCAGAGGAATATCATTGTAATGCATGTGGCTACGGGGAAAGTCATGAGCATTGCCTTTACGCGGCCTTCCTTCGTTGCGGCTCGAACGAGCGCATAGGAGATATAGGTCGGAAGAGCGAGCCAGATGGGAATTGCTTTAAGCCAGCCTATCTGATCGATAAAACCTAAAACGATGTAGAGTATTACGGAAATCAATACGGCCAGAGGGATGTGCTTAAGCAGTGTTCTGTCCTGTTTTGTTACGCGATCGTCTACTTCGTTGACAACCTTCTCCTTGAAGGATTTCTTTGCCGGCTCAGCTGCAGGTGCAGGAGCGGGCTCGGCAACGGGTGCCTGAGGCTGTTCGTTTGTCTGAGGGGTGTTGTTCATTTCGTCCATAAGATCACTCCTTGATAAGGACGCACGGGTTTATGTGTTTCACTGTAATTATATAGGAATATCGGTTCCTTTTCAAGTTTATGCTATCCTTCAAATGCGTCCATGTGGCGATACTGTATGGCTTCCGAGATATGCGGTGTGTCTATTAGGTCGGAACCGGCCAGGTCGGCGATGGTGCGCGCGGTGCGGAGTATCTTGTCGTTCGCACGGGCGGAGAATTTCATCTGCGTGAATGCGCGGATGAGGAAGTTCTTCGCCTGCGGTGTCATGATGCAGAAACGACGCACCATACGTGGCGTCATCTGCGCATTGCAGGTGACTTCGGTGCCCTCGAATCGGGCACGCTGGACGGTCCTTGCCGCCATGACCCGTGCCCGGATTTCAGATGAGGATTCCTCAGGCTCTGCGGGCTTTCCGTAGAGGGCTTCGGCGCCCAGCGGATCGACCTGGACATGTATGTCGATACGGTCGAGGAGCGGGCCGGAAACCCGCGCGTCGTAGCGCTTCTTTGCGGCGTCGGAACACCGGCACTCGCGCACGGGGTCATAGAGGTAGCCGCAGGGGCAGGGATTCATTGCGCAGACGAGCATTATGCTGCCCGGATATGTCGCTGTTACGGCGTTTCTGGTGACTGTCACCTTGCCGTCCTCCAGGGGCTGCCTGAGGGTCTCCAGGGCGGCCCTCGAAAAGAGCGGCAGCTCGTCGAGGAAGAGGACGCCGTTGTGGGCGAGGGATATCTCGCCGGGGCGGGCCTTCATTCCTCCGCCTGCGAATGCGACGTCCGTTGTCGTGTGATGCGGGGCACGGAACGGACGGCTTATGATGAGCGGGGTCTCCTTCGTCAGAAGGCCCGCCACCGAATAGACCGAGGATGTCGCCAGCGACTCCTCGAAAGTCATGTCGGGAAGGATTGTCGGAAGTCTTTTGGCGAGCATGCTCTTGCCTGCTCCGGGACTTCCGACGAGGAGGACATTGTGGCCGCCTGCGGCGGCAATTTCCAGGGCGCGCTTGGCGCATTTCTGTCCTTTTACGTCTGAAAAATCGACGGATTTTGCGGCTGACGCTCCCGCTTTCTCCGCAATCTCTTCAAATGTCAGCGGCTCTACCGGGGTTATGGGAGCTGTGCCTTTGAGGTGGTCCAGAAGTTCTGATACGGTCTTTACCGGGTATATGCGGATACCGGGGATGAGTGCGGCTTCCTCCCTGTTGTCATAGGGGATAAAGACCTCCGTAATACCGCACTCCTTGGCCCTTGCCACCATGGGCAGGGCTCCGTTGACCTTCCTTATGCCGCCGTCGAGTGCAACTTCGCCGAAGAGGGCGGAACCGCTCAGATCGGTCTTCAGCTGTCCCGAGGACAGAAGGACGGCGACCAGGATAGGCAGGTCGTAGACGGGACCTTCTTTCCGGAATTCGGCAGGGGCGAGATTCACCGTTATCCTGCTGATGGGAAAGTCGAGATTGCAGTTCTTGATGGCGGAGCGGACGCGTTCCTTCGCTTCCGATACAGCCGAATCGGGGAGACCTACAAGGTCGAACCGGGGCAGTCCGGCAGACAGGTCGCATTCCACGAAAACCCGCTCCGCCTTAAAGCCCGAAAGGCCCATACTGTTCACTTTTGAGAACATTTATTACCTCCCTCAATACCATTTGACATTATACCATAAAAGGTATTAAAATTGAGGTTGATTTAATAAAACGGAGGCTTTTTTATGGAAAACTACAAGGAACTCTATGAACTCTGGACAGCAGAGTGCAAAGACCCCGCTCTCAAAGCCGAGCTTGACTCAATTGCCGGCAAGGATGATGAAATCCTTGACCGTTTTTACAAGAAACTTGAGTTCGGCACCGCAGGCCTTCGCGGTGTTTTGGGTGCCGGAACAAACAGGATGAACATCTACACCGTAGGACAGGCCACACAGGGTATTGCGGACTATCTGAACGCGACTTTTGAGAACCCTTCGGTTGCCATAGCATATGATTCGAGAATCAATTCCGACCTCTTCTCAAAGGAGACTGCCGGTATATTCGCGGCAAACGGCATAAAGACTTACATCTATCGCGAGCTCGTACCCACACCGATGCTCTCCTATGCCGTCCGTGAACTTCACTGTTCATCAGGCGTAATTATCACTGCGAGCCACAACCCCGCAAAATACAACGGCTACAAGTGCTATGACCCCGAGGGCTATCAGATGACAGACGCGGCCGCAGCCGAGGCCTATCAGTACATCCAGAAAGTCGATATGTTCAAAGACATAAAGAAGATCGGCTTTGAGGAAGGTCTCGCAAACGGCACAATCGAGTATATCAGCGATGAGGTATATGAGAAGTTCTTCGACCTCGTCGCAAGCAAGGTTATAAATCCCGAAACCGCGAAGACCTCCGGTCTCAAGGTTATTTACACTCCGCTCAACGGCACGGGCAACAAGCCCGTCAGAAAGATTCTGGCCCGTCTCGGCGTACAGGATGTCAAGGTCGTTCCCGAGCAGGAACTTCCCGACGGAAACTTCCCGACATGTCCGTATCCGAATCCGGAAATCCGCCAGGTCTTCGAGTGCGGAATCAAGATGGCCGAGACGGACAAGGCCGACCTCCTGCTTGCCACAGACCCCGACTGTGACCGCATGGGTATTGCCGTCCGTGACGGCGACGACTACCGTCTTATGACGGGCAACGAGGTCGGAGCCCTCTTCACCGAGTACGTGCTTTCACAGTACGAGGCAAAGGGCATCATGCCGAAGAATCCCGTTGTAATCAAATCTTTCGTAACTACAAACCTCGTAACAAAGATTGCCGAGAGCCACGGCGCAAAGGTCGCCGACCTTCTCACCGGCTTCAAGTACATAGGCGAATACATCACCAACCTCGAAAAAGAGGGCCACGCGGATGACTTCACGGTAGGTATGGAGGAGAGCTACGGTTATCTCCTCGGTATCCACGCGAGAGACAAGGACGCAGTCGTCGCTTCGCAGCTCCTCGTTGAGATGGCCGCCTACTACAAGTCAGTCGGCAAGTCACTCATAGACGTCATGAACGACATCTATGCGAAGTTCGGCCTCTACCTCAACAAGGTCGACAGCTTTGAGTTTGATGGCGCTGCCGGCATGCAGAAGATGGCCGACATCATGGACTCTCTCAGAAACAACGCACCCACTGAGATTGCGGGACTTAAGGTCCTTGAGGTCACAGACTATAAGGACACAGCAAAGACGGGTCTCCCGAGCTCCAACGTTCTCTCGTATAAACTCGAGAACGGCAACGGCGTGGTCGCCCGTCCTTCCGGCACGGAGCCGAAACTTAAGTTCTATTTCACCGCTGTTGCGGCTAATACGGATGAGGCGGAGGCTCTCTACGGCAGAATGCTTGAGAATGCCAAAGCCTGGATGGAGGCCTGAAAATGAGAAGAAACAAATTCGTCAAAGGCGTATGTATCTTTCTCGCGATTTTAATGCTCGGCAGTGTACTGATCGGTGTGCTTCAGGCATTTGCACTTTCTCCGCTGCTGCTTTTACTGTAATACATTTGTCTCAATACTGATTGACAAAAGACCTCTTTTGGTATACATTATTAGTACATGTCCGAAAGTTCAGGACATAGAATGCAATAAAAAGAGGTTAAAAACATGTACGAAGACAAAACTCTCATCTGCAAAGAGTGCGGCGAAGAATTTGTTTTTACCGCAGGTGAGCAGGAATTTTACGCAGAGAAAGGCTTTGAGAACGAGCCTCAGCGCTGTAAGCCCTGCAGAGATGCAAGAAAGAACGCTGCCAAGGCTGACAGAAAGTTGTATGATGCTGTCTGCGCAGCATGCGGTGGCCCTGCAAAGGTACCGTTTGAGCCCAGGGAGGACAGACCGGTTTACTGCAGCGAATGCTTTGCAAAGATGAAGGAAGAGGAAGAATAATTCCTTGATGATAAGGGTTGCCCGAAAGGGCAACCCTTTTTTTGTGCAATGTAACTCCCCTTAAAGGTTTGATTTATCACTGAAGATATAATATAATAAATTTTATATAGTACCACTTGAATTGTTTGTTACCTTCGGAGGGTACATCATGTTAGATCTTATCAAGGCTTTTTTCAAGGACTTGTCCCGTATAGGCAAGTACTACGGACTTAAAGCCGCTGATGAAAAAAAGGAACAGGCCTATCTTGATTACGCCGAGCGAAAGCGCATACTTTCCAATCTGCGCCGCACGGTTGTGTTTACGGGATTCCTTATCCTTTATATCCTGGCAGTTGTCTGTTTCAAGTCGTTCACTGCATCCATAAATCTCGGCTCATTCCGGTACGGGCTTATAGGCGGCATCGTTGCTTTGGTCGTCTTTGTTGTTTTTTCGACACGAATTTACAACTTGGGTATTGAGGCGGGCGCAGACCTTCCGAAAAAACTGCGCAGAAACATTCAGATAACATACACTGTTTTCTGGAGCCTTTACTACGTAATGCTCATCTACAGCGACTTCCTCTTCACTGACTGGTATGCCGGACTCTCGGTTATCATGCCTATGATACTGATGGGTATCCTGGTACCGGTTTTCAGCCTGCAGGAAGGCTTTGTCCCGATGTCGCTTGCAGTTTTGACGATTGTATTTGTTTTCCGTGAAGGCGGATTTGAACTCTGGCGTTTTGCCGTTGCCTTCCCGCCGTGTGCGATAGCCATTGCTTTTGCAGACATAAACCACACTGAGCGTATAAATGCCTTTTATCAGGAGGGTAAGACTCAGGGTGAGGGACTTGCATCACGCCGCAGACTCGGCAACGTTTTCGAAGAGATTTATGACATGGCTCTGGAATTTGATCCCGAGCGCCGTGAGTGCGTTGTCCTCAGAAACAATGACAAGTTCTCCGTAAAGCATATGAACGAGGTCATAACTTTTGATGATTATTCGAACTTTGTCGAAGAGATAGTTCATCCGGACGATGTAGCCATAGCCGCACGCATAATGAATCCCGATCAGATTGTCAGCGAACTTTCGGTTGAGGGACGAAACCAGGTTTATCTTGAGATGCGTATTCTTGATGCGGAGGGTGAGTATACCTGGGTATCCGCCTACTACACTCGTGAGAAGAAGGTTGCCGAGGAGTACTCCGATTCTCCCGAATACATTCTCTGCCTTGTACAGAACATCCAGGAGAGAAAACTCAACGAGGACAGGCTCAAGCTTGAGGCTGAGCGCGATCCTTTAACCCAGCTCTACAACAAGACGACGACGCGAAGCCTCATAGAGGAGTGCCTTGAGAAGAGCCCTACGGCTCAGCACGCGCTCATCATCATAGACATAGACAACTTCAAAACCATCAACGACACGCGCGGCCATACTATAGGCGACCAGATTCTTCTGGCTTTCGCGAATGAGCTCAGCAGAAACTTCCGTGAATCGGATATCCTGGGACGTGTCGGCGGCGATGAATTTGTCGTTCTTATCAAGAACATTCAGTCGATAGCCCTTGTCTGCGATAAACTTCAGAGGTTTACCTCGGCATTCAAGAAATACGGCATCGACAACGGATTCCCGGGACGTCTGTCCACCAGTATAGGTGTTGCCGTCTTCAGCAAGGACGGTTCAACCTACGAAGAATTGTTTAAAAAAGCTGACGCTGCTCTTTATGAAGCCAAGAGAAACGGTAAAGACCAGTACAAGTTCAGCATAACCAGAAGTTAAATCCATAAAGTAAGGAGAAACTCACATGAAACTCGGAACACTCGTAAAAATCGGAGCCCTTGCAGTTGCAGCAGGTTCGACGGCAGTCGGAACCGTAATGCTGACAACCAAGGCGCTTTCGAAAGTCAGCGACACAGACGCTGCACCGGCTGAAGAGCCGAAAACGCCTGTATTCAACACGCCTGCGGCAGCTCCTGCTCCCGCACCGGCTCCCGCAGAACCCGCTCCGGAGACGAATCCCTTCTACTCACCGGCACCTGTAATCGAACAGGCTCCGGTAGTTGAGCCGGCACCGGCATTTGAGCCTGAACCGGTCGTCGCCTTCGAGCCCGCACCTGAGCCGGAACCCGCACCCGTATTCACACCCGCTCCGGAGCCTGCTCCGATGCCGGTATTCCATGCTCCCGAGCCGGAGCCGGTATCTTTCGCAACAGCTCCCGCAGAGCCCGTTGTGGAGCCCGTAAAGGTTGAACTTCCCGACATCGAGGCACCGATTCCCGCACCGATTCCGGAACCCGTTGCAGCTCCTAAGGCAGATTTTGATATCGGATATCAGCTTCCGTATATGGCCGGCAGCAGCACAGAGTCTGACGTCGTAATCGGCGGCGCAGTCGCTGAAGTTAAGCCTGAGCCCGAACCGGAGCCTGAGCCGCTTCCCGAGCCGGAGCCCGAACCGCTTCCCGAGCCGGAACCCGAACCCATCCCTGAGCCTGTAGCAGAGCCTGTAGCGGAGCCTGTTGCTGAGCCCGAAGTAGTTATCTCTTCTGCAGAGCCCATTACATTTGAGGCTCCTCCTGAGCCCATACTTCCCACAGCTCCCGCTGATGATGTCGCAGTTCCTGAGGTAGATCCCCTTTCACAGGGCTTCTCAGTTGCCATGACTGACGTTATCGAGGAAGGTTCCACACTCATTCCTCAGGCACCTACAGTTGAGCCTGAGCCCATTCCTGAGCCCGTTGCAGAGCCTGCTCCCGAGCCTGTAACATTCAGCGATATCTCTTCTCACAGTGATTATATTGAGGAGATTGAGCCCGCTTCCGAGCCTGCCGCTGAAACTCCTGCTCCCGCACCCGCACCGGTTATCGAAAAGGGCAAAGAGATCAGAATTGGCAATACGATTGTTTCCGATAAAAATACGAACCCCAACATCATCGCCGTAAACAATGCTTTCCATATCCCTATGGACAACCTCGTATCAATTGAGGCTGAACAGCAGATGCCGATGGTATTTGAGTTCCTTTATGGTGATATGCGCACAGACGCCACTCTTATCGCAGTTTACTTCATCCAGGGCGGCGTAGCCGTACCTCCGCCGGAGACAGAGAAGGAGAATATCCTTGCTTTCGGCAGAAACTTCATCACATCGAATGAAGAACTCAAGGCGTTTCTTGCATAAGGCAAATTAAAAAGAACCCGCTCGTCTGAGCGGGTTCTTTTTTTGTTTAAAACTTTGTCGCGTCTGAGAATCTTCTGCCGGAGTTGTATGTGGGCTGAAGCATGTCTCCGCCATAGGCTGTGTAGACAAGGGGAGGAATGCCTCCGTTGTGCCATACAATCTGGTTCCTGCCGTTTTCCTTCGCAATGTAGAGGTTGTGGTCGGCGGCTTCGATAAGCTCTTCCGCGGACATGCCGGGCTTGTACATCATTACACCGCCGCTTATGGTGATTGTCTTGTTGATATCCTGGGACAGTTGCGTGTTTTCAACCGCTACGCGAATCTGCTCGGCGCGGCGGAAGGCCGGCGTCTCGTCCGCCGTCGGAAGAACACAGATAAATTCTTCGCCGCCGTAACGCGTTACGATATCCGTGTCACGCGTGGTGCTCTGTATGATGAGCGAGAGGCTTCGGATACAGTCGTCACCGGCAAGATGTCCGTAGGTGTCATTGATATTCTTGAAGTGGTCGATATCGAACATGATTATCGAGAATGTGGAGAGTTCACCCTCCTCATACTCCTTAATGCACTTGGCCAGGAAGTCCATGAGGTAACGTCTGTTGTAGGCACCCGAGAGCGGATCCTTGGTGGCCGCGTCCTCTATCTTGGCATAGAGTTCGTTTGCCTTTGCTTCCTTCTCTTCAAAGCCCTGGGTGAGGCGTCTCAGGAATACACCCGCGGCCCAGCCCGCGACAATGGCGCTTATGGCTATGTCGAGGTAGATATTGTCCCCGCCCTTTGGCATAAACCGGTCGGAAATGAAGTTTGTCTGATCGATGTTATAGGTTATGAATGCGGCTGCGATATTTGCGACAAGGACTAAAACCATAAGCCAGTTGTCGAGCAGCAGGATAGTGGCTATGCCGCCCAGCATGAAGAACAGAGGTACACCGCTGTGAATGCCTCCGCCGTAGAAATAGAGGGCAGGTACATAGATACAACCGATTATGGCACAGTAGAGTATGTACACAGTTATCTGTGTGGGCGGGTTCTTCGTGAACTTGTAAATAGAGAACAGAAGGCCCATGAACACAAGCATTGAAATCGCGGTTATGATGAAGTAGATATGCTTGTGGACGATGAGACCGAAGACGAAGAAGCCTACGGCGATGATGGCGGTTGAGATGACTATCTGGGAGAAGAAGTCACGCTTTAAGAGCGGATTCTCAACTGCGGGACCCGTGAAGATGCGGGTTATACGCTCTTTTATGTTCATGACGCCACCTCCTCTGCACAGATTCGGTTACGTCCGCTCGTTTTGGCTTTGTACAGATTTTCATCGGCGCGGAGGACGAGCTTTTCATCCGTGTCATCGGGACGAAGCGTCGCGACGCCTCCGCTTATCGTTACGGGCGCGTCCTTCGGGAGATCGGGGCAGAGATATGAGCTTTCGACAACTCTGCGGATCTCGTCCGCGCGCATTAAAGCTTCCTGTCTGCCGATGCCCGGCAGGACGAGCAGGAACTCCTCGCCGCCGTAGCGGGTGGCGATTTCGCCCTCCCTGCAGGCACTCTTTAAGATGTTTGCGAGTGCTTTGAGCACGGCATCGCCTGTCAGATGGCCGTAATTATCGTTTAAGCGTTTGAAAAAGTCTATGTCAAAGAGCATGACAGAGAGCGGTGCTCCGCTCTGTTTTGCAAATGCGGACTGCTCTTCGAGGTAGGAGTACATGTATCTGCGGTTGTAGACCGTGGTCAGAGGGTCGAT
Source organism: Clostridia bacterium (assembly GCA_017451425.1). Lineage (GTDB taxonomy): Bacteria > Bacillota > Clostridia > Oscillospirales > Acutalibacteraceae > UBA1227. The sequence continues at coordinate 27,770 of JAFSPP010000034.1, read as the reverse complement.
AATCGACTGGCGTTCAACCTCTTCAATGTTGGATTCGATTTTCTTCACCTGGGCCTGGTAGAGGTTGAAGATAACCTTTGCGAGAAGACCTATGGCGATGCATACCATCAGGGTGTTTGAAGAGATAGCGTTGAAAGCGAAGTCTCTTCTGCCCGTCTCGGTTGCCGAGAACGCGGGGACATCCACGCAGAGGTTGGGCCACTGCCATGATACGAAAAATGTAAAGGCATACCACAGTGAGTATATGCTCGTCAGGATATAACTGATCTTTCCCGATGTGAAGAAGAGAGTCAGGGCAAGACCCAGGACGAAGTAACTCGGAATTCCGCAGTCTATGGCTCCGCCTGATATGTAAAGCGCGGGGAAGATAATCAGATTTACAATGCAAAGTGAGATGATGATAACTACGTTCTGCTTATCTTTTGCCCGTATTCCTATGTATGCAAGCAAAGGGAATGCCAGCGTCATTACGGCGGAAATCGTAATTGCCTCTATTGAGGAATTGAGATTTATGCACGCAAAGACACCCGCAATACCGACCAGTATACCCATCATGAAGATTATGTTGAAGAATCTGTAACGGATGGGTATGTTGGAGCCGAATGAAGTTTTTACGAATTTCTTGAGCTTTTCCATTGGTTATTTTTCAGCGTTGTCCTTTAACATACAGCATTTTTTGTATTTCTTGCCGGAACCGCAGGGGCAGGGGTCGTTGGGACCGACCTTGTTGCCTTTGCGGACGACAGGGCGTTTTGCCTCAGTGCCGTCACCTGCGCCGGAGGCGCCTGTGACTTTCGCTACCTGTTCGCGCTTGACTTCCTCGTTCTTTGTGACGCGGACGGTGAAGAGCTGGCGGACGGTGTTTTCACGGATGGCTGCGGTCATCTCGTCAAACATATCAAAGCTTTCAAACTTGAACATTACGACGGGATCCTGCTGCGCGTATGCGCGCAGGCCGATGCCCTTCTTGAGTTCTTCCATGGCGTCGATGTGGTCCATCCAATTCATATCAACATTGCGAAGCAATGCCATACGCTCGAGCTGACGCATGAGTTCCGAACCGAATTTTTTCTCGCGCTGGTCGTAAATCTCGTGGCCGCGCTTTAAGAGGAATTCGGATATCTCTTCCGAACTCATGTCCTTGAAGGAATCGTCCGGCTTGAGAATCCATCCCATATAGTATTCGCGCAGACCCGCAAGGTTCCAGTCCGCACGGTCCTGTGATTTCGGACAGTAGAGGCCGACATTCGATTCGACCGTCTCGTCGAACATTTCCATAATCTTGTCGCGGAGATCCATCTCCTCGAGCACCTGGTCACGCTGGCCGTAGATAATCTCACGCTGGTTGTTCATGACATCGTCGTACTGGAGTACGTGTTTACGTATAGCGTAGTTCTGTGACTCGAGTTTCTTCTGAGCGGATTCGACGGTGTTGGAAATCAGTTTGACCTCTATCGGCAGGTTTTCGTCGATATTCATGGCCTCCATGATTCTGTACATGCGGTCGCCGCCGAAGAGACGGAGCAGGTCGTCCTCCATTGAGAGGAAGAACTGGGACTCACCGGGGTCGCCCTGACGACCTGAACGGCCGCGCAGCTGGTTGTCGATTCGGCGTGCCTCGTGGCGCTCCGTACCGACGATGTAGAGGCCGCCCGCGGCCTTTACCTTTTCGGCTTCGTCCTTTATTTCTTCCTTGAATGCGGATTCGAATTCAGCGAAGTCGGCACGCGCCGCGAGGATCTCCTCGTTGTCTGTGGACGCGAAGCCGGTGGCTTCGGCTATGACCTCGTCGGTGTAGCCCTTGGCGCGAAGCTTGGCCTTCGCGAGGAATTCGGGGTTACCGCCGAGCATGATATCGGTACCACGGCCGGCCATGTTCGTCGCTATCGTGACGGAACCGTATTTACCGGCCTGGGCTATAATTTCAGCTTCGCGCTCATGGTTCTTCGCGTTGAGCACTTCGTGCTTTATGCCGCGCTTTTTAAGCAGCTTGGAGAGAAGTTCAGACTTCTCGATATTTACCGTACCTACGAGGACGGGCTGGCCCTTCTCGTGGCACTCTATGATACGGTCTATTACCGCATTGAACTTCGCGGCCTCGGTCTTGTAGATGACATCCGGGTTGTCAATACGGATCATCGGCTTGTTCGTCGGTACTTCAACCGGGAAGAGGCCGTAGATTTCAGAGAACTCGTCAGCCTCTGTCATGGCGGTACCGGTCATACCGGCAAGTTTCTTGTAGAGACGGAAGTAGTTCTGGAAGGTGATTGTGGCGAGGGTCTTGGACTCTCTGCGGACATTTACGTGCTCCTTGGCCTCAATCGCCTGGTGGAGACCTTCGTTGTAACGGCGGCCGAGCATGATACGGCCGGTGAACTCGTCGACGATTAAGACTTCACCGTCTTTTACGACATAGTCTACGTCGCGATGCATTACACCGTGGGCCTTGATTGCCTGGTTTATGTGATGAAGGATGGTCGAGTTTTCGGCATCCATCAGGTTTTCAACATTGAAGTAGGCCTCAGCCTTGGCGACACCGCTCTGAGCGAGTGTGGCCGTCTTGGCCTTCTCATCGACGATATAGTCACCGTCACCTGAATCTTCGTACTCCTGCTTGTCGTTCTGCTCCTTGATCTTGGTCATGGTGAGCGTCTTTACGAAGTTGTCTGCAAGCTTGTAGAGCTCGGTTGACTCTGAGCCCATGCCGGAGATGATGAGGGGTGTTCTGGCCTCATCTATGAGGATTGAGTCGACCTCGTCGACGATGGCGTAGTTCGGGGGTCTCTGTACCTTGTCCTTCTTGTAGGAGACCATGTTGTCACGGAGGTAGTCGAAACCGAATTCGTTGTTCGTACCATAGGTGATGTCCGCATTGTAAGCCTTTTTACGCTCCTCGTTGTCAAGGCCGTTGACAATAAGACCGACCTCGAGACCGAGGAAACGGTAGACCTTGCCCATCCACTCGGAGTCGCGGCGGGCGAGGTAGTCGTTGACTGTTACAATGTGTACGCCCTCGCCCGCGAGCGCATTCAGATAGGCAGGCAGGGTGGCGACGAGTGTCTTACCTTCACCGGTCTTCATCTCTGAAATACCGCCGTTGTGAAGGATGATACCGCCGATAATCTGTACGGGGTAGTGGCGCATGCCGAGGACACGGTCCGAGGCTTCAATACACGCGGCAAAAGCCTCAGGTAGAATGTCGTCGAGCGTCTCTCCGTTGGCGAGACGGGCTTTAAGGGCGGGAGTGACCGCCTTGAGCTCCTCATCGCTCATTGCGCGGTACTGATCCTCAAGGGCCAGCACCTTATCCTTGATAGGATTGATTTTTTTAATCTGCTTCGATGAATAATCACCGAATATTCCGGAAAAAAGTCCCATTGGTTGACTTAATGCTCCTTTTAAAATAGACTAACAAATAGTATACACTATAGTATACCACAGAATACATTGTTTGTGATATGAATTTTTATGCAAAATTCTGCATATTTTCTTGACTTTATGCACTCATATGCATATAATTACGTTAAATATTACCGAGGAAACACAAAGGACTGAGATTTTATGAAACTCTGGACAGGACGGTTTGAAAAGGAAATCGCGAAGGAGACGAACGATTTCAACTCCTCAATATCCTTCGACAAAAGGATGTATAACGAGGACATCATGGGCAGTATGGCGCATGCGACCATGCTCGTAGCACAGGGAATAATCGACAAGGCTGACGGTGCGGAGATTCTCGCCGGTCTTGAGGGCATTCTCTCCGACATAGACAGCGGAAAGCTTGAAATCGACCCTTCCGCCGAAGACATTCATACCTTCGTTGAGGCGGAACTCACAAAGAGAATAGGCGATGCAGGCAAGAAACTGCACACAGGCAGGTCCAGAAACGACCAGGTTGCCCTTGATATCCGTCTCACCCTGAGGAAGGAGACTGAAAAAGTTCAGGTCCTCCTCGAAAATCTCATAAATACAATAAATAAGAAGGCAGATGAGCATGAAAACACAATCATGCCCGGCTACACCCATCTCCAGAGAGCGCAGCCGATAACCTTCAAAAAGCATCTCGGTGCATACAGCGAGATGTTCAGAAGGGATCTCGACCGCTTAAACGATGCCAAGAAGAGGATGAACTTCTCACCGCTCGGAGCGGGCGCCCTCGCGGGTACAACTTACCCGACTGACAGAATGCTTGTCGCAAAGGCACTCGACTTTGACGGCATCTGCGAGAACACTCTTGACGCGGTCTCCGACAGGGACTTCTGTATTGAACTCGCAAATGCCTTAAGCATAATAATGATGCATCTTTCAAGGTTTTCCGAGGAGATTATTCTCTGGTGCTCGTGGGAGTTCAAGTTCGTCGAGCTCGATGACGCCTATTCGACCGGCTCGTCGATAATGCCGCAGAAGAAGAATCCGGACATTCCCGAACTCGTCCGCGGCAAGTCCGGCCGTGTCTTCGGCGACCTTTTGACTCTCCTCACCGTCATGAAGGGCCTCCCCCTCGCATACAACAAGGACATGCAGGAGGACAAGGAAGCCATCTTTGACGCCTTTGACACAGTCGAGATGTGCCTCACCGCCTTCACCCCCATGCTCGCCACAATGACGGTTAACAAGGAAAACATGAGAAACGCCGCAGCCAAGGGCTTTATAAACGCCACCGACTGCGCCGACTACCTCACCAAAAAAGGCCTCCCCTTCAGGGATGCCTACAAAGCCACCGGCGAACTCGTCGCCCTCTGTATCAAGACAGATCAGACCCTTGAAACCCTTCCCCTTGAGAAGTACAGGGAAGTCTGCGACCTCTTTGACAAAGACGTCTATGACGCAATAAACCTTGAAACCTGCGTCAAAAACAGGAAATAAGCAAAATAAAAAGACCTCTTACAGTCGTAAGAGGTCTTTTTTGCTTATAAGTGTTCTTCGAAGAAGTTGAAGACTTCAGTGTAGAAGCGTTCGCGGTCTTCGTCTGTGGAGTTGAAGATTTCGTGTTTGGAGCCGGGGAAGTGAAGGGCTGTTATATTGGGTGCCTTCTTTATGAGAAGGTCAAAGCCCTTGGGGCTGACCTGGTTTTCTCTGCCTGCGGTGAGGAGGAGAAGGTCGGTCTGGATTTCCCCGAGGTGTTTCTGAAGTTTCCGGGTACCTTTGAGGGCGGCTTTTGACCAGCCGTAGGTGGCGGACCAGGTGCGGAAGTTTTCGTCGTTGAGGCGCTGCTCGAAGAGGTAGTGGTACCGCACCGCGGAGAGCGTGCCGGAGGCGGGGAAGTTCTCAACAGGGTTGAAGCCGTCCTTCTTGGTGAAGGGGGCGTACTTCTTCCCGAGGAGAATCATCAGGGAGAGGTAAGCAATAATCGGTGCTGCGGGAATACCTTTGGTCTCCATCTTTATGAGGGGAGAGCAGAGGACCGCAGCGGTTATGTTTATCTCTTTGCCGTATTGCTCAAGGAAGGTGGTTGTGACCGCACCGCCCATTGAGTGGGACAGGATGAATTTTTTAAGGTCAGGTGCTTCCTTGTTTACCACATTGTCAAAGAACTCCTTGAGGTCCTTTGCATATGTGTCGAATGAGTCGATGTATACGAAGTCCTTTCGCCTGGCATCCCTGTGGGAGTAGCCGTATCCGCGCTGTTCCATGAAGAAAAATGCGTAGCCTTCATTGAAGAGATAGTATGAGAGTTCGTGGTATTTTCCGTAGAATTCGCAGTAGCCGTGAACGAGGATTATTGCGGCTTTGGCGTTTTCGGGGATGGCGAAATGGTAATGGAGTTTTGCACCGTCAGATGCGGTGAAATAACCGTCTCTGACAGTGGCGGCAAGCCAGGGCTTTACCGCGGTCTGCATTTTTTCTTCAAAGTTTTCTTCGCCGAAAAGCTCAGTTCTCATTTTGTACCTTCTCCATTACCTGTCTTGCGACATCGGGATAGTTGGTGATTAGGGCATCCACGCCCATTTTGAAGCACATTCCCATGTGCTCGGACTCGTTTACGGTCCAGGGATAGATTTTAAGGCCGCGCTCCTTGCACTGCTTTATGAAATCCGGATACTGAAGGTTGTATATGGCGGGATTTACGGAATCCATGCCGTATTTTTTCGCGTATTCCGGCATCTCAAGCGGGCCGTCGGCATAGAGGAAACCGCACTGTGCCTCGGGATTGAGCTCCTTTATCTTCAGCATAGTGGAGTGGTTGAAGGAGGAGTAGCAGACCCTGTCCTCCATGCCGTATTTCTTTACGAGTTCGAGGATTTTTCTCTCTATGTCCTCGTAGAAGACTATGCCGGTTTTAATCTCTATGTCGATGGTTTTGTCAGTGTCACACCAGAGTTTCAGGACCTCTTCCATTGTAGGGATTTCAACCTTTCCGTATTCCGGATAGACCGGGACCGGTTCACGGTCGGCGGCCTTGGGGTCAAAGCCGAATGCGCCGTTTTGATAGTTGAAACTCAAAGCGCGCAGTTCGGAAAGGGTCAGGTCTTTGACCCAGCCCCGGCCGTTCGACGTACGGTCCACGGTCTCGTCATGTATGACGACCATCTCACCGTCTTTTGTAAGCTGTATGTCGAGTTCGATGCCGTCGGCACCCATCTCGAGGGCTTTTTTAAAGGATATCATCGTGTTCTCGGGAGCATAGCCCGAAGCACCGCGATGAGCCCAGATTTTAGTGTCAGTCATATCAGTCATCCACATCGAAGGCCTCAAGGCCCGTCTTTCCGACTTTTGCGTCACCGTGTTTTACAAAGATCATCGTGCAGAATGCGAAGATCATGAAGGCTGCAGCATATACGAAGTAGATGTTGTAGCCTATGTGCTCAAGGAGGAAGCCGCAGAGAATCGGAGTGATTGTCTGAGCTGTCATTGAGAAGGTGTAGTAATAGCCTGTGAATTTACCTACATCGCTGCCCTTGCACATCTCAAGTACCATGGGCAGTGAGTTTACGTTGATCGCGGCCCAGCCCATGCCTATCAGTGCGAAGATGGCATAGAGGAGGGTGGCGAAGTGGTCGTGTGTGGATGTGAACCACAGACCGAAGAGGTAGCAGCAGGTCATGATGATGATACCGCCGAGAATGCTCTTCTTTCTGCCTATCTTGCCGGAGATTACGCCTACGGGGATGTAGGAGATGATGGCACCTGCATTGGCAATGAGCAGGCAGGTGGAGGCACCGCCTATGCCCTTGCCCCAGGTTACCTCGGCAAACTTTGTAAACCAGGTTTCAACCGCGTTGTAGGATACAAACCAGAGGGCTACCGAGAAGAGAAGGAAGATGAGACTCTTCTTTACGGCAGCGGGAAGTACTTCGTTACCGGAGCCGTCGTCAACCGCGAGGTTCTCCTCGGGGTGCATCTTCTCGTATTCCTCCATCTCCTTCATGACCTTGGTCTCGTTGACGGTGATCATGAGGATGATGAGAGCCGCTATCATTATGCCCGCGACAAGGAGGAAGAGGAGCATGTAGTTTACATGGTCAAGGCCCTCAGTCTTGGAAGCGGGGTATAAAACGGCGGCGAGTCCGAGGTAGATGATGCCGCCGACGGCGCCCATGAGGTTGATTATGGCGTTACCCTGTGATCTCTTGGCCTTGGGTGTAAGGTCGGGCATGAGGGCGACGGCAGGGCTTCTGTATGTGCCCATGGCAACAAGGAGCGCACCGAGCACGGCGATGAAGAGAATCTTCTTGCCGGCTGAGGGGTTTGCGAAGTAGCTGTTGTCAATGAGAGGTATTAAAACCATGAGTACAACAGCGGCTATTGTGCCGAAGAGCACGAAGGGTTTACGGCGGCCCATCTTGCTCTTGCACTTGTCGGAGATTGTTCCGAAGAGCGGAAGCAGGAAGAGACCGAGTACATTGTCCGCCGCCATGATGACACCGGAGATTGTCTCACCGAGGTGGAAGGTGCCGGTAAGGATGAGCGGTACAATGTTGTTGTAGAGCTGCCAGAATGCGCAGATTGAGAGGAAGGCGAAGCCTATCCTGACTGTCTGGCCGACGCGGAGAGCGCCGAGATCTTCAGTTTTTGTAGCCATAAATTTACCTCACTTTTATTTCACGTGCTTTATGCACTTTTCATATTCTCTCTGCCACTCGGCAATCTCTTTTTCATTGTATTTCTTCGGGAGTCTCATTGCCATGAAGAGTCCGAGTGCCGCGCGGATGACAGCGCCTAAAAGGCCTGCTATGAGCTTCGGCCTGGAGAGCAGTATACCGACTTTCTTTATGATTTGGAACAGGGAGATTGAAGCCTTGTTGTTCTCGTCTGTCGAGAGGAGCTTCATATCTTCCGATGTAACCGCGCCGCAGCCGAAGACCCAGTTTACCGTCTTCGGGTCGAGGAAGAGGACGTAGCGCTTCACGATGTCTATTGCCATATAGAGCGCGCCCAGCTTCCTGAAGAAGGTAACCTGGTAGTTCCAGAGGTTCTTCGCCGTGAAGCGGTCTCTTCCGCCGTTTACGACGGTCTCGGCAAGCATGCGGCCGGCCTGCATTGAGGCCTCAATGCCGCTGCCCATGAAGGGCATTGTCATGAATGCGCTGTCGCCTACGGCGGCGTATCCGTCCGCCACGAGCCTCGACATGGTGTACCTTACGCCGACGTCCACCGGACGGGGCGGCATGATTGCCTCGTCAGAGACCATGTCGTGGTTGGCTTTGAGTGCGGCGGCAAGCTCGCTGTACTCGTCCTTTGTCATGCCGCCTATACGCAGGCAGAGCATGTCGACCTCATCGCGGTCGTTTAAGTTGCACCAGCTTATGCCGGGGCCGTCCTTGTGCATGACATAGAGTGTGCTCTCGGGATCGGGTGTCGCGGATCCCGGACGGCGCTTGTAGAATGCGCGGTATCCGCTCATGAGGTCGTCATGTGCAGGCTCCGCCTGTATGCCGAATTTCTTCGGCACTTGCCTGCGAAGTTTAGAGTGCAGGCCCGAGGCGTCAATTACAAGATCGGCATTGTATTTTTTCTTCGATGTCTTTACGCCGACAACCGTGTCGCCTGAGAGCAGGAGCTCCTCAACGGCTTCGCCGTAGTGGAGGGTGCAGCCCGCGCCTTCGGCGAGGTCACAGAGGTGCTGGGCAAGGCCGCGCCTCGAGACTGAGACCTCAACCATGGACGGCATCGGAGGCACCGCGAGGGAGTTTTTCTCGTCGGGCGAGACGAAGAGCCACTTGCTCTTCTGCGTATAGCACTCGCGCGGCGGAGCGGGTATGCCGACCTTTTCAAAGATATTGAAGGTTATGTCGTCATACCAGGGGTAACTTACCTCGCCCTTCTTTGCCTTTTCAAAAACATCAACTTTGTAACCGTTCAGTGCCAGATATGAGGCGGCGACAAGGCCGCCCTGGCCCATGCCGGCAATTACTACATTGCCCGAGTGTTTTTTCTTGAACATAAGCTACCTCGTATTACCAGTCGGAGTCCCAGTCGGAATCATAGCCTGAGTCCCAGCCGGAATCCCAGTCCGAGCTTGAGTCGTAGTCCCAGTCGTCATCGTCCCAGTCATCGTCCCAGTTGTTGTCCGTGTCGTAGTAGTTGTCATAGTAACTGTCGCTGGAGGAGTAGTCTGAACCGCCGTAGCTGTCATCATAACTGTATGATTCAAAGTAGTCATCATAGTTGTCGTTCAGTTCGTCGTCAACGGTGGTTGCGTACCAGTCACCGTAGTCTTCATCGTAGTAGTACCAGTTGCCGTTTCTCTGATAGTAGAGAGTGTCATCATACTTGTAGTAACCGGTGTTCTTGACATTGCCCGCGAAGATGGCTGTAATTATGCCTATGATTATGCCGATTGACATGTATGCACCGAAGATTATGCCCAGGATTTTCATTATCGAAGGCGTGGTGCTCTTGCGGGTGCGCTTGTTTTTACCCGAGCCGGAGCCTGTCTTGTGCACCGGATGGTCGGCGCTGTACTGGCGCTCCTCGATGATTTCGGCCTTCATCTTCTGGTAAATTTCATTTACCGCATAGGCCTCATCCTTGCCCTCGTAGCGTACGGCTCTTGTGCCGTCGGCCTTGTTCTTGTAGACGACAAAGTTGCCCTTGTCGTCCTTGTAGATACCGAAGGCCTTCGGCTCTTTATAGTCCTCGCCGAGATGGAAGTGCATCTTCTCGAGGGGGAGATTGTGCTGCTGCGCGAAGGCCTGAAGCTCTTCAATCGTCTGCGGTATCTTTACCGCATTCCTCTTGAGAGACGGGTTGGGCGCTCCGCAGTTCGGACACCGCTCATCGGTGTCCGTAATATAGTGATCGCAGTATTGACATTTAAGTTTCATGGCAATTACCTCTTATATGAATGTAGAAATATTATAGCATATATTGTGGAGGATTTACATTGTCATAATAAATGTAAAATTGATATAATTATCACGTATTTTACCGATAACGAATGGAGGATATAAAGTGGCGGAAAACAACAGATTTACAAAAGCAACCTGGAAAATAATGGAGCAGCTGCTTGAAGTGGATAATCTGGACGAGGCCTTATCCGGAAGCCTTGAGATTATCATCAGGGAGCTTGACAGCGAGGCGGGCGCAATCTGGTATCTTGACCCCAAGACGGACAGATTGTCCCCGGTTTTTCATGTCGGACCGGCTGACATTTCAAATATCAGTGTCGAAAACGGCATAGGTCTTGAAGGTGTCGTAACGAAGACGGGAAAATCAATCCTCGTAACCGATCCGCAGAATGATCCGCGCTTTGAGGGCTCTGTCTTTGAAGACAGCGGCATTGAGGCAAAGACCATGATCTGCGTGCCGCTGAACAACTTGAATGACATCATAGGCTGCGTTCAGCTTATAAACAAGAACGACGGCACCGAATACACCGAGGAGGAGCTTCAGCTCTGTGAGCGCATGGCTTCACTCGCCGCCATGACAATTGACGAGAAGGGTCTCATCATCCCCGAAGAGGAGGAAAAAGAGGTCCTGATCTCCCTGAGGGACGTCACCAAGGAATTCCCCTCGGGCGATGGAGTTCTTCAGGTGCTCAAAGGCATAAATCTCGACATCTACAAGAACGAGTTTGTCGTAGTGCTCGGTGAATCGGGCTGCGGAAAGTCGACGATGATGAATATCGTCGGCGGAATGGAAGCCCTGACGGACGGCAAGCTTCTCGTGGAGGAGAAGGATTTCTCACATCCCACGGATGCCGATCTCACCGAGTTCCGAAGAAAATACATAGGCTTTATCTTCCAGTCATACAACCTCATGCCGAACCTTACCGCCGTTGAAAACGTAAGGTTTGTGGCTGAGCTCGTGGACGAGCCCATGGACTCCGCCGAGGCCATTGCAAAGGTAAATCTTTCCGATCGCGCCGACAACTATCCCGGCCAGCTTTCGGGCGGACAGCAGCAGCGCGTGTCCATAGCACGCGCCATAGTCAAACGCCCGAAACTCATCCTGGCCGACGAGCCGACGGCGGCGCTCGACTATACCACCAGCATTGAGGTTTTAAAGGTCGTCGAGGACATTGTCCGCGACGAGGGTACAACCGTCATGATGGTAACCCACAACCCTGAAATCGCGAAGATGGCGGACCGCGTCGTAAAGGTCCGCTCGGGGAAAATAGCGAGCATTAAGCGTAATCTCCATCCGCTCCATGCTGAAGAACTGGTATGGTGATTGTATGAAGAAAACACAACTCAAAGATTCCTTAAGGAATATAAGCAGGCAGAAGGTATCGTTTCTGTCAATTGTCATAATCGCCGCTATGGCGGTTATGGCATATACCGGTCTGAACTTCGCGTCGGAAGCAATATCGGGTAACGCGAGCAGGTTCTATGACTCGGTCAAATTCCGTGATGTGGAGATAGTCTCGTCACTTCTCGTCTCCGAAGAGGACCTGAAGGCCTTAAAGGAGATAGACGGTGTTGAAAATGCCGAACTTGTATGGCAGTCCTACGGAACACTGAAAAAAGGTAACGAGGACATATCTGTCAGCGTGGTTTCCCTGACGAAGGAAGTAAACGTACCGTCACTTGTCTCCGGACGTCTTCCGAAGTCCGCGGACGAATGCCTCATAGATTTTGAACTGGCAGGAAAAAACGACATCCGTGAAGGAGATAAGATTACAATAAAGGATGCCGCCTATCTCAAAGGCGAGGAATTCAAAGTATGCGGTCTCTCCATGAATGCCGATCATGCCGTAAACATGATGGCCATGCCCGGTGCACGGTATGTGACGGTTCTGCCGGATGCATTTGACCGCGAATCGCTCGACGGCTGCGGCATGAAGGCTGTTGCGGGCTTCAAAGACGTTATCGGAACGAACCGTTTCGGCGCGGATTACAAGGCATATACAGAAGGTGTGCTGGATAAAATCGAAGCGCTTGCCGATACCCAGACTGACCGTCGCACGGACGCAATCATGGACAAGTACAATGCCCAGATTGCAGATGGTGAGGAGCAGCTGAAAGAGGCAAAGACTCAGCTTGACGCGGCGAAGGCCGAACTCGATGCCGGCAAGGCTGAACTTGATGCCCGTGAGCAGGAGTATGCCGACGGCGGCAAGCTGCTTTCGGAGAAGGAAAAAGAAATTTCCGATGCCGAGAAGAAACTCGCCGAGGCAAGGGCTCAGCTCACTGAGGGCTACAGGTCCATTGACGATGCAAAAAACACTGTCCGTGAAAATGTCAAAGATGCAATCAGGAAAGGACTCGGACAGGAATTCGTAGATGCGGTTAAATGGGGATCTCCCACGGACACATTCGATGTGGACGACCCGAATCTCACCGCAACAAGGCTTTATCTTCTGCAGCACCACTACATTGATCTCAATGAACCGATGCTGGGCCATATCTCATTTGTTCTTTCCAGTCTTCTGCAGCAGGGCATTACGGAAGAGCAGATTCTTGCTGCGGCTGAAAAGGTGTACGGCGTAATAGAGATATTCCCGGAGGAGGGAATCATTCAGGCTGTCGCCCGTAAGATTACGGAGACATACAACAACTTTGACAATAAATATGAGCAGTTTGCGGGCGCCGCGCGTCTCTGGGACGAGAAGCACGCGGAGTACCTTGCCGCACTCGCTCAACTTAAAGACGGCAAGGCACAGTGGAATGCCGGCCGCACCGAGTACAGAAACGCACGCGTGGCCCTCGACTACGGCTGGAGCAAATACAACGACGGCCTTGCGCAGTATGAGGCGGGCCTCAATGAGTACAATCTCGGCCTCGCCGAGCTTGAGAAGGCCAAGGCGCGACTTTCCGGTGTCGACCCCTGTCAGTGGGTTGTTCTCGGTCCCGGCGGAAACGGGTCCTACGGTATGATTGACTCATCAGTAAAGAATATTTCCGACATGGGTATTACATTTGCCCTTATCTTCATACTTGTCGGTGCCCTGGTAATATACGCGACAATCGGACGTATAGTGGACGAGCAGAGAAAACTCGTCGGTGCCACCAAGGCGCTCGGTCTTTACCGGAGAGAGATATTCCAAAAGTATCTCATGTTCGGTGTAGGCGGCACAATAATCGGTATGATTCTCGGCGTTGTCGGCGGATACTTCCTGATTCAGCCCATACTCACCGTGACATACGGCAGATTCTATAATTTTGAATGTTCGCACAAAGCCTTCATTCTCCTGATGTCGCTGATAGTAATTGTCTGCGGTATCATACTCGCGACAGTTGCCGTCTGGAGTGCGTGCTCGGTTCTTCTTCGCTCAAGCGCGATGAACCTCATGCAGGACAAGGCTCCCGGCACAAGCAAAAAGAGCGGAAAGGCATCATCGAAATCTCTCTATACGCGTCTTATCCTGCTCAACATGCTGACGGACAAGAAGCGCGTGGCCGTAACAATCGTCAGCATTGCGGGATGCTGTGCCCTCCTTGTCGGAGGCTTTACAATGCGTATTGCCATTGTTCAGGCGATTGACCGCCAGTTTACTGAAATAACCCATTACGATTCAATTACGATCTTCTCCGACGATGCGGCAGAAAAGCAGCTGCCTGTTACACAGACACGGCTTGAAAGTGCCGGAGCCGACACCTTTGCCCTGATGACGGCGGATATGCCGTTTGTGGCCGCCGGCTCTATAAAACCCGGCCTCATCTATTGCGGCGATCTCGACGCAATCCAGTCCTTCTTCGCTGCGGCGGACGGAACTGCCGGGGAGAAGATTGATGCCGATGCCGAAGGTATATGGGTGTTCAGCGGACTTCTGGACAAGGTCGACTTCAAAGCGGGAGACACATTCATTGTATATGACAGGAACATGCAGCCGCACAGCGCAAAGGTCGCCGGAACATTCAAAAACTATTTCGGCCGTGAAATACTCATGAATGAGAAGACATATGAGAGTATTTTCGGCGAGGTTCCGGAGAATAACACCCTGCTCACAATCAATAAGAACGCCACGGCGGAGAGCGTAAAAAGAATACTCTCTTCGACAGACGGTGTTGAGAGCACGGCTTATTCGCTTGAGACACATGATGAGTACAGAAATCTGGCATCCGCGCTTGACCTTATAGCCCTTCTCATGGTGGTTATCGCGGGCGTCATGGCATACTTCATCATCCTGAATCTCGTTACGATGCATGTAAACCAGAAACGAAGAGAACTCACAATCATGCGTGTAAACGGCTTCACCGTGAAGGAGGCAATCGGCTACATCCTTCGTGAGACAGTTGTGTCAAATATCGTAGGTATAATCCTCGGTCTCGGAGCGGGAATGCTTCTCGGATACCGTGTAATCATGCTCCTTGAAGGTGTAGGATCGCATTACATCCACGAACCCAGGCCTACGGCCATGCTCCTTGCAATACTCATAACAATAATTTTCAGTGTATTAGTCAACTTCCTGGCACTTCGTAAGGTCAGGTATCTTAAACTTACCGATATCGCATGAGACCAAAATCTACGGCGCTTTCATGCTCAGTGTAATAACACGTATGCTGAATCTGCCCACCGCAGACGGCAATGATGTTCATTTGAAATAATCCCAAACAGACGGAGGTACACAAAATGGGAATATTTAAAAAGAAAAAGGACGATATGGCAGCTTTCCTCTACGCTCAGCAGGGCGAACTGGATGCAGTACTCATGTATGAGAAACTTGCCGCTGCAGTAACCGATGACAGGGACAGAAAGACCTTTGAGCGTCTCGCAAAAGACGAGCAGCGCCATGCGGATGTCTTCTTCGCATTCACGAAGGATGAGTCCCTCAAGCCCAAGAAGACAAAGGCAATTGCAGTTCCTTTCATGTACAAGGTACTCGGCAAGAAGGCCGTATATCCGCTGATAGCACTTGGTGAGTATCAGGCCGTCTGGAAGTACAGACCGGTCGCAAAGAAGTATGACGAGGTCAAGACCGTAAAGAGCGATGAACGCCACCACGGCAATGCAGTCCTCGCACTTTTAAGAGAAGAGAAATAACAAAAACAAAAAGGCAGCAGGAAAACCTGCTGCCTTTTTCTGTGGTGGAGATGGCGGTAATCGAAACCGCGTCCGAAAACCCATTCACACAAATTTCTACGAGTGTATTCTACCTATGAAGATTCCCCTCGGCAACCGCCGATAGACGGGCAGAAGCTTACGGTAGCCCCAAGGTCATGACGGATGAAGGGGCACTCATCCGTTCACGTTCACCGCTGATCGACGCCCGGACTCAAGCCGCGGTACTCAAGAGCAGGACGGGTCGCTTAAATTAAGCAGCCTTAAGAACTGGTTTTTCGTCAGTTATTATTTAAGTGCAGAGTTTTATAGCGGTCTCTGCGCCGCTACTCGCTTATCATGCTGCAAGATCTCCGTCGAAATCCTTTCATCCCCTCGTCGGGTACCTTCAGGTGCCCGACGAGGGGTATCCGAAGGATTTATTCAGTTATTTCGTTCCTTAAGGGCTCTTCTTGCTTCCAAATCCGCATCGCGTTTGGCGATGGTTGCGCGCTTGTCGTAGGTGTGCTTACCTTTGCAGAGGCCGACCTGGATTTTGAGGCGGCCGCGGTTGAAGTAAGCTGAGAGAGGTATGAGGGTCATACCTTCCTGCTGCACCTCGGCAAAGAGTTTGTTTATCTCCTTTTTGTGCATAAGAAGGCGTCTGCTTCTCATCGGGTCACGGTTGAAGATGTTGCCGTGATCGTAAGGGGAGATGTGCATGCCGTTGACAAACATCTCGCCGTCTTTTATGTTGCACCAGGAGTCCTTTAAGTTGATCTTGCCCTGACGGACGGATTTTACCTCCGTTCCGAAGAGCTCTATGCCTGCCTCGAAACTGTCGACTACGAAGTATTCGTGGTAGGCCTTTTTGTTGGTAGCAACGGTTGTAAGGCCGTTGTTTTCCTTTTTAGCCACCACGTTCACTTCCTTTCTCCGCTGTGGCAGGAAATATATAATAACAGATTTAAGTTAAAATGCAATACCGAAATTCGGACATCAGATTTCGCGACGGCCTTCCATGGCGCGCGTTAAGGTGACCTCATCGGCATATTCGAGGTCAGCGCCGACGGGTACGCCGTAGGCGAGGCGCGTGACCTTAATGCCGAGGGGCTTTAAGAGACGCGAGACATACATGGCCGTCGCCTCACCGGTGACGGTGGGATTTGTGGCCATGATAACCTCTTCGACGCCGTCGAGACGGGCGAGAAGCTGTTTTATTGTGAGCTCCTCGGGGCCTATGCCGTCAGCGGGAGAGATAGCTCCGTGAAGGACATGATAAGTGCCGTCAAACTCGTGAGTGCGCTCAATTGCCATGACGTCACGCGGGTCCTCGACCACGCAGACAATCTTTTTGTTGCGTGTCTCGTTCTGGCAGATAGAGCATGTCTCGTTCTCTGTCAGATTGCAGCAGACGGAACACTGCTTTATGCTCTCGTGCGCATTCTCTATGGCAGAGGCGAACTTCTTCGCGGCGTCATGGTCCATGTCGAGGACATAGAAAGCCATTCGCTGCGCGCTTTTCCTGCCTATGCCGGGCATACGCTCAAACTGGTTTATCAGCTCTTCGAGAGCGGCTACATCGTATCCGAGACTCATAATCCGAGACCCGGTATGTTCATACCGCCGGTAATCTTGCCGATTTCACGGTCCATAGTCTCTTTAGCCTTGCGTGTGGCCTCGTTGAGAGCGGCAATGAGCATATCCTCAAGCATCTCGACATCTTCGGGGTCAACGACATCGGGCTGGATTTTGATTGATTTTACCTCGTGGGCACCGGTGACTGAAACCTCAACGGCTCCGCCGCCTGATGAAGCGGTGAACTCGGTCTCCTCAATCTCCTTCTGTGTGGTCTCCATATTGTCCTGCATCTGCTGGAGCTGTTTCATCATTGCGGCCTGGTTCATGCCGCCCTGGTTCGGTATTCTTGCTTTCATCTTTTACTCCTTAATCCTCAATGAAGAGGCTGAAATCTGTCTGACCTTCAAGCTGGTCGAGGAAGGCGTCGAGGGGGTCCTCATCTTCCTTCTTTTCGTCGCCTAAGAGTTCCTCGAAGATAGAGGTTGAGGAGTTCTCTGCCTTGGGGGCCGGTTCAGGTTCGGTCTCAGGGATGGGCTCGGGTTCAGGTTCCGGTTCGGGAATCGGCTCGGGCTCGGGTTCCGGCTCCGGAATGGGCTCCGGCTCGGGAATCGGCTCGGGTTCCGGCTGGGGTGCCGGTTCGGGCTCCGAGGCGAACTCGCCGTCGGCCGCAAGGCGGACGTAGAGGTCCTCGCCGAGGACCGTCCTGATTGCGTCACGGATGACTCCGTTGTGGTAATCCTGAGGAAGGAAGCGACGGAGCAGGACGTTGTCGGTCTCGACAACGAGGCAGTCGCCCTTCCTGTGGGCTCTGGCGCTGTTCATGGAACCTATGAGCACCTTGTCGGTCGTGACGACCTCACGGATTATGGCGTTCCATGTCTCTGTCGGCAGAGCGCCTTCTGAGGGGATGTAATCCTCAACGGAGGCCTCATTCTCGGCTGCGGGTTCTGAGGATTCAGGTTCGTCAGCCGGGAGATAGTCCTCTATCGCGGGCTCAGGCTCGGGAAGATCCGGGAAGGGTATCTCCTCCGGAGTGAAGTCGAAGGTTAAAGCCGGTTCGGGCTCGGACTCAGGTATTGGTATGGGCTCCGGCTCGGGTTCCGGTTCGGGAATCGGTTCCGGTTCAGGTTCGGGAATCGGTTCCGGTTCGGGCTCCGGCTTAGGTTCCGGGTTGGGGAGCGGAGCGGGTTCAAATACAACCGGCTTCGGCACCTCGAGCGGCTTCACTTCTATGGGTTCCGCGTTCGGCAGCAGCGATTCGGTCCCGCTGTTGCAGAGGCGGATTATTGCCATTTCCATCTCCACGCGGCGGTTTAGTCCGCGGCGCAGGTTTGAGAGCGTGTCGCCGAGTACGTTTAATACCTCAAGGATGAAGTCCATTGAGTAGGCGGCGGAAATACGCTTATACTCCGCAAGTTCCTCCTTAGAGCTGATTACAAGGTCCTCGGGATTCTTGACGGCCTTGCAGATCATCAGGTTCCTGAAGTGGTTTGTGAGTTCGTTGCAGAGACGCTCCATGTCACACGAGTTGTTGTGGAGCAGATTTATCTGTGTGAGGGCGGAGGCTCCGTCCTTGTTTAAAATGCTTGTGCCGAGAGCAAAGAGGTACTCCTTGCCGGCGAGGCCGACGGTGGCATTTACCACGTCGAGCGTTATGTGGCGCGAGTGGCCTATGCACTGGTCAAGGATTGACAGTGCGTCACGGAGCGCGCCGTCAGCGAGACGGGCTATGAGCTGTGCCGCGTCGGGCTCGAGAATCAGGTCCTCGCGTTCGGCGACATAGGAGAGGCGCTTTGCTATGTCCTCCGGTGTGATGCGGCGGAAGTCAAAGCGCTGACAGCGTGAGAGGATGGTCGCCGGAAGCTTGTGGACCTCTGTTGTGGCGAGGATGAATTTTACGTGTGCAGGGGGTTCTTCAAGTGTCTTGAGAAGGGCGTTGAACGCACCTGTCGAGAGCATGTGGACCTCGTCGATGATATAGACGCGGTACTTGCCGCCGACCGGCGTGAAGTTGGCCTCGTCACGGATGTCGCGGATATTGTCCACGCCGTTGTTTGAGGCCGCGTCTATTTCGATGACGTCCATTATGGCTCCGCTGTCTATGCCTTTGCAGGTCGGGCACTCGTTGCACGGGTCACCGTTTACGGGATGCTCGCAGTTGACCGCCTTGGCGAAGATTTTCGCGCAGGTGGTCTTGCCGGTGCCCCGCGAACCGGTGAAGAGGTAGGCATGTGAGTGCCTGCCGGTCTCAATCTCGTTGATGAGGGTTCGCGTTATGTGCTCCTGGCCGACAACGTCGGCAAAGACCTGAGGACGCCATTTTCTGTACAAAGCCTGATACACGTTTTACTCCTCCATGTCAAAAAATAAAGCAGAGGTCTTTCACTTGACCATATAGCGCGCAGGCGGACTGTGGCGCACAAAGCTGTTCGCTTAATGCTGCTCGGTTCCCCGCCTGACATGGTTCACGATGCCCTGTCGCACAGGACCCACACGCCATATGGTCAAACAAAAGTTACTCTGCTTACCACCTTAATATTATATTAAAAAATACAATTAAAATCAATAGTATTGCGAAAAACCACTATAGGTGGTATACTTTATTCTATATAATGTCTATATATGCCGTTTTGGGGGCTAATAAATGAGGGAACAGCAGACAACTGAGTTTCAGAGCGAACTCATCATCGGCAGAAACCCGGTGATGGAGGCCCTGAAAGCAGGAAGAGAAGTGGATACTCTGTACGTCGCGAAGGGCGAGCGCAGCGGGTCCGTGGGCAAGATAATAAGCATGTGCCGCGACGCAGGCATCATCGTAAAGGAAACGGACCAGAAGAAGCTTGACTTCATGTGTGGAAATCAGAATCACCAGGGCGTGATTGCCAGGGTGGCCGCGCACAGCTACGCGAGCATAGACGATATCTTCGCGAAAGCGGAGGAAAAAGGAGAAAAACCTTTCATCATTATCTGTGACGAGATTGAAGACCCTCACAATTTAGGCGCGATAATAAGGACGGCCGAGTGCGCGGGCGCACACGGCGTGATAATCCCCAAACGGAGGAACGCGACCCTGAGCCTTACTGTTGCCAAGACGGCGGCGGGCGCGCTGGAATACGTGCCGGTGGCACGTGTGGCAAACCTCGCGGCCGCCATTGACGAGCTCAAGGAGCGCGGTGTATGGGTGTACGGCACCGACATGAAAGGAGACATGTGGTGCGAGACGGACCTTACCGGCGCGGTGGCGCTGGTAATCGGTTCGGAAGGCTCCGGAATGGGACGCCTTGTCAGGGAGAAATGCGATTTCGTGCTGTCGCTCCCGATGAAGGGTGAGATAAACTCACTGAACGCATCGGTGGCAGCGGGAATCATTATGTATGAGGTCAGCAGACAGAGACTGGCCGCGAAATCTTGAGGAAAGGGGTGTGTGAAGATGGCTGACTACAGAGATTTAGATGATCTTTTATCCGAACTTGAAGCAGAAGGCGAAAGCACCCCCAAGAAGGCATGGTCCTTCAGCGAGATAGACGCTCTGCTCGGCGAGGAAGACGTAATGGACGAGATCGACAAAGCTGCGAAAGAGCCCGATCTTGAACCGGATCCCGAACCCCTGCCTGAACCCGAACCCGAAGAGGAGCCTGAGGAAGAACCTGAGGAGCCTGAAGAGGACGAGTTCGAAGAGGATGAGTTCGAGGAGGAACCCGAGCCCGAGCCTGTACCCGAGAAGAAGAAAATAGTCAAGGTCGTAGGCGTGGTCGGAAACGTCTCTCCGAAGCTCCCGAAGGGCGAGGAGAAGACAGTCGTATTTGACGCCGAGACAGTAAAGACGAAGTCGGTTGACAGGACGGTTGCCGAGCGTGTCGATGACGAACTCGACAACATAAAGAGCAAGCGTCCGGACCAGACACAGGTCATTATGGCCCTCGCCGACGACGAGGACATGGAGATGACCGAGGTCCCGACCAAGGAGAAGGCTTTGGAGCCGGAGACCGAGGAGCAGAGGCTTGAGCGCAGGGCTCTCGCCCAGAAGACAATCGGTATCCAGCCCATCTACAACGAGAATATCAAGCACCAGATTGTTACCGAGAAGATCGAAAAGAGCCCGACAGGGGCGATGGAGACCGACCGGTACAGGGAGCGTTTCTTAAACGTTCCGAAGCAGCACCTCGAGCGCACTGCTGATTATGCCGCCCTTCACCAGGGTGAGAAGCCGCAGATAGAGCGCGCGGGACGAATAGTAAAGCGCAGCAAGTTCAGAAACACTGCTGACCTTGAACCCGTTCCCACAATAGTCTCCGCGAGCGAGGAGCGTTCGAACTTTGACAAGACAATCGTTGCGACGTCCGGCACGAAGGTAATCGAGCATAAGGACAACGACAGCGTGACGGGACAGATAAAGCTCACCGGCTTCGGTGAGGAAGAGGTCATCGACCAGATAGACGAGGAGAATGCCGAGGAGGCTCTCCGCGAGGTCAGAGGCCAGAAAGTGGCCGAGTTCCAGCTCGACGCGGACTTCGACGAGGTCGAAGAGTACTACGAGGAACCTGAGGCATCCGGTGATCCGGGCGCCGCTTCGGTCCTTACCGCGAATTTCATAAATGACGAGTACAGGACTGAAGGGGACAAAGACCGAATTGCCGCCGCTCTCGCCAAAGCGGTCAGGTTTACCGGCATCTCCGCCATAGCCCAGGCGGTACTCACACTCGTTGCACTCATAATTTCGGGAATCGTCATAAGGAGCGGCGGCAACCTCAGCATTGTCGGAGGCGGCGCCCTCGGATGCGGCCTCATCAACATAGTCATCCTGGCTGTGGCCTGCGCTTTCGGACTTCCCGTACTTATCAGGGGCTTGAACGGCATAGCGAACCAGAAGCCGAATGCCTCCACGGGTACACTCATTGCAGTGGTTGCCTGCCTCATCGAGGACCTGGGTCTCATCCTGTTCTCATCCGAAGGTTACGCGGATGTCGCAATTTACACGGGTGCCGCCTGCGGCGCTCTCGCAATAGCGAATGTCGCAAGGCTCATAACCCTGCTTCGCGCGAAGAACAACTTCGCCTTTGTGACAAACGGCACACAGCTCTACAGTACCGAGCAGATCTCCGGTGAGGATGACGCATTCGAGATAGGCAGAGGCCTTCTCATAGGCGATCCCGCCATCTGCTACAACGCCCGTATGGAGCGCCCGTCATACTTCATTGAGAATTCCTTTGAGGATGACCCCGCGGATGACTATGCGGACAAGCTCATCTACATCACCGTAATACTGGCGGTACTCTTCGCCTTTATCTTCGGTATCATCCACAGGAGCGTGCTTTTCGCACTCGGCACATTTGCCGCGTTCTGCAGTGTCGGTATTCCGGCCTTCCTGCTGCTCGCGTCGAACATAGGCCTCTTCTGGAAGAACAGGCAGTTCAATTCGAGCGGTGCCGCGATTGTCGGACACCGCGCTGTCGAGGACAGCACGGACGCGAACGCATACGTGCTCGACGCGACGGATATCTTCAAAAGCGGCTCGAGCAGCATCATCGGAATCAAGACCTTCCACGGCATGAGAATCGACGATGCCATCCTCTACGCCGCGGCGCTCGTAATCGAGTCCGACGGACCGCTTTCATATATATTTGACAGCGTAATCCTCGGCAAGAAGGATCTCCTGCCTCCTGTAGAGTCCCTGGCATATGAAGAGCGCCTCGGCCTCTCGGCCTGGGTTCATACGAACCGCGTGCTCTTCGGTACCAGAGAACTTCTCATAAACCACAATGTCGAGGCACCCGACAGGCAGTTTGAGAACCAGTACGTCCATGACGGACGAAATGTCGCCTACCTCGCGATAGCGGGCAAGATTGCGGCGATGTTCGTCATCAAATATCAACCCGATGCACATGTGGGCAAGTATCTCCGCTATCTTGATCGGGCGGGCGTATCAATCCTCATCCGCTCCTGTGACTGCAACATAACGGAAGAGATGATCTGCAGACACTTCAAACTTCCCGCATCCGCGGTCAAGATCTTAAGCCCCGTCTCGGGCGATATCTTCCAGCAGTACAGAAACGAGGATATAGAGACGGCTCCCGCCGGACTTATTCACAACGGTACTCTTGAGTCCTCGATAACGGCCTTCTACGAAGCCCGCGAGCTCTCGGACGGCACCTATGTGAACAAGACGGTCGCCACCATCTACACGGGCATGGCCCTCCTCTTCGGCTTTTTGCTCTGCCTCATCGGAGGCCCCGAGAGCATGGGCATAAACTGCGGCCAGATTATTGCCTTCCAGGCCCTCTGGACCGTAATCGCCTCAGCCATTCCGATCATAAAACGACGGATAGACAGATAAATAAAAAGGACCGACTGAAAAGTCGGTCCTTTAATTTTACTCTTAGTCTGCTGAGTAGGGGAGAAGGGCAACGTGACGGGCACGCTTGATAGCTGTTGTGAGCTGTCTCTGATGATATGCGCAGGTGCCTGTAACTCTTCTCGGAAGGATCTTGGCGCGGTCGCTTGTGTACTTGCGAAGGCGGGCTGTATCCTTGTAGTCTATGTTGTCGATCTTCTCAACACAGAATGAGCAAACCTTTTTACGTGACTTTCTGCCGCCACGTGCGTTCTTATCGTAAGCCATTTTGGTATTCTCCTTTTCTTAGAATGGTAATTCGTCTTCCATGTCGGCTGCAGAGAAATCTGAAGCGGCTGCAGTGGAGAATGAAGGAGCAGGTGATTCAGCGGGAGCTGAAGGAGCTGCCGCAGCGGCACCCGTGCCGCTCTCATTCTTTGATCCGCAGAATGAAACGTTGTCTGCAACGATTTCAACCGCCGTTCTCTTCGCGCCTGTCTTATCCTCGTAGTTTCTGGTCTGGATTGAGCCCTGAACGGCAATCATTGAACCCTTGTGGAAATAACGGGTAACGAATTCCGCTGTCTGTCTCCAGGCTACTACATTGATAAAGTCTGTCTGGCGCTCTTCGCCGGCTCTGACATATGAACGGTCAACCGCAACGGAGAAACTTGTTACAGAGACACCCGTTGTTGTTGTACGAAGTTCGGGATCCGCAGTAAGGCGGCCCATGATAACTGCACAGTTAAGCATTTACGTTACCTCCCGATTACTTGGAAATGTTGAGGAAACGGAGAACGCCGTCGGTGATACCGAGGATACGCTCGAACTCAGCCGGGAACTCCGGCTCAGCCGTATACTCAACTACGTAGTAGTAACCATCAGTCTCATAGTTGATGGGATAAGCGAGCTTGCGTGAGCCCCACTCATCAACATTACCGAGGGTACCGTGCTTTTCGATAAGTGCTTTGAACTTCTCGAAATTGGCCTGTGCTTCTTCTTCTCCGTTCTTTACAGAGAATACGAGCATAGCTTCGTAATTTTTAGCTGCCATTTTCTTTACCTCCTTATGGTCTCCGGCCCTGCAATTGGCTGCTGCAGAGCAAGGAATGGCGTGATTTATCACGCGCGTTTTAAAAGTATATACAAAAACTCAGTCAGTGTCAATCTTTTATTTACTTAGATTTTTCAGTGACTCGGCTTTGAGATATGCATTGATAAAGCCGTCTATGTCACCGTCCATGACTGCGTTTATGTTACCCATTTCATAGCCCGTTCTCGTGTCTTTGGCGAGGGTGTAGGGCATGAATACGTAGTTTCTGATCTGGTTGCCCCAGGCGATCTCGGTCTTTACGCCCTTTATGTCCTCAATTTTTTCAAGGTGCTGCTGTTCCTTGATCTCGATGAGTTTGGACTTGAGCATGCGCATACATACCTCGCGGTTCTGATGCTGTGAACGCTCAACCTGGCAGCAGACGACAATGCCTGTCGGCTTGTGGATGAGACGTACGGCAGAGGAGGTCTTGTTGACCTTCTGTCCGCCGGCGCCGGAGGCCCTGTAAACTTCCATTTCGATGTCTTCGGGACGGAGCTCGACCTCGGTGTCGTCGTTGATTTCGGGCATTACCTCGACTGCGGCGAAGGATGTATGGCGACGTCCCGCAGCGTCGAAAGGTGAGACGCGGACGAGGCGGTGAACGCCGGCTTCGGATTTCATATAGCCGTAGGCGTTCTCTCCCTCGATGATGATGGTGGCGGACTTGAGTCCGGCCTCATCTCCGTCGAGATAGTCTGTTGTTGTGACTTTAAAGCCGTGGCGTTCACCCCAGCGGTTGTAGAGGCGGTAGAGCATGGATGCCCAGTCCTGGGCCTCCGTTCCGCCTGCGCCGGCGTGGAACGTAAGTATGGCATTTGAGTTGTCATATTCGCCTGTGAGAAGTGTGGAAAGGGTCATCGTGTCAAGTTTTGCCTTAAACTCGTTTACGTTTTCACAGCACTCGTCGTAGAGGCTCTCGTCGCCCTCTTCATCGGCGAGCTCAATCATGACAAGAGCGTCGTCATACATCTGAGAGAGCTTCTCGTATGACGCCACTTTGGCTTTGAGGTTGCTTGTGCGCTGCAGGACCTTCTGGGAGTTTTCGAGATCGTCCCAGAAACCGTCCTTCGCGGCTTCATCCTCAAGATTTTTGATTTCGTCTCTCATCTTGTCGAGACCGAGGGCCGCTTTCAGGTCTTCGAGCGGCTTTTCGTTCTCTATGAGAGAGAGTCTGAGTTCCTCGTACTGGAGCACAATAAATCACCCTTTCCCGCGTTTTCATATTATAGTAAAAAACTTTTGTATTGTAAAGCGAAATAATGTATAATTATGGGGATATTTAACACCCGAAGGAGCAAAACTATGAAATATACAGGCGTTCAATGCCCCGTTTGCTTTGAGGTCTTCGACGACAGTTCCGACGTCGTCGTATGTCCCGAGTGCGGCACTCCGCATCACCGCGAGTGCTACGAGAAAAACGGCGGTTGTGTAAATGCCGCAAAACACGGCGGGGACTTTATCTGGGTAAGTCCCATAGCCCCGAAGGAAGAGGAGCCCGCGGAGAAGCCCAAGGCCGCCGATCCGATACCGGTACCTTCTTTCATCACGAGGGATGACGTGCCGAAAAACGGCGTCATCGGTGAGATGAAGACGGACCAGATGGGCAACCGTCATCCCGAGTACAGGGAAATCCGCGGCAACGAGAAGATAGGCGAATTTACGGTCGACGACTATGCGAAGGTCGTAGACAAGAACGTGCCGAAATTCATGCCGCGCTTCATGATGTTCGACAAGACGGGACGCAAGGTCTCCTGGAACTGGGCGGCATTCCTTTTCGGTCCGTTCTACCTCGCGTACAGGAAGATGTACAGCGCGGCCATTCTCTCATTTGTCCTGATCTTTTTCATCCCGCTTGTGTTCATAAACGAAGTCACTTACTTCTATAAGCAGAGCTACGACGAATACACGAAAATCCTGACCTCTGACGCATATCAGAGCCAGGAGGAGATGAACGAGGCGATTGAGGAGGCGCAGGCCAATCTGCCGACTCCGCCCTACGCGCTGACGGCGGCTTCGTATATTGAAACCGCAGTGAGCATACTCTGTGCGCTCTACGCGAATTATCTCTACAAGAAGCACTGTGAAAAAGTGCTGAAAAAGGCGCAGGGTATGCCTGAGGAGAAAAGGCAGAAATACATCGCCCGGCATGGAGGCAGGAGCCTGCTCGGAATTATCCTGGTAATGCTTGTACTCTACGTCATTATGATTGCGGTCGGAGCGGTTTATTCGCTGATCGGGTCTGACCTGGGTACACTGCTGAAAAAGCTTATCAATAAATAGAGGAGCCGCATATGTTTATTATTGCAGGCCTCGGTAATCCGGGCCGGGAGTATGAACAGACGCGCCACAACATTGGCTTCATTGCCGCCAACGCGATAGCGGAGGCGCACGGTGTGAAAATCGACCGGCTGAAGTTTAAAGCCCTGACGGCAACCTGCGTTATAGGGACCGAGAAAGTCCTGCTGATGAAACCGCAGACCTTCATGAACAACAGCGGTGAGGCCATAGGAGAGGCGGCGCGTTTCTACAAAGTCCCGCCCGAAAACATTCTCATCATTGCGGACGATATCTCCTTACCGCCCGGCACGTTGCGGATAAGACGCAAGGGCACGGCGGGCGGTCACAACGGTCTGAAAAGCATCATAAATCATCTTGATTCGACGGAGTTTCCGAGAATAAAGATAGGTGTGGGAGACCGTGAGAATCCCGATGAGGAACTCATGGACTACGTCCTCGGCAAGTTCCCCCGGGAGGACATCGACCTCATGAATGAGACCATAAGGAAGGCGGCGGCAGCCGCTGAACTGATTGTACAGGGACAGACCTCCGAGGCGATGAACCTGTACAACACAAAAAAGAAAAAAACCGTCGAGGAAAACGACGATGACGACACCCCCGTTTAAGAAAAACGGGGGCTTAAGTCCTGTCCGGGAGGAAAAATGTCAGGCTTTTCAAAGGCACTCAAAAAGAGTGAACAATTCCAAAGCATAAGCGAAAAAGCGGCGCAGGGACAGTTCCCCCTGGGCCTGCTCGGCGCTGCCGGAATCCACAAGGCACTTCTTATCCACGCGCTCTGCGAAGAGTGCGAAAGAAGGGCCTTTGTCGTCGCGCCCGATGAGGCGACGGCGAACCGCCTGTGCGACGACCTGACAGCCTTCGGCACGAGGGTCCTGCTTTACCCGGCAAAGGACATAAGCCTGCTCTCAGAGCAGACAGTGTCAAAAGAGTACGAGCAGCAGCGCATGGGTGCGCTCTCAAACTGGCTGCTCGGAGAGTGTGATGTACTCGTTATGACGGGTGCGGCCGCGTGCCAGAAGACAATTCCGGCGGCTGCGCTCAGACGCCGTATGATCGCCCTCGAGGTCGGAAACGAAGTTTCCCTCGAGGAACTCGTGA
>JAFSPP010000033.1 GCA_017451425.1 Clostridia bacterium | reverse complement strand
GACAGGTCGTCGGCGTCGAGAATCGCAAGGCACATCGCCACGGCGATTCCGTCATCGCCTCCGAGAGTCGTACCCTCGGCAGTGAGCCAGTTTTCGTCTCTGACGAGCTTTATGGCCTCTTTTTCAAAATCGAAGTTCATACCGGGGTCACACTCACAGACCATGTCAAGGTGGCCCTGAAGCATTATGGGGGCAGAATCCCTGTTGCCCTTCTTCTTTATGATGATATTGTTACTGTCATCCTGATAAACTTCAAGGCCCCGCTCTTTTGCAAAAGCGAGGCAGAAGTCGGATATTGCCTTGGTGTTGCCGCTGCCATGAGGTATGGCAGCGAGCTGTTCAAACCAATTCAGGACTTTTTCAAGCATATTATTCCCCTCATCCGTCTGACTTCGTCAGACACCTTCTCCCCGGGGGGGAGAAGGCTAATGCAATAAGATCCAGGCGAGCGCAAGAGCGCCGCCGAGAGCCAGTATAATCGGCATAAAAGTCAAAAGGGCAGAAATGATTATCGCGGGGAGGTCGCCTTTTTCAAGGTCGTAGTGAGGCTCTTCCTCTCTCTCCTCCTCGTTTTTCTCAGAGGATTCCTCCTCTTTCATGCTCTCGAGGTAGCGCTTGTTGCGCTCCTGCATTATTTCAAATCCCTCTTGTGTCTTTTTAAGCATCGGACTTACTCTCTTTCTTTTCACCTAAGATATGGTGACATGCGACAAAGTGGTTCGGGGTAATCTCCTGAAGCTCCGGAGTTACCTGTTTGCAGATATCCGTGCAGTACTTGCAGCGGGTGTGGAACTTGCAGCCCTTCGGCGGGTTGACCGGTGAAGGTATATCGCCTTCAAGGATTACGAGCTCACGGTCGTCGTCATAGTTTGTCGTGGGAATCGCCGACAGGAGGGCCTCCGTATAAGGATGGGCCGGGTGGTCGAAGAGTTCCTGTGAATCAGAGAGTTCAACCAGGTTGCCGAGGTACATTACACCGATTCTGTCGGAGATGTATTTGACAACGGACAGGTCATGCGTGATGAAGAGATATGTGAGGTTCTTCTGCTCACGCAGGTCCTGAAGAAGGTTGATAATCTGGGACTGGATTGAAACGTCAAGTGCCGATACGGCCTCGTCGCAGACGACGAATCTGGGATCCGTTGAAAGCGCACGGGCAATACCGATTCTCTGGCGCTGTCCGCCCGAGAACTGGTGCGGATAACGGTGTATGAAGTACGGCGCGAGACCGCACATCTCCATTATCTCAAGGACGTGATCCTGCATACGCGGACTGCGCTTTGAAAACAGGCCGTGCGCCACCATGCCCTCGCCTATTATCTGACCTACGGTGAAACGCGGGTTGAGTGATGAATAGGGATCCTGGAATATGAGCTGGAAGTCAGAACGGAGATGTCTTATCTCGTTCGTTGTAAGACGCGCAAGGTCAATACCGTCATTGCGATAAACCTCGTACTTCTGGAATTCCTCATCGTCCTTGTACTTGGAACGTATATCGACAATCTTCAGATGGGACTCCTCGATTTTGGCGCGGATGTCCTCCATCTCCTTGTCGATTGCCTCTACAGCGGCTTTTGCGGAAGCAACCTTGCTCTCGTTGCCGCCGTTGTGTTCCTGTACGTATTCGGCATCGGCGAGTTTTGAATCGAGTTTTACCTTCTTCTCCTCGGCCTTTCTCATCTTAAGCGAGAGACCGTAGATGACGTTGAATTCCGCCTGGATTGCGGAGGTATCATCAACCGTAATGAAACCGCCGAAAATATTGGCAATATTTCTTAAAGCGGCATCGGATTCGAGCTTCGCGATGCGGTAATCCTCAAGTTTCTCGGCGTAGTTTTCATCGCCTTCCTTGAGGCCTTCAAGAGCCTTCTCGGCCTCTTTTGCCTTCTCGTGGAGACGTTTTGACTTCTCCTTCATTGCGGGGAGATGATTTATTGTGTACTTTACGTACTTCGGCGCGAACTCGTCGAGTGAGCGTCCGAAGTAGAGTGTCTGGCCGTCCGTCTGCTTGTAGAGTTCGAGCATGGTTCTGCCGAACGTCGACTTGCCGCAGCCGGACTCACCGACAAGACCCAAAGTCTCACCCTCGTAGATAGAGATATCTATGCCGTCGTTAGCCTTGACATACATACCCTTCTTGCTCAAGGGGAAGTACTGCTTGAGGTTCGTTATTTTAAATAATACTTTCTTTTCTTCAGCCATTCTGACGTTCCTCCTTGTTAGGATAGAAACATCTGATGTCCTGGACATCGGATATCTTCGTCATGGGCGGCTCTTCCTCTTTGCACTTGTCGGTTGCGTACTTGCAGCGAGGCGCAAACTTGCAGCCCTTCGGGAGGTCGAGCGGGTGCGGAACCGCACCGGGGATTACGTCCAGGCGATCGTTTGCAGGTGTGTCAAGACGCGGTATCGAGCTCAGAAGTCCCTCTGTATAAGGATGAGAGAACTTGGTCTCGGGATTAAAGAGCGTCCTGGCGGGAACCCGCTCGACAACCTGTCCGCAGTACATGACTGCGACATAATCGGCCATCTGGTTTATAACGCCCAGGTCATGAGTGATGAAGAGGATACTCGTACCCTGATCTTTCTTAAGCTCATTCATAAGGCGAAGAATCTGTGCCTGGATGGTAACGTCGAGAGCCGTCGTGGGCTCATCGGCGATAAGGAGCTTCGGTCTGCAGGCAAGTGCCATTGCTATCATTACACGCTGGCGCATACCGCCCGAGAGCTGATGCGGATACTGTTTCGCGACTATCTCCGGGTTGGGAATTTTTACATCGCGAAGTATCTCGACTGACTTCTTCGCAGCCTCTTTCTTGTCCATGTTCTGATGGATGATGAAAACTTCGGAGATCTGCTTTTCTATCGTAAATACGGGGTTTAAAGAGGTCATCGGCTCCTGGAAGATAACCGAGATATCGTTGCCGCGGATCTGGTACATCTCCTCTTTTGAGAGGTTCGTGATGTCGCGTCCGTCAAAGGTTATCTTACCGCTGTCGATGTAGCCGTTTCCGTCCAGAAGGTGGAGTATGCTCATGGCAGATACGCTCTTGCCCGAGCCGGACTCACCGACTATACCGAGGGTCTCTCCCTCATTTACGGAGTATGAAGCGTTGTTAACGGCCTTTACTATGCCGCGCTTTGTCGTGAAATAGGTGTGGAGGTCTGTTACTTCCAATAATACTTTCTTATCTTCCATACTCGCACCCCCTTATCTTCTGTTCGACTTCGGGTCGAGAGCGTCACGGAGACCGTCACCGATGAGGTTGATGCAGATACACGCAATACCGAAGATAGAACCTACGAATACCCAGTTCCACCAATAGTTCTGAATGGTGATACTGTTGTTTGCGCCTGTGAGCATGTTACCCCATGTGGGTGTCGGAAGCGGAACGCCGAATCCGAGGTATGAAAGTGTGGACTCGGTAAGCATTGCAGTACCGAATGCGAGTGTAATAGAGACAAGACATACCGACATGACGTTCGGAATGATGTGGCTGAAGATGATCTTTCTCTCTTTTACGCCGAGAGCCTTCGCTGCCACAACATACTCCATCTCACGTTGTGAGAACATCTGCGCGCGGACAAGACGGCAGAGTCCCGGCCATGAGAGTACACCGAGAATTATCATGATTATGTACATGCGCTGTTCTATTGAAACCTTCGTGCCCATAACGGCCGAAAGAATCATGGCGAAAGGTATAAACGGCATTGAGGATACAACCTCCGCAATACGCATAACTACCATATCGACCACTCCGCCGAAGTAACCTGCGATACCGCCGAGGATTACACCGATGATTATTTCGATAACAACGGAGAGAGCCCCGATTGTCATGGTCATCTTACCGCCGTTTACAAGACGTGAATATACGTTACGGCCGAGGTTGTCCGTACCGAGAGGGAAGCCCTTAAGGCCCCATGTTAAGATGTTTCCGTCCTTATCTACGGCATAGTTCTGGAAAGAACCGGCATAGAGGGCTTCAACATTGGCTTTTTCAGCCTTGTCAGGCACTGTGGTCTGTCCGTACTTGTCATCGCCCCAGCAGACGATTGAACCGTCTTCGAGGAGAGCGGTGTAGTGGTAACGTCCGCCTACGATTTTGACTACCTTGGAGTCAAACTTCGGGACCTTGTTCTCTCTCTTTGTCGGGGCGCCCCAGACGACAATACTGCCGTCCTCCTTAAGCGCCGCGACAGTGTTTGTCGTGGAGGCGAGCGATACGACACCGCTCTCCGCCTTTTCGGGGATTCTCTGTACGGTCGTGCTCGCGTGCTCGCCGCCCTTTACAACCTTACCGGAATCAAGAAGAAGCACGAAAGAGTTGTTTGTGAGCGCGAAATCGACGACATGGCCATCATACTGTTCCTTATCATATGTGAAATCAACAAAGTTCTGATTGCCCCAGATAAAGAATCTGTTTTCGTTTGTCAGAACACCCGAGAACTGGTTTGAAGCCTCTGCTTTCACAATCTTGAATGTGTGTGTGAGGTTGTTCTGCTGCAGTTCTTTCGGGAGTGTGCACTGGTTGAGACGGTCGCTGCCCCAGGCATAGATTGTTCCCCTTCTGTCATAGGCTATCGCGTGGTCAGCACCCGCTGCCACACCTATAACCTGTGCATTGTTTACATCTGTGGGAAGTTCCGCAAGATTGATAATCTTCGTTACCTTGCTCTTGCCCCAGACATAGGTGTTACCCTCTTTATCGACACCGATTGAGTAGTTGTTGCCGACAGAGATATCCTGTACACCGTTTTGTTCAAGAGCCTTCGGATACTTCAGCATGTTGTATCCGGGAGCTATGTTTACGAGTGTGCTGTCCTGCTCACCGAGGTCAAGATAGACGAAATTGGGAGCGATGAATACGAAGAGCGCGATTATGATGAACACTACGAGAGCTACAACCGACATCGGCTTTGAGAAATAGTTCTTTACGACGAGACGGAACGGGCTCTGCATCTGCTCTTCGGCATATATGTCAAGTTCCTTATTCGGGAATAATAATCTTCTTATCCAGCGAGTAAGGAAGAATTCTTTTTTCTTATTTTCCATAAGTTCCTCCTTACTTATCAATACGTACACGAGGATCAACCAGCGTGTAGCTTATATCCGTAAGCAGTACGCCTACGAGGCTGACGAATGTGTAGAACATCTGCATTGCCAGTACGAGCTCATAGTCAGTCGTGTTAAGACCTATCCAGTAGAGTTTACCTGTACCGTTTAATGCAAATGTCTGCTCGATTACAAGCGAACCGCCCGTGAATACGGCAATGAACCAGCCCATTATCGAAGTTGATACGGGCAGGAGTGCGTTTCGCCATGCGTGGCTGTAAATTACAACCTTTTCGCGAAGACCCTTCGCGCGGGCCGTACGGATATAGTCCTGTGTAAGTGTGTCCATCATCGCGGCACGAACCGTACGCGTCATGCCTGCAAGTCCCGTGAACACGAGGACGATTATGGGCAAAGCCATATAGTACATACGGTCGGCAAACTCATGCAGGCCGACATAACTCGAGCCCGGAGTCTTTGCGCCTCCCGTAGGAAACAGCGGCAGTAAAACCGCAAACAGATAGATGAAGAGAATACCGACAAGATAGGTCGGAAGGCTGTAACCTACGACCGTCGCCGCCTGAATGGCGCTGTCGGACTTTGAATGCGCGTGAACCGCACAGTAGATACCGAGCGGTATGGTGATTAAAAGAGTGAGGATGGTCGAAACAAGGTTAAGTATCGTTGTATTAAGCATCGGCGCACCGATTATGTCAATTACGTCTCTCTTGTAACCCAGAGAATAGCCGAAGTTACCCTGGAGCATGCCGTCAAACTCTCCGTTGATATCCTTTATAAAGCCCATCCACCGGGCATAACGGACAATCAGCGGGTCGTCAAGACCGAGCTGCGCTCTCAGTTGTAAATACTGTGCCTGCCATTCATCGGGTTTTAAAACCTTTCTAAGCGGTTCAAGCTGTACAAGTGCCGGATCCGACGGGATCAGGTTATACACGAAGTACATCATAAGAGATACCACGAAGAAAACGATGATAAGGTAAATGACACGCTTGATTAAATACTTTTTCATGTTTTCTTATATTCCCCCTCTTTTTACAGATAAAAGGGCCTCCCCCGAAGAGGAGGCCCCTTTTAACCTGTGCTTAATTATTTAGCAGGAGTTGCGTAGAGGATAGCACGAGCATAACCCCAGAACGGACCCTCCTGATAGTTGGCAATGCTGTTCGGATATACAGTCATGTAGATGTTCGCATAAAGAGGAACCTGAGGAAGGAGCTCATTATAGCGAAGTACGAACTGCTGCCACATATCGAGATATGTGTCATAGTCGCCGGACTCTACGCCGTAAACCATATCCATTGAAAGCTTATCAAGCTTCTCATCATAGAGGTGAGTTACGTTGTAGCCCATGTCGATGTAATCCTGATTGGTGGTGAACTCGAATGAGAAGTCATAAGCACCTGATGACCAACCTGTAGCAAGGTTGAACATGTTGTACTTAGGAACTGCATAGTCGCCATCACCAAGAGCGGAGATATCCTGACGATAGAGGTAGTTAAGGAGCTGATCGAAAGTCATAACGTTCTGTTTGATCTCGATGCCGGCTTCCTTAGTAGCCTTACCGTTTGCAAGCATTGTGGAGAGAAGGTCGGAAACTGAGTTGCCTTCTGAAGAAGCCCAGTTAACAATAGCGGGCATGTAGATCTCGCCGTTAACTGTCTTGCAGAAGTCTTCATAATACTTAGCTTCGTCAGCTGTTACTCTCTTATAACGAACTTTGCCTGAACCATCTTCATAGTCAGAACCATCTTCGTTGTAGATGAAGCCTGCTTCCTTGAGGAGCTTAACAGCGCCTTCAGGATTGTAGTCATATGTGTTGAGGTTCTTGGCAAGGAAGTCCTTGGAATCCTCATACATTGAGAAAGCTGTGCAGTACGGACCATGAACAACTGAACCCCAGCCCTGGCAGAATGTGTTAGCGAACTCACCGCGATCGAGGAGCATAGCTACTGCCTGACGGAATTCTGTGTACTGTGTAGGACCGATATCGCAAGCGAAACCGAAGTAACCGTAACCGGCACGGTCATACTTGCAGTAAGAGCTGTCAAGTTTCTTGGAATCGATGAGGTCGAGAAGAGCATTGACCTGATCACCGTCAGCGATACCTGAGTAAATCTGGATGCCGCCTGTGGAGATTGTGTCGATAACTGTCTCGTCTTCAGCCTTAACGATAACGAGCTTCTTGATAGAGGGTTTCTGACCCTGGAAGTCGCCGCAATACTTGTCGTTCATCTCAAGTGTGATTTCGTTGGCTGTCTTGTCGAACTTAACAAGGTTGTACGGACCTGCTGTTACACGGTCGGATGTAGCGAACTGAGCAGCTGCAACTGTCTTTTCGATAGCGTCCTTTGTAAACTCAGTGCCGTTTGCGTTCTTCATGTAAGCGCCTTCACCGTCATCTGCTACTGACCAGCCCTCGCCGAACCAGTAGTTAAGGTTAACTGCCTGGAATGCGGCATAGCTCATGTCATAGTAGTAAGGAAGGTAAGCATTACCGTCAGAACCTTCAGCGAGAACTGTTACTGCGAACTCATAGTCGCCGAGGAGACGTGCACCTGCAAGTACCGGAGCTTCGCCCTTTGAATAAGCGTCGCCGCCCGGGATCATAGCGTAGGTCATCTTTGTAACGCCCATCTCAAGTCCTGCGGGGCTTGTGATGAAGAGAAGCCATGCAAGGAAGTTTTCAGCCTTGATCGGATCGCCGTTGTTGAACTGAAGACCCTCTTTGATCTTGAAGGTGTAGGTGGCGTTGCCGTCGTCATCTTCTGTACGCTCGAACTTATCAACAACGGAGTCGTTGATTACGTAGTCGCCGTTTTCATTTGACTGAACGGTTACGCAGTCATCTGTAAGGTTGATGACGGACTGGTCTGTAGCATTGATTGAGCTTGCAAAAGCACCGTAAGCCCAGTCGCCGTTGGCCTGTGTAGAGTCACCGATGACAACTGTTACGTCGCCTGTCTTCTTGCCGCCGTCGTTGCCGCCCTTTGTGCAGGCTGCAAATGAAAGAACGAAAGCAAGTGCAAGTACTAATGCAACAATTTTCTTGAGTTTCATTTGTACTCTCCTTTTCCTATTTGCCTCAATGTATGAGACATATTTCCGAATTGCATTGCATGCAGAACAATACATGTCCTACATGCCCTTTATTATAATATTAACAAAGGAGGGTGTCAAAGTGATTTAGCACTTTAACACCCCAAAGTTACTATATTAAATTTATACAAATTGCACAAAAAACGTACTTATGCGAGTTTTGTGAGGTCGAAGTCATCAAGCCACTTGCCTGCCTCTTCGCAGATTGACTTGAAGGCCTCCTCATCAAACGGGCTCTCCATGCCCGCGTCAACTACGAGATCCTTGAAAATCTTCGTACCTGCGAAGCTTACATACTTCATGTATGACTTCCAGGCGGCATCGAAATCCTTCTGCATAAATGCCCAGTACTCAAGGGCTACAGTCTGTGCGAAGCAGTAGTCAATGTAGTAGAACGGCAGTGAATAGATGTGATGCTGTCTCTGCCAGGCTGCGCCGTCACCGAAGAAAGGTATCTCATCGAGCTTGATCCACGGCATATATACGGCTGTGAGCTTTCTCCACTCCTCATCGCGCTGTTTCGGCGTGAGGTCGGGATTCTCGAAAGCAATGTGCTGGAAATGGTCGACCATCGTGCCGTAAGGGATGAATTTTAAAGCGGCAGCGAGGTGCTGATACTTGAATTTATCCGTCTGCGGTCCGAAGAAGCCCTCTGCCCACTTCCATGAGAAGAATTCCATGGACATGGAGTGAACCTCACAGGCCTCCATCGTGGGACTTCTGTACTTGCTCGGGAATACATCGCGTGCCATATAACCCGCGAAAGCATGTCCTCCCTCGTGTGTAAGAACCTCTACGTCATCAGCTGTGCCGTTGAAGTTTGAGAAGATGAAGGGTGCCTTGTAGTCCGGAAGTTCGGTGCAATATCCGCCGACGGCCTTGCCGTCCTTGGAAAGGACGTCAAGGAGTTCATTGTCATACATAAAGTCAATGAACTCGGCTGTCTCCGGCGAAAGCTCGTGATAGAGCTTTCTGCCGTGAGCCAGTATGTCGTCGGCCGTGCCCTGCGGGCGCACCGGACCGTCGCGGAACATAAGGGCCGCGTCAGCGTAGTTGAGCGGATAGTCCTTGCCTATACGCTTCGCCTGATCGCGGAAAACCTTGTCCGCGAGCGGAACAATATACTTGACTACGGACTCGCGGAACTTCGCGACATCCTCCTTGGTGTAAGAGTTACGCGTCATTCTGTAATATCCGAGAGGAATGTATCCGCCGTAACCGAGCTCCTTGCCCATCTTGTCGCGAAGATGAATGAGTTTGTCATAGAGCTCGTCCAGTTCGGTCTTATGCTCCATATAGAAGTTGCCTTCTGCAGTCCATGCGGCAAGTCTCTTTGCGTCATCCGCATCCTGTTTAAACGGAGAGAGTTCGGAGATTGTCATCTTCCTGCCCTCAAACTCGATCTGGGCGGAAGCGAGAAGTTTCTCATACTCCGTGACGAGCTTGTTCTCCGCCTGAAGGTCCTCGACTATCTCAGGCTTGAAGGTCTTAAGTTCCATCTCAGCGTTTATGAAGAGAAGTTTTCCGTATTTCTCCTCGAACTGCGGACGGAACGGGCTCGCGATAAGAGCGAGCGTGAACGGCTGGGAATACTCCATGAAAACGGGAGTGTTCTCATCAAACCAGTCCTGCTCCTTCTCATAGAACTCGTCCTTTGTATTGATTGTGTGGCGAATATAGCAGAGGGACATCATCGTCTCGAGGGTGTCCTGATACTTGTCCATTGCGGCAAATACCGCATCCGCCTCCTCAAAAGTCGCGGCGTTTTTAAAATCTTCCGTAAACTTTGTCAGATCCGCCTTGACCTGTTCAATATCCGGTCTCTTGTAGACCATCTCACTGAGTTTCATATATAAAATCCTTTCAAATTAATTTTCCGTGTTGTAGAGCGGCGCGATGTATCTCTTATTGCCGCCGATGAATACTATTGCAGCCAGAAGACTCAAAGCCATGAATCCGGTAATGATATATCTCACATCCGGCACAAGTTCGGACAGAGCGCCCGAGATTGTCGTGCCGAGAAAGAATCCGCCCGTGAGAAGTATCTCAAAAGCACCGTTGAAACGGCCTTTGCGCTCATCAGGCACATAGGACTGCGTCGCCGAGATTCTTATGGTGTAGCTCGTGACACCCATAATACCTTCCACGACACACATCGCCATCATGACCGGAATGGGCGTATAGAGATAGACTGCCGCAATTATATTTAAGCAGATATAAACCGTAAACGCGATTTTATACCTGTGCTTTGCCGGTATCCTGAACTTGTAGTGCAGGACGCCGCCCACCGCACGGGCGACTACACCGGAGCCGTATACCAGCGAGAACAGGTACTCACCGTTTTCAAAACTGTTCTTGAAAAACGGCAGGCCCATGGTCTCCTCCGCGCCTCCCGCCAGGGATGTGAAGAAGAAATAAATCGCCACGAAGAGCAGACCTTTCTCCGTTCTCAGGTAAGCAAAACCGTCCTTTATGTCGCGGAGCATGAGTTTCGCGCCTTTGAGCTCCTCCCCGCTCTCGAGGAGGTCAGCCTTCTGCTTTTCAACATAGTCTTCCTTTTGAGTTATGCGGGTCTCCATCACCGCGGCAATGAAGAATGTAACCGCGTCAACTGCCAGCAGCGGGGCAATACCTATCTGCTTGTAAAAGAAGGTCGCGACGGGCACCATGAAGAAGGACATGGTCTCAAAGACAGAGGCTATTGAGTAGGCTTTCTGGTAGTTGCCCTCGGAGATAAGCAGCGGATAAAAACTCTCATATGCGACGAAGTAGACGCTCTCTATGGTTCCGAGAAATACACACGTCACGGCAAGTACCGGGAAACTGAACCAGCCATTGCCCAGAAGTATCGCAAACAGCAGATAAAGTCCGGCGGACAGGAAGTCGAGTGAATAGATTGTCTTAAGCCTTGAGAACCTGTCGAGTATGGCACCGGAGAAAATCGGCATGATAAGCTGAGGCAGCATGAAACATGCGATGTAGATTGAGTAGGCAAGTGTGCTTCCGGTATATTCAAGCACGAGGAGGCTCATCGCGAAGCCGGACATTGTATTGCCGAGCATCGAGACGAGAGATCCCAGTGTTATTATCGTAAAGTCCTTTGTCCAGAGCCTGTTGCCCTGAACGGCAGGGGTTTCCATTGTTTTTCACCTCGGTTTAACAGTTTATCATATTTCCTTCTTTATTTAAAGTTACATATGTGTTAAAATAATCCAGTAAATTCCTTTGAGGAGGAACTCCAATGGATGAAATAATGGCAAAAATCAAAAAGGCCGGAAAGATAGCAGTAATCGCTCTCATCATCGTCGCCATTCTGGCTGTCGGTGTCCTTGCATTGCTGATATATGCTTTCTTCGGCGTACTCATGCCGTATTACAATGTGCCTAACGAGAATAAATACGTCGCGGAATACGACCCCGCCACGGCAGTGGTGAGCCAGGCCACGTATGACGCGCTCACAAATTCCAAAAAAGCCAAGAAGTTCGAGCTCGGCGTCAACGAAGCCGGCCAGGTTGTTTTCAAACACCCCTACAAGGCCTTCGGCCGCGCAGCGAAGGAGTACAAGCAGGTCTGGAAATACGGTGACAAGGAACTCAAGATGAAGCACCTCTCCAGAACTTTCTATATTGAATATATGAACGACGATGTCGTAGCAAATATAATCGAGGCCAATCCCGACCTCTCGGGTGACGCGAAAATCTACGACGAGATTCTCGAGATTTACTCGCACAGCTACAACAAACACAGATAAGAAAAAGCCCCGGGCAGAAAGCCCGGGGCTTTATTTTTATACATCAAGCGAGGTCAGGGTCTCCGGAGTCTCGCGTTTTACGGCGACATAGGTGTCACCGTTGTTTATCATCACAACCGGAGGCTTGCACAGACGATTGTAGTTTGATGCCATCGAGTAGTGGTAAGCGCCGGTCGTCAGGCAGGCAAGTATATTGCCTCGCTTTGTCGACGACGGCAGCGCCACGCCCTCGGCAATGAGGTCGCCGCTCTCGCAGCAGCGGCCTGCGACCGTACATTCCATATCGGTCGCGGCATTCATATTGTCAGCGGCGACGACGGTGTAAGGCGCGCCGTAGAGCGCGTGGCGGATATTGTCCGCCATACTTCCGTCAACTGACACATAGTTCTTGTAACCGGGAATTCTCTTGACCGTGCCGACGGTGTAGAGAGTCATGCCGGCGTCAGCAACTATGCTGCGGCCGGGCTCAAAGCAGACCGTCGGCAGGTTTATGCCGAGGCGACCTGCGGTCTCCTTCATATGAGCGCCTACGGAGAGTATATTGGCGCGAATGTCTATTTCCGGATCGGCCTCGGTATAGCGGACGCCGTAGCCTCCGCCGAGGTCCAGTATTGAAGCCTCGAATCCGAGTCTGTTCTTCATTTCGGCAATGAAGCCGAGCATTACATCTGATGCGCGGATATAAACATCGGAGTCAAACACCTGTGAACCCACATGGCAGTGGAAACCGACAAGTTCAATTCCCGCAAGACCCAGAGCGTCGCGGGTTATCTCCTCCGCCTGTCTGGTCTCGATTGCGGAACCGAATTTCGAGTCGACCATACCGGTATTGATCGCGGCATAGGTATGAGGGTCAATACCCGGAGTGAGCCTGAGCAGAACCTTCTGCTTTATGCCTCTCCTCTGCGCCTCCGCATCAATTGCGGTGAGCTCTTCAATATTATCAACAACAAAGTATCCGACACCGACGTCCATCGCATATGCGATGTCGCTGTCGGTCTTGTTGTTTGAGTGGAAGTATGCATTGCCAAGGTCAAAGCCGGCCTTTACCGCAGTGAATATCTCACCCGATGAGACGACATCGGTGCACATACCCTCCTCCTGCATTATCTCATAGATACGCTTGAAGGAAGCCGCCTTTGAGGCGTAGAGCACCTTGCCGTTGCCGTCAAAAGCCTCGGCGACAGCGGTCAGATAAGTCCTGCAGCGCTCACGGATACGCGCCTCGTCCATAAGGTATAGAGGCGTACCGTACTGCGCGGCAAGGTCCACGGTATCAAGTCCCGCGAAAGCGAGATGTCCGTTTGGCAAAACGGAGAGATTTTCACAAATCATATAATCACCTTAGAGCATATGCGAGCGAAGCTCCTCATCGGAGAGCGGTGAGAGATCCGCAGGAGCGATATCGAATACGGTAATACAGCCTGACTCGCCGCGGGCGTGCTTTTTGCAGACCGCACGGGCGAAGGCAGCGAGTGCGCTGCCGGTG
Organism: Clostridia bacterium; assembly: GCA_017451425.1. Classification (GTDB taxonomy): domain Bacteria; phylum Bacillota; class Clostridia; order Oscillospirales; family Acutalibacteraceae; genus UBA1227. Next base: position 2,421 of record JAFSPP010000033.1, on the reverse strand, counting down.
AACTCGGGGTTGGAATCGAGTTTCAGACTGTACTCTATAACATGTGTATGTTCCTTGTTTATGCCGGTCTTGCCCGTGCGGATTACGGATCCGCCGTGCGGCAATTCGGCATGGTTTGCCTTCATCTCCTCCGCCGTGATAAACGTTACTGTCGTATCGTAATCGGCGAAGTAGTTCGGCATTGTCTTGATTTCATTTTCGATGCGGGCAAGGTCTGCTCCCTCTTCTGCTACAACATAGCATTCGCGAAGGTGCTTCTCCCTGGTCGTCAGTTCCGGGTTTTTGCCCGCGCGGACCGCATCGAGGGCGGACTGCACCGGTACGGTGTACTGACGTGCGTCCAGGACGCCCTCTATGCGCCTTATGGCGTCTGAGTGTCCCTGGCTTACGCCGCGGCCCCAGAACGTGTAATCGGCGCCCTCAGGCAAAATGGAACTCGCATAGAGTCTGTTGAGCGAGAACATACCCGGATCCCAGCCTGCTGAGATGAGGGCCAGATGGCCGCTCTCCTTCGCGGCGGCATCCACCGCGGCGAAATGCTCGGGTATTTTCGCGTGTGTGTCAAAACTGTCAACGACATTGAAGTTTCTCGCGAGAACAGGTGTCATCTCGGGAAGGTCCGTAGCGGAGCCGCCGCAGATGACAAGCACATCTATCTGATCCTTGAATGCGAGAATATTCTCCGCCATATATACAGGTACGCCCGTAACTGTCTTGACAGTGGCGGGATCACGGCGTGTGAATACGCCTACAAGTTCAATATCATCATTCTGCTGTACTGCACTTTCAATGCCACGGCCTAAGTTGCCGTAACCGTAAATTGCTGTTTTCATGGGAATCACCTAAAACTTAATCATATCGTTCATTGTATAAAGTCCGGGACCCTTCGTAAGAAGGAACTCGGCGGCACAGATTGCGCCTTCAGCGAAGAGCGCCCTGCTGTGTGCCTCGTGCTTTAAAGTAATCGTCTGGTTCTGAGTGCCGACGAGCACCTCATGGATACCGACGACATTCCCTATGCGAATGGACTGAATGCCTATCTCCTTCTCGCCGCGCTTGCCGTTGCCGCTTCTGCCGCACTTCACCTCGGCGTCAGGCCTTTCGGTCTTTATCGCCTCGGCAATGGCGAGGGCCGTGCCCGAAGGCGCATCGAGTTTTCTGTCATGATGGGTCTCAACTATTTCTATTTCCGCCTCAGGCATAATCTCAGCCGTCTTGCGGGCAAGTTCGCATAAAAGCGCAACGCCGACGGAATAATTGGCAGCATAGAATACGGGAACTGACCTTGCGGCATTTGCAATCATGCCCTTCTCCTCATCAGTCTGGCCCGTTGTGGCCACAACGAGAGGAAGCTTGTTCAAAACCGCGAATTCGCAGAGCGCTGCGGTCATTGAGTGATGCGAAAAGTCGACGATTACGTCAACGTCCTTTTCCGCATCGGAAAAAGTCGCGGCGCAAGGCACGTCGGCGCCCGTCGAAAACGGATCAACACCCGCGACCACTTCCGCGTCGCGGTATCCGGTTTTCGCGAGGGCGACGACCTCCGCGCCCATATGGCCGCAAAGGCCCGAAAGTAAAATCTTCATATTATCACCTCAGATAAGGTTCTGTTCCTTCATGAGAGCGAGGAGTTTCTCCTCATTCTCCTTTGCCATCGGTGTAAGCGGCAGACGGAGATAGTTTCCGCCGAAGCCCATTGCCGCGCAGGCGGCCTTGACGGGTATCGGATTGACCTCGCAGAAGAGAGCGTCAATAAGAGGAAGAAGGTCGAGCTGAAGCTTTCTGGACTTTGCTACATCTCCCCTGAAGAAAGCATTGCACATCTCAACCGTCTCAGCCGGCATGATGTTTGAAAGGACGGAGATAACGCCCTTACCGCCGAGTGAGAGAATCGGGACTATCTGGTCGTCGTTGCCTGAATAGATGTCTATCTTGTCTCCCACAGCGTGAGCAAGTTCAGCGACCTGGGAAATGCTGCCGCAGGCCTCCTTGACCGCTACGATGTTGGGATGATCGGCAAGTCTTGCAACCGTTGCCGGCAGAAGATTACAGCCCGTCCTTGAAGGTACGTTGTAAAGTATGCACGGCTTGGTGGATTTATCGGCGATAAGCTTGAAGGACTGGTAAAGGCCCTCCTGTGTCGCCTTATTGTAATAAGGTGTTACAAGAAGCATTGCGTCCGCGCCTATCTCGCAGGCATATTCTGTCAGCGAAATGGCATAGGCCGTATCGTTTGAACCCGTTCCCGCTATAACCGGAACGCGTCCCGCAACGCGGTCAACGGTGAACTTCATTGCAGCCTTGTGTTCTGCGTCATCAAGTGTTGAACCCTCGCCTGTCGTGCCGACTGAAACGATGGCATTTACGCCCTGTTCAATCTGCCAGTCGATGATTCTTCCGAAAGCCTCATAGTCGATCGAG
>JAFSPP010000032.1 GCA_017451425.1 Clostridia bacterium | reverse complement strand
GGACGACCTTAAAAATACTAAAGTCAGCTTCAAGATTATTGAAGTTAACAAGCAGCGCAGACGCGCAGTCGGTTCTATCAAGGCCCACACCTCATCCGCCCGCAAGGAAGCTATGGAAGCTTTCTGGGCTCAGGCAGAGGTCGGCCAGGTTTACACCGGCGTTGTAAAATCACTTACAAACTACGGCGCATTCGTTGATATCGGCGGAGTTGACGGCATGATCCACATCTCCGAGCTCTCATGGAAGAGAATCAGACATCCTTCCGATGTTCTCAACGTAGGCGACACTGTTGAAGTATTCATCAAGGCTCTTGAAAACAACAAGATCTCCCTCGGCTACAAGAAGGACGAGGACAACCCTTGGGTAATTCTCAAGAACACCTATGCCGTAGGCGATGTAGTTAACGCCAAAGTAGTAGGCATGACTGCCTTTGGTGCTTTCGCAAATATCATTGACGGCATTGACGGTCTCATCCACATCTCTCAGATTGCCAACAAGCGCATCGAGAAACCGCAGGATGTCCTTAAGGTAGGCGACGAAGTAACTGCCAAGATTACTGAGATTGACTACGACAAGAAGCGTGTAAGCCTTTCCATCCGAGCTCTCTTACCTCCTGAGGAGGAGACAGAGGAGGAAGCACCTGCAGCTGAAGAGGCTCCCGCAGTTGAAGAAACTCCGGCTGAAGAGCCTGCAGCTGAGGAAGAGGCTCCCGCTGAAGAGCCTGCAGCTGAGGAAGAGGCTCCCGCTGAAGAGCCTGCAGCTGAGGAAGAAGCTCCCGCTGAAGAGCCTGCAGCTGAGGAAGAAGCTCCCGCTGAGGAGACTGCAGAATAAAACCAAAAGGCAACTGTTTTACGGTTGCCTTTTTCTTTTCGAGGTATTGTTTTGAACTTTGTACTCCGTGAAAATGAGGACCTTTGGTCTCATCTGAAAAACAGCGAAAAGCCTGTCGTAATGTACGGCACCGGAAACGGTGCCGATAAAATAATCAGCGGCTTTGAGCAATACGGAATCCGCCTTGCTGACATCTTTGTCAGCGACGAGATGTACAGGGAAGGCTGTGAGTTTCACGGCCATAAGCTGCTGCGCTACGCTGATATTAAAAACAGATATGACGACTGCATTATTATTCTGGCTTTTGCTGTATTCAGGCGCGATCTTCTCACACGGATAAAGAATATATCTGCCGAGTATGAATTGCTGGCTCCCAGTGTCTCCGTATTCGGTTCGGATTTCTTTTCTGCTGATTTTCTCCGGAAATATGAAAAAGAGATTGACGAGGCTTACAGCCTGCTTGAAGACGATACTTCACGAAGGGTTTTCATAAACTCACTGGAATACAGGCTCTCCGGAAAACCGGAATACCTGTTTGAATGCCAGACCGAGAGGGAAGAGGTCTTTAAAAACATAATCAGACTTCATGACAGTGAAATCTATGTGGACCTCGGTGCATACCGCGGGGATACGGTGGAAGACTTCCTGATTCGCACCCGCGGAAAGTACAAAAAAATATATGCACTGGAGCCTGACGCAAAGAACTTTCAGAAACTCCTTGAGAATATGGGTACTCTCGACAATGCCGAGTTTATCAACAAGGCCTCATGGTGCGACTCGCGTGTTCTGAACTTCTCGGGTGGCGGCGGCCGTAACTCCAGCCTTCTCGGCATCGACGGGAAAGAGTTCAGTGATTCCGGTGAGATTGTTCACACCGCTGCCGTCGATGACATTCTCGACGGGGACGGCGCCACTTTCATAAAAATGGATGTTGAAGGGGCGGAGGCGGAGACTCTTTCCGGCCTGTCGCGCACACTGCGCGAATTCCGGCCTAAACTTGCCGTCTCCGCGTATCATAAAATCCCGGATCTGGTAACTCTTCCGCTGCTGATAAAGCAGCTCAATCCGGACTACAGAATTTTCCTCCGTCATCACCCTTATATTCCCGATTGGGAGACAAACTACTATTGCGTATAAACTATAAAAAGTATAAAATAGTTCTGTAATATGACACGGGAGGTCAGGCTCAATGAAGAGTCCGGACAACGTGTTATTGGGAATAGCATTATTCTTGCTTTCTGGGGTAATTTTATACAACGTTTTCATGACAGAGCCCTCAGCCGTCGCGGTACAGGAAAATGACGGCACGACGGCTCTTGTAACTGTTACGGAATCCGCTGTCGTGCCTGACACAACGGCGCCCGCCGTCACTGAATCGCTGATTAACATCAACACTGCGACGGCCGAGGAACTTGAGACACTCAAAGGTATAGGTCCCGCCAAAGCCGAGGCCATTGTGGCTTACAGGGAACAGAACGGACCTTTTTCATCTGTGGACGATCTCATAAACGTAACGGGAATAGGAGAGAAGACCCTGGCAAACATCAGAGATAAAATAACGGTTTAGGAGAGAAAAACTTGGTATTTTCCAGCCTCGTATTCATATATATTTTCCTCACATTTACATTCATACTCTATTTCTTTGCGGCGAAGAGCATACGGCAGAAAAATGCCGTACTGCTTGTTATGTCGCTGTTTTTTTATGCCTGGGGCGAGCCGAAATGGATTATCCTCATGCTCATCAGCACCGCTGTTGAGTACTACGGCGCAATCATGGTCGACGAGTACAAGGAGGAGAGACCGGAAATAGCAAAAGCCGCGCTCGCGGTATCTGTTTCCGTCTCACTCGGTTTCCTCTTTATCTTCAAGTATTTCGACTTCTTTGCATTCAACTTCAATCAGACATTCAACACGAATATAAGCCTGCTCGGCTTTACATTGCCGATAGGTATCTCGTTCTACACATTCCAGACGATAACATACATTGTCGATGTATACCGCGGCAAAGCCGAAGTACAGCATTCCTACCCGAGACTGCTGCTATATGTCTCAATGTTCCCGCAGCTTATTGCAGGACCCATTGTCAAGTACGTAGACGTGGAGAAACAGCTGACGGCACGTACCTCGAGCGGCCGCAAGGTAGGCGACGGTGCCTTCCGTTTCCTCGTAGGTCTTTCAAAGAAGGCGATATTTGCCAATGTCGCCGGAGAGATAGCGAAGCAGTTCCTTGACGGCAACCTCAAAGAGCTCTCGGTTGTAGGCGCGTGGATGGGAATCCTGGCCTATACATTGCAGATTTACTATGACTTCTCCGCTTACTCGGATATGGCAATAGGCCTCGGCAAGATATTCGGATTCGACTATCCCGAGAACTTCAACTATCCTTACATCTCAAAGTCAATCACAGAGTTCTGGAAACGCTGGCATATCTCACTGACGACTTTCTTCCGCGAGTACCTCTATATACCGCTCGGCGGCAACAGGAAGCACCACGTCATAAACCTGCTCATTGTATGGGCCCTTACCGGTCTGTGGCACGGCGCCGCATGGAACTTCATCCTGTGGGGTCTCTACTACTATCTGATTATCGTTCTGGAGAGGCTGTTCCTCGGTAACGTCCTGGAACGCTGCCCGAAAGTGCTGCAGCACATCTACACCATGTTCCTCGTAATTATCGGATGGGGATTCTTCTACTTCGACGATATGGAGAGGCTGAAATCCTTCTTCTGGATTATGTTCGGCATAAACGGAAACCCGTTTGCGAACATAACAGACAAATCCGTCTTCATAAATCATATTCTCTTCTTCGCAGTGGCAATTATCGCTGCGACACCTGTTTCAAAAATCATCAGGAAATACTTCACAAAGCTCTCTGCAAAGAGCAGCACCATGAGTTATGTATGCGATGCAGCACTCATCCTGACCGGAGTATTCCTCCTGTTCATCAACACGGCGGCCCTTGTGGGTTCAACCTACAACCCGTTCCTGTACTTCAGATTCTAAAGAAAGGAGAGACAAACCATGGATAAACCGAAGCCGAAGAAAAGACCGCTCTTCCGTAACAACAATATGGGCGTCATGCTCCTCATGTCATTTCTGCTGATAATAACCATCATGTTTCTTCTTTCGATAGTTCTTCCCGACAAGAAGATATCCGAGAGGGAGAACAGGACACTTACACCGTTCCCGAAATTCTCGGTTTCCTCCTATTTTTCGGGAGATTTCAACAGACAGATTGATGATCATTATTCAGATACTTTCCCGTTCCGTGACTTTTTCCTGAACGTGAACGATAAGCTCACCAAACTGACCTCACAGTTCTCTTCCGGTTCAGATGACAGCATAGTCGTAATCCAGACCGGAGAGCGCGACCTCGGCGGTGAAGGCTTTGATGACTATGAAAAAGCGCAGGCCGAAGCAGAGGGAGAGGTGAATGACTGATGCAGTACATAATCCTTGACCTCGAATGGAACACCGCTTATTCAAACAGGCTCTCACATTTTGTAAATGAGATCATCGAATTCGGCGCTGTCAAACTCGACAGCCGTTTTGAAATCATCGAGGACTTCTCAAGTTTTGTAAAACCTCAGATTGAGAAGAAACTGCGCTCCCGTGTAAAGAACCTGACTAACATAAGCAACGAGGATGTTGCGCATGCGGAGTACTTTGAGGCGGTCTGCAACGACTTCACAAACTGGGTAGGGGACGTGGAAAATACCGTAATCCTCTCCTGGGGAGATATGGACATACGTGTCCTTATTGACAACTGCAAATACTTCTTCGGCGACAAGCCGCAGATTCCTTTCGTAAAATACTATGTCGATCTTCAGGCCTATTTCATGGCCAGAAAGGAACTTCCCAAAGGACAGCAGATAAGTCTTGCCAATGCTGCCACCCTTGTCAATGTCAATCCCGATGAATTCTCGCTTCACAGGGCACTTGACGACAGTGAGCTCTCATCCGTATGTTTCAAAAGCGTATATGAGAAGGAAAGCTTCAGGCGCGCCATTGTCACATGTGACGACGAGTTTTACACCAAACTCCTCTTCAAGCCGTTTATTGTTTCTGACATCAACGACAAACTCATTGACAAGACGCAGTTCTGCTGCAAATGTCTTGAGTGCGGGGAGATGGCGGATCAGACAAGTGACTGGAAATTCTCCAACAGTTCTTTCCACGCATTTTTCATCTGCCGGGACTGCAGCATCAAGTACCGTGTCAATGTTCAGTTCAAGAAGAATTACAGTCAGCTCAGCATCAAAAAGAATGTTATTGTCATTAACAAAGAAAAATGATACAATTGTTTTATGAATTCGTTCATAAAAGGAGAATAAACGATGCGTGAAGTTGAAAAGAATATGAAGCCGAAGGAACTCAAAGCCTACAGGACTCAGCTTTTCCGAGACGCGGAACAATGGAAAACCCCGGACAGGATTCCGCACTACGGTAATATTGTTACCTGGAAAATCTTTGATGCGGGTTACACAATCGATCAGGCAATGACAAACTTCGACGTCATGAAGGAGACTGTCGAGAAATTCCTTGAGAAATATCCGATAGATGTTCTCATCGATATCGGAATCAGGAACCAGTTCGGTGTCACCGAGGCGTTCGGTATGGGAGAGAACGGTTATTACTATTACGACAAGGAAGTTGTCGGAATCAATGACCACGACTACTGTCCCGTTGACCGTCTGATGGAATACATCGACAACAAGTACAAATACGCATGGGAAGTTGCTCTTCCCGAGAAGATACCCGACTTCTATGACAAATCCATCGACACATGGAAGAACGTCTGGAAGGCTTACTGGGACTATATTATGTTCATCTTCAAGATGAATAAGGTCACAGGGGCATACGGACTCGCAAACGGCGCTCCCAACAACCCCATGAAGGGCACAATCAACTTCGGTATTGAGGAGGCTGAATCGAACCTTCTCGGTATCAAGAAGCTTTCCATTGCCTGCCGCAGAAACTTTGATCAGCTCAAGGAGTTCTGCGACGCATGGAACGAGAAAGAGACAAAGCCCATCATCGAAAAGATAATGGCGGGTGAAGACGGACCGGACATGAAATACTGCTTCGATGCTTCACTCATCATGCTCTCACAGAACATACTGAACCCGAAACAGTTCGACGAACTCTACTGGTGCTATCTTGAGCCCCTGCTTAAGGCATATGAGGCAAAAGGAAAATGTCCCCGTATATTCACCGAGGGCAAGATAGACATGTACGCGGATCATTTTGCGGATTTCAAGAAGGGTTCACTCGCGTTCCATCTTGAAAATGATGATCCCTGGGCAATCAGGGAAAAACTTCCCAATGTCTGCATTATCGGCGGACTCACCACACAGCTTCTCGGTACCGCAACACCGGAAGAGTGCGTGGACTATACAAAGAAGCTCATTGACGAACTCGGTTCCGAGGGCGGCTTCATTCTCTCTGAGGACAAGATGCTCTGGTACAGAAACGACTGTAAATCAGAAAACCTGAAGGCAGTCTGCGAATTCGTCTCGACATATGAACTTAAAAAGTAAGGAGGGTATGACAATGGCTGACGAAATCAAAACCGAAGTTGCTGAAACAGCACAGGTGACTGAAGAGAAGACAGTTGCTGCCGAAACAGCGGCAGAAGAGGCTCCCGCTGCCGAGACAAAGCCGGCATGGCCTTATGCGTCATATCCCGAGGGCTATAACAAACTGCTCAATAAGATAATGCCTTTCTGGGCAAGACCCATGAAAAAAATGATGGGAGATCTTCTTATAAGAGTACTTGTGGACGGTTGATATGAGCAAAGACATTTATTTTGATACCGATGCCGCAAAGCGTCTGCTTTGCGGCATGAACAAAGTAGCCGACACAGTCGCGCCGACATTCGGACCCAAAGGGCGTAACGTCGCCTTCGACCAGGAGTACGACGTTCCGCTTGTCACGAATGACGGAGCGACCATAGCCGGCCGTATTGAACTTCCCGACGGTGCCGAGAATCTCGGCGCCGCGCTTTTGATTGAGGCTGCGAAAAAGTCGAACGAGGCCTCCGGAGACGGAACCACAGCGTCCGTCATTTTGGCCCGTTCCATGATTTCGCATGCCTATAAGACAATTGCCGCCGGCGCAAATCCGATTTTCCTCAAGAAGGGAATGGATAAGGCAGCGGCGACCGTAAAAGAATCCCTCGCGAAACTCGCGACGGATGTCAGAGATGTAAAGACCATCAGGAATATCGCAACCATTTCGGGCAACAATGACCCGGATATCGGCGAACTCATCGGTAATATCTACGATGAGCTCGGTTTCGATCCCGTTGTTTTGCTCGAGGACACCCAGATGTCCGAGACAGTCCTCACTGTATCACATGGCTGCCGTATTGATTCCGGTTATCTCTCACGTTATTTCATAACCGACTATTCAAGAAATGTATGTGAGATAGACAACCCATACATCTTCCTCTGTCTGGATGAGATAGACGACATCAACAAGATTATGCATCTTCTCGAAGATACTCTTCAGAAGAAGGCTTCACTTGTAATCATCGCAAAGGATGTCAAGGACAGCGCCATTTCCGGACTCGCCAGAAATGTCGAGGCAGGCGTAATAAAAGCCGTTGCCCTTAAGGGCCCCGGCTACAGCGACACTCGCGACAGAAACATCAACTGCCTTGCCGCCATTACGGGCGCTACGGTAGTCGATTCCGCCTATATGGATATTTCCGAATGCGGACTTGAGGTCTGCGGCAGGGCAAAGCGCATTGTCGTCGAGAAGAACATCTCCACACTCGAAGGACCTGCGTGTCCGAACTCCGAAAAAGTCAATGAACTCAGACACAGAATAAACGAGGAACTGAAGACCACGACAACAGATTATTCAAGAGACAAACTTGAGCAGTCTCTCGGCCTTCTCAATTCCGCCATGGCGGTAATCTCCGTGGGCGGAACTTCCGAACTTGAGATGTTTGAGCGCAAGTACAGGATTGAGGATGCGTTAAACGCCGCCAGGCGCGCCGCTGCCGAAGGCATTGTGCCGGGCGGGGGAAAGGCGCTGCTTCTGTGCAGAGATGCCGTACAGGCCCTCACAGAGTCCATGGAAGGCGACGAAAAAACCGGCGCCGAGGTCATACTTGATTCCCTCGAGGCGCCGATAAGACAGATTGCCGAAAACTGCGGAGCAGATTCAGGCGCAGTTTTACATAATGTTTTAATAAGCAAGGACAAGAACTACGGTTACAATGCAGCAACAGGCGAGTACGGCGATCTCATGAAACTTGAGATTATCGATCCCGTTGCGGTTATCCGTAACTCATTTGAAAATGCCGTAAGCGCAGCAGGTAATTTCATTACCTCATATGCCGCGGTCATTGAGCATTCAGATCAAAATTCATCTTCTGAAGGATGAGGAACGACAGCGACAGGTAAATATGTGTGTCCGGATCATCAAAGTCTATGTCACACAGTTCCTGAATACGTTCAATTCTGCGTATCAGCGTCGTTCTGTGTATGAACAGTTCTTCAGCGGTATGTGTTGAATTACAATTATTGTCTATAAAACAATGCAGAGTCTTCAGGTACTCTGTGTTGTTTTTTTTGTCATATTCTATGAGTTTGCGCACGCTCTCGCTTATGAGCTGATCGTATGAGAGGTCGGACATAACGCAGTCATACATATAATCAAGCGCATAGTCACGGAAGCGGAAGTACCACTTGTTGGGATCGTTCTTCTGACCTGTCTGAAGCGCCATATTGGCCTGAACGAGGTAGGAGGACACCCTGTTTATATCACGGAATTCATCTGAGACTCCGGCCTTGCAGACAAAGTCCCTGAGAATATAGGCGAGTACATGGAAAAACCTGTGCGTATCCTCTGAATTCTTGGAAATCGAATGATTGAAAACCCAGACTATTGTGTCACCGTGAATTATGGCACAGGAGTTTGACCAGGTCTCCTCAAGTTTTCCGCGTATATACTCTGTCATCTCATCCCATTTCGAGTTCTTGAAAAAATTGAATACGATGACTGTGTAACGGTCATGGCGGGACCAGGAATAGTTCTGAAGTATGAGATTCGATTCAATATCGTCTACATCGCCCGGATTAAACAGCATGTCATTTATGAGAATATGCAGTTTATCCGAGGTGTTCTTTATAAGCGGGTCATCGGTATAGCGAAGATAGATTTGCTTTAAATAACCGAAGTAGTGACGGAAGAGCTGCACAAAGCCTTCATCGAGCTCCTCGCCGTAATATGAGACGGGAGCCATCATACGGGCGATGTAGCGGTTGTCACTGAAAATGTTCATTGCGAGATACTCAGTGTGCTTGCTGCCGCGGAAAATAAAAGTATCGGTATATTCAAGCGACTTTTCGTATTCGCGGTCGGACATAAGTCTGCGCACTGTTTTAATCGAGAGGGAACTGCCGAAGTTCGACTTATGAATTGCCTCTTCGGCTACCTCATTTAAAATATCCTCTTCTATAAACTCGTAGTTTTTCTCACCTGAAAGATTGAGCATCGAGAAATTATGAGTCATCAGATAAAGAGGTTCCGTTATGATGTCGGCTGCCAGTGAGCCGTACTCATCAAGCGGAATACGCTGAACAATACCGTCCTTGAGTCTGCAGTCCCACTTCTGAAGATCGTCGAGACACTCATAGATTTTCTCGGCCAGGTCAAAGAAGTTCCTGACATTTTCAAAGATGGCATAATCGCAGTTTCTGGGTATATAGTCGCGCTTGAGATTCTCTGCGTTTATGAAAATAAGAGTGCAGGGCTTTTTGGCGACTATCGCTTTGTCAAGACGTTTGCAGTCGACAAGATAAAGTCCGCCGAGCTCGGTCTTTCCGTTATAAAAATGTACTTTCTGAATATCCAGCTTGTTTGAGGGAGCACGCTTTTCCACAAAGTCGCACTTCTTTGCCAGCTGATAGAACAATACGGCAGAAGTAATATTCACGATAATACCTCCTTAAAAATCCAGCTGAGCTATGAATAGCTGCTGAAAATCGGGGTGGGAGGCCAGTTCCACGAACTCAGCCTTTTTGGCCATTCGCTGCGCGCGGTCATACTCTTCCTTCGAGAGAAGAGCCATCTTTGAACCCTCGCCGGCGGCGTTTCCGACAGGAACTATTCTGTCGATGAACTCGGGCGGCAGAAGTTTAATGCGGCACATGCTCTCTTTGCGCATGTGGTTTCCGAATGCGCCCGCTATGAGGACCTGATCTATGTCATCATAGGTGATGCCGAGAGTCTTCGACAGAATCTCTATGCCGGCGGCGATTGCGCCTTTGGCAAGTTGTACTTCACGGATATCCTTCTGTGTCAGATATACATCGTCGGTGAGCACAAAGCACTTTGCTCCGTCAATGTCTTTTACTCTGTCTTTCAGCGGACCCTCATATTTTCTGTCAAAACGTCCGCCCGGCATAATGACGCCTTCGTCAAGGAGGACGGTGATGATATCTATAAGACCGGAGCCGCAGATTCCGACTGCCTTTTCATCTCCGATTACGGAGATATCGAGTTTTCCGTCATTGAAATTCACGTGATCAATGGCGCCTGCGGCACCGCGCATGCCGAAAAGTATCTTTGCTCCTTCAAACGCAGGTCCGGACGCAGTGGAACAGGCGACATATCTGTCCCTGTTGCCCATTACCATCTCGCCGTTCGTGCCTATGTCGAGAAGGAGGGTATTCTTTTCCTTCTCGTCGAAACGCACGGCGAGCATTGCGCCGACCGTGTCGGCGCCTACGAAGCCCGCTATGACGGGCAGGAAGAGCACCTTGGCATTTTCATTGACATTCCCAAAGAAGTCTTTTGCGGGCTTCTCGAAAGCCTCGTAAACCGTAGGCATATATGGTATCTCAACAAGTGTTGTGGGATTGATTCCCGCAAAGATATGGTGCATGCAGGTATTGCCGACTATAGTGACAAGACATACGTCATCCTTTGAGAGCCCGTGCTTTTCCAGAAGTTTGCCGATCATTAAATCAGCCTGTTTATTTACACAGGAGGAAATCTCCTCAACTCCGTTCTTGAGCGAAAAGATGCAGCGTGAGACAACATCTGCACCGTACCTGATCTGTTCGTTCAGTTCACCGAGAACATCAATCGTTTCTCCCGTACTGAGATTGAGAAGATAGGCCGCTATTGTCGTTGTGCCGATATCGAAGGCTACGCCCAGCGGTGATGCGACATCAAATCTGTCCAGGGCAGGAGAGAGGGTGACGGACTCCGCGACACCGGATGTCATGACTTCATCGCGTTTATTGTTATCGGATAAGGTTACAATCATTCCGTCAGAAACCTTGGTTGAACACGCCTTGACCCTGCTCTTTACACCGTCAACCTCTATGTCGACCATGCATTTGCCGCAGGTACCGGTACCTCCGCAGGGGTACTCAAAACCGAGCGCGGCCTCGCGCTCAGCATCCATTATCGTCGCATCATCAAAAATGCACACTGTTTTACCCGAAGGTAAAAATCTTACCGTACAGCTCATCAACAACAGCCTCCGAAGTACATAATTACTTGAAATCCTGTCAACAACAGTTCACGCTACAAATTGTAGCATATATATTTTTAAATTGCTATATTTTGAACGTGTATTTTGAAAATTTATTTACATATAATAAAGTCAAAGATAAAATTTAAGGAGGAATCGGCAATGGCAGATTTTGTAAAACTTAAAGAAGCAATGGGCGACCTCGAAGAGGATATCGTAGTCGAGATAATCGATGAAGTCGTAGAGACAGGCGAAGGTGCTCAGGCGGCTGTTGATGCCTGCTCTGAGGGCATGGCAACAGTAGGCGACCGTTTCGAAGCGGGCGAGTACTTTGTTTCCGACCTTATCTATGCCGGTGAGATTATGACAGACGCTGTCCAGAAGCTCTCTCCGCTCCTTGCGGGCGAAGCAGATTCAGGCACATCAGCCAAACTCATCCTCGCAACAGTTAAGGACGACCTTCATGACATAGGCAAGAACATCGTCAAGGCTTTCTTCGAAGCATCCGGTTTCCAGGTTGTCGATCTCGGTATCGACGTACCGCCGGAGAAGATTGTTGAGACCGCAAAAGAACAGGGCATCAAGATTATCTGCCTCTCAGGCGTTCTTACTCTCGCACTCGACACAATGAAGGCCACAATCGATGCTTTCACAGCTGCAGGTATGCGTGACGATGTCAAGATCCTCATCGGCGGCAACCCCGTATCTGCAGAGGCATGCGAAGCTATGAAGGCTGACGCATGGGCTCACTCTCCGTCAGATTCCATAAAGATTTGTAAGGAATGGGCAGGTTAACAAAATGATTATTATCGGCGAAAAGATCAACGGTGCAGTCCCCAAGACACGCGCTGCCATTGAGGCGCGTGACGCAGAGTACATCAAAGAACTCGTCCGTCTCCAGGAGGCGGCAGGTGCAGCATACATCGACGTATGCGCATCAACAGACCCGAGCGTTGAATATGAGACCCTCTGCTGGCTCATAGACACGGTTCAGGAAGTCAACACTGTTCCTATCTGCATTGACTCTCCGGACCCGAACATGCTCGTAAAGGTTTTCCCCAAAATCAAGATCCCCGGTCTCATCAATTCCGTATCTCTCGAAGGCAATAAATGCGACATACTTCTGCCGCTCCTTCGCGACAATCCGGAGTGGAAGATTGTAGCTCTCGCATCATCCGACAACGGTGTTCCTTATACCGCTGACGAGAAGGTTGCAAACTGCTTTACTCTCCTTGAGAAATGTGCCGAGTACGGCATCTCCGAAGACAGAGTATTCAACGATCTTCTTATTTTCGACGCCTCAACACGTCAGGACACACTCACAGCATTCGCCGAGGCTACACGTCGCGTAAAAGAGAAGTATCCCAACACAATCGTTACGGGTGCTCTCTCCAACGTATCATTTACATTGCCTGTAAAGAAGGCTCTTAATCAGGCTTTCCTTGTACTTGCAATGCAGGCCGGTCTCGACTCATTCATCGGTGATCCCACAAACCGTGACCTCAAGGCCACAATGATGGCTGCCGATGTCGTACTTGAGAACGACAGACACTGCCGCAAGTACACCACCGCTTTCAGAAAAGGCGAGATAGGTCCGGTCAAAGCATAGAATCTAATCATTCAGAGTAGAAAGATACGCGTTAAGTTGTGGAGGATGGGAAGTTGCCTCCAACCGAAAGCATTCTGCTGCGGTGTATCTTTCGCATCCACTGGAGGCATAAAAATGAATAACAAAACCAAAGAAACGCTGAAGGATCTGTTTTCCTTTAACACTCTTCAGATAGTCATCATGGGCATGCTTATTGCTCTCTATGTCGTATTGAACAGGTTTGTCTCAATCAACGCATGGAACTTAAGTATCGGCTTCACCTTCCTGCCGCTCGCTGTTGCGGGTATGCTCTTGGGTCCGTTCAAAGCCGGCCTTGTCGGAGCAATCTCCGACTTCATAGGGGCAATGCTCTTTCCATTCGGCCCGTTCTTTCCGGGTTTCACGCTCACGGCGTTCCTGAAAGGCATGACATACGGTCTTCTGCTGTATAAGAAGCAGAACATAGGACTTATTCTTGCGGCTGAACTTATCTGTCAGGGAATCCTAAGTCTCTTCCTTCAGTCTTACTGGATCTCTTATCTCTACGGCTATCCTTACTGGGGAGTAGTGGTTTCCAGGTTTGTCCAGGTCGGACCGCTGTTCGTAATCGAGACAATTATCATTTTCATTCTGATAAAGACATTGATTCCGCAGCTGAAAGCGACGCTTAAAGGCAAATAAAAAACAAGACCGCACCAAACGGTGCGGTCTTTTATTTTTGCTTATTTGGGTATTTTCAGATGCTTCGGAAGTCCTGCCGCAAAGTGAGGCTCTATCATGCCGATTACAAGCGGTTTGACATAGTTTACGAACTGCTCGGTGACATAGGTTCCGTCCGGTGTAATCCAGTCAAGCGGAACTTTCTTTTCGACATTTGCTATGCCGTGGACATCGTGGAGCTCATAGTGGGCGACATAGGGTTCGCGTGAGTCAACCTCTATTGTGACCATCTTGCCGCTTTCACCTTCAAGGATCTTAGATACTGCAATATAACCGACATTATATGCCTCGTCAACGTCAGTACGGGACGCCATGTGCGTCGCGCAGCGCTGAAGGAGAGAGAACTCAATGGCACGGCTCTTGCAGCCCAGGCGGTAGCCCAGGGCATTTGAGAGCATACGGCCGGCGCCGGAGAGCTGCTGATGTCCGAACGCGTCGGTGTGCGAAGCGTCCATACCGTAGTTACATACGAGTGTGCCGTCGGCGAGACGAAGTCCTTCGGAGACGGCCACAACAATGGATTTCTTGGTGAGGAGAATCCTCTCGACGCGTTCGATAAAGTCGTCCTCATCGAAGGGAAGCTCCGGAAGATAAATGAGGTCGGGGCCGCCGCAGTCGGCATCCTTTGAAAGGGCGGTTGCGCCCGTGAGCCAGCCTGCGTTACGTCCCATAATCTCGACAACCGCTATACGCGGGTCACCGGCGCCGAAGCTCTCGTTATCCTGAATCATTTCCTTCATGGAAGTGGCTATGAACTTCGCGGCGGAACCGTATCCGGGCGTGTGGTCCGTATAGGGAAGGTCGTTATCGATAGTCTTGGGTATGCCCATGAAACGGACCTTTATGCTGTGCTCTGCAGCATAGTCATAAAGCTGCTGGATAGTGTCCATTGAGTCGTTGCCTCCGACATAGAGGAACTTATCAATGTCATACTTCTCAAGCAGAGCAAAGATCTTCTTATAGGTATCCTCATCGTCTTTCGCGGAAGGCAGCTTGTATCTGCATGAACCGAGAAAGGCAGCGGGTGTTCTCTTCAGAAGGGAGAGGTCATAGAGGTTGGAGAAATAAACTCCGAGGTCGAAGACCTTGTCCTGAAGGAGACCTTCAATACCGTAGCGCATGCCGTAGATGCGCTCAACGCCGTTGATTTTCGCGGCTTTGATTGCTCCTGCAAGGCTTGAGTTGATAACTGCAGTCGGGCCGCCCGACTGGCCGATAATCATATTACCCATAATAAGACTCCGTTTCTTTTTTTATTAACTTTAAGTATAGCATCAGCAGTAAACTGCGTCAAATAAAACGGGACTGCAAAAGCAGTCCCGTATCGTTTTAAACTATCAGTCCATATAACCTTCAGCGCAGAGGAACTCGGCATATTCAACCGCTCCGCCTGCAGCACCACGAAGGGTGTTGTGTGAAAGACATACAAATTTATAATCATACTGCGTATCTTCGCGCAGGCGGCCGATAGATATGGCCATTCCGCCCTCGATATTTCTGTCAAGCTTTGTCTGCGGACGGTTGTCCTCCTCAAAGTAGTTGAGGAACTGTTTGGGCGCAGACGGAAGATCGAGTTCCTGAGCGCGGCCTTTGAAGTTCTTCCAGCAGTCAAGAATCTCTTCTTTTGAAGGCTTGTTTTCAAAGCGGACAAAGACTGCAGCCATATGGCCGTCAGAAACGGGAACGCGAAGGCACTGAGCCGTGAAGTTCGGATGATCTGCGGGGACGATTACATCGCCCTCGACTTTACCCCAGATTTTAAGAGGTTCCTTTTCGGACTTCTCTTCTTCTCCGCCGATGAAGGGGATGACGTTGTCGAGCATCTCCGGCCAAGTCTCAAATGTCTTACCTGCGCCTGAGATAGCCTGGTATGTGCAGACAAGGACATCCTTGACACCGTATTTCTCATCGAGAGGGTAGAGGGCGGGAACATAGCTCTGAAGAGAACAGTTTGACTTGACCGCAATAAAGCCTCTCTTTGTGCCGAGACGGCGCTTCTGGGCCTCTATAATTTTTATATGTTCGGCATTGAGTTCAGGCACAACCATCGGAACGTCCGGGGTGTAACGGTTTGCGCTGTTGTTTGAGACAACAGGGATTTCAGCCTTGGCATATTTGTCCTCAATAGCCTTGGTGGCATCCTTATCAAGGTTGACTGCGCAGAATACGAAGTCAACAAGCTCACCGATTTTTTCAACATCATTGTCGGCATCCATGATAACCATGTCAGCCATGGAGGCGGGGATGGGTGTTGTCATAGCCCACTTTGCGCCTACAGCTTCTTTATAAGTTTTTCCTGCAGAGCGTGATGAGGCCGCGAGGACCTTCACATCAAACCAGGGATGATTCTCCAGAATCGTCATGAAACGCTGGCCTACCATACCCGTAGCGCCTACGATTCCCACGTTGTACTTCTTCATTGAAAACTACTCCTCTTGTTGTTATAATAAACAATAAATTAATTATAAACGCAGAGGGCTCAATGTCAATGAAAACGTCAGATTTTTACTATGATTTACCCGAGGAACTTATCGCACAGCATCCGGCCGAAAAACGCGATGAGTCCCGTCTTCTGCATGTCGATAAAAAGACCGGTGAGCTTGAACACAGACATTTCTACGATATAACCGATTATTTGAGGCCCGGTGACACACTTATCCTCAATGACACGCGCGTTATGCCCTGCCGCCTTTACGGCGTTAAAGAAGACACGGGTGCCGTAGTTGAATTCCTGCTTCTTACCCAGCACACGCAGGACACCTGGGAGTGTCTCTGCGGCCCCGGCAAAAAGGCGAGGGAGGGCAGCAGATTCTCCTTCGGCGACGGAGCGCTTAAATGCGAAGTCACAGAAGTTAAGGATGACGGCAACCGGATGGTCCGTTTCGAGTTTGAGGGAAGCTTTTTCGCCATTCTGGACGAGATCGGACAGATGCCGCTCCCGCCGTACATAAAAGAAAAACTCGAGGACAGGGAGAGATACCAGACCGTCTATTCCAGGGAACTGGGTTCGGCAGCCGCTCCGACTGCAGGCCTGCACTTCACTCCCGAACTTCTTGAAAAGATCAGGGATATGGGTGTGAATATCGGCTATGTAACTCTCCATGTCGGACTGGGAACTTTCAGACCGGTAAAGGTTGACGATGTCACGAAGCACAAGATGCATTCCGAACGTTATCATCTTCCGAAAGAGACTGCCGACTTAATCAACCGGACGAAGGAAAACGGCGGAAGAATCATTTCCGTAGGCACTACATCGTGCAGGACACTCGAAGCAGTTGCCGCAAAATACAACGGTGAGATTAAAGAGGATGAGGACAGCACTGAAATCTTCATCTATCCGGGCTTTGAGTTTAAGTGTATTGATGCGCTTATAACCAATTTCCATCTTCCGGAAAGCACACTCTTGATGCTTGTCTCAGCATTTTTGGGTTACGACAAAACCATGAACGCATATCACGAGGCCGTAAAGGAGAAGTACAGATTTTTCTCCTTCGGCGATTCAATGATGATTTCTTAAGACGAGGGTAAGTTTGATGTACAGACTCATAAAAACCGAAGGAAAGGCCCGCAGGGGCGAATTTACGACCCCTCACGGCACCATTCAGACGCCTGCATTTCAGAATGTGGCGACCTGTGGTGCTATAAAAGGCGGCCTCGACGCATCTGACCTGAAAGCAGTGGGCGCCCAGGTCATGCTCTGTAACACCTACCATCTCCATGTAAGACCGGGCGACGAGCTCATACGCGACCTCGGCGGTCTTCATAAGTTTACGAACTGGGACGGTCCGATTCTGACCGATTCAGGCGGTTTCCAGGTCTTCTCTCTGGCAAAACTGCGCAAGATAAAAGAGGAGGGGGTAAGTTTCAATTCACACGTTGACGGACGCCATATCTTCATGGGTCCCGAGGAGTCAATGAGAATCCAGTCAAACCTCGGTTCGACAATTGCAATGGCATTTGACGAGTGTGTTGAAAACCCCGCGCCTTATGAATATGCGAAAGAGTCCTGTGAGCGTACGACGCGCTGGCTTATCCGCTGCAAAGAGGAACTTGAGCGTCTGAACGCTCTTCACGACACCATTAACAAGCAGCAAATGCTCTTCGGCATAAACCAGGGCTGCACATACGATGAGCTTCGCGTAAAGCATATGGAAGAGATAGCGAAGCTCGACCTCGACGGCTACGCAATAGGCGGTCTCGCCGTAGGCGAGCCGAAAGAGGAGATGTACCGTATCATCTCAGCCGTCGAGCCTTACGCTCCGCAAGATAAAATCCGTTACCTCATGGGCGTGGGCACGCCCGGCAACATCATAGAGGCCGTGTCACGCGGCGTGGACCTCTTTGACTGCGTTATGCCCAGCCGCAATGCGCGCCACGGACAGCTTTTCACATGGGACGGCATAATCAACATAAACAACGCAAAATATGAGCGTGACGAAAATCCCATAGACACTCAATGTGACTGTCCGACCTGCAGATCACACTCACGCGCCTACATACGTCATCTGCTGAAAGCGGACGAAATACTGGGTCTGCGTCTCTGTGTAATACACAATCTTTATTTCTACAACAATCTCATGTCGGAGATACGCAGAGCTCTGGACGAAGACCGTTTCTCCGAGTTCCGTGACAAATACGTCGATTTGCTTGACACGAGAATTTAATATATGTAAAATGAATTGGAATTTCCGAGAACAAAAAGGAGTATTATAAATGAACTTTTTACTTGCAATGAATTCTGCAGCAGCTGCTTCAGGTGATGCCGCTTCCGCAAACGGTTCCGGTATGGTAATGATCATCTTCATGGCTTTTGTCATTGTCTATTTCGTAGTAATCATGCGCAAGGACAAGAAAAAGCAGCAGGATGAACAGTCAATGCGTGAATCCGTAAAAATCGGTGATGAGGTTCTCACCATCGGCGGAGTCGTAGGCAGAGTCGTCACCGTACGTGAAGACAGCATCGATATTGAAACAGGCGCTGACAGAATCAAAATCCGTTTCACAAAGCAGGCCATAGCCAAGAATATCACGGCCGACAAGAAGGCCGAGGAAATCCGCCAGGCAAAACTTGCCGAGGCCAAGAACAAGGCCGGAAAAATCGGAAAGAAATAAAATGAAACCCGACAGGTTCCTGTCGGGTCTTTTTTTATTCTTCGTCTTTTATTACACCGGCCCTGTTAAGCGGATTATTGTCTGTCGCGGTCTTCAGCTGTTCATTTACAATGTGGGTGTAAATCTGCGTGGTGCCTACATTCTCATGTCCCAGAATTTCTTTAAGCACAAGCACATCAGCATCTCCGTATTGATACATCAGTGTTGCTGCCGTATGACGAAGTTTATGTGTGGAGTAACCCTCAAGACCTGATTTTTCGAGCGCCGTATAAACAATGTGCTGTACGGTTTTGGGGCTGATGCGCTGCTTTCTGTTGCTTAAGAAAAGCGCTTCTTTGTCTTTTACTCCGTCAACAGGACGTACTCTCATAT
>JAFSPP010000031.1 GCA_017451425.1 Clostridia bacterium | reverse complement strand
GAAGGGCGATAAGGATGAGCCCCTTCAGGTGCTCTTCTCGAGCCTCGATTACGATGATTACATCGGCCGCATAGGTATAGGCCGTATTGAGCGCGGCACAATAAAGCGCAATCAGCAGATTGCCCTCTGCAAGGCAGACGGTCCCGTTGAGAACGTAAAGGTCTCCAAGCTCTATACCTTTGAAGGCCTCAAGAGAACAGAGGTTGAAGAGGCCGCGGCAGGCGAAATCATCTGTGTCTCCGGTATTTCAGACATCAACATAGGCGAGACGGGCTGCGACCCCGAGCATATTGAGCCCCTCGACTTCATCAAGATAGATGAGCCCACAATCGCGATGAACTTCATTGTAAACACAAGCCCGTTTGCGGGTCGTGAGGGCAAGTTCGTAACTTCCAGAAACATCCGTGACAGACTCTTCAAAGAGGTTGAAACCAACGTCGCCATGCGTGTTGAAGAGACTGACACGACAGATACTTTCAAAGTCTCCGGCCGCGGAGAACTCCATCTCTCAATCCTCATTGAGACAATGAGGCGCGAGGGCTACGAGTTTGCGGTGTCGCGTCCCAAGGTAATATACAAGCGCGACGAGAACGGCCAGCTGCTTGAGCCGATGGAGCTTCTCGTAGTTGAGGTGCCCGCCGAGTACGTCGGCACCGTAATAGAGAAGCTGGGCTCAAGGAAGGCCGAACTTCGCGACATGTCGGCAAATGAGGGCGGCGCGACACATCTTGAGTTTTCCGTCCCCTCGCGCGGACTCATAGGCTATCGCTCAGAGTTCCTCACCGACACAAACGGCAACGGCATCATGAATCAGATATTCGACGGATATCAGCCGTTCAAAGGTGACATCCAGATGCGTGAGCGCGGTTCTATAGTCGTTCACGAATCCGGCGAGACCAATGCCTACGGCCTTTTCAATACCCAGGAGCGCGGCAGACTCTTTGTCGGCCCGGGTGTGGAAGTCTATGAGGGCATGATAGTCGGCGAGTGCGCCAAGAACGAGGATATCGTCTGCAATGTCTGCAAGACGAAGCATCTCACCAACACCCGTGCCTCGGGTTCTGATGACGCGCTCCGCCTCGTTCCTCCGACAGTGCTCAGCCTTGAGCAG
The DNA here is from genome assembly GCA_017451425.1 of Clostridia bacterium. Lineage (GTDB taxonomy): Bacteria > Bacillota > Clostridia > Oscillospirales > Acutalibacteraceae > UBA1227. The sequence continues at coordinate 31,899 of JAFSPP010000031.1, read as the reverse complement.
TGCATGGAATTCATAGCAGATGACGAGCTTCTTGAGGTAACACCTGAATCGCTCAGACTGAGAAAAATGATTCTCAACAAAGAGCAGAGAATGAAGCAGCAGTACAAGAACAAATAAAAAAAGACCTCGGTACATCAGAGTGTATCGAGGTCTATTTCATTTAAGTTGTAAACGAAGAGGTCCGCAAGCTGCCGGATCTTTTCTTCGTTGTGGGCTGACCATTTGTCAGAGACGCCCACGACCTTGTAGTCGGTGGGTGCGAGGGTCCGGACCGGTGTCAGCGTGTCCTCAAAGACATAGGTTTCGGATATCGGTGTGCCGATGTAGTCCCTTGCGGCATCGTAGATGGTCGTGACCTTTTTGTCACAGGAGACCTCGTTGCAGGTAAAGATTACATCGAAGAAATCATATATGCCGTTGCGCTTTAATGCGGCTTCCACCATATACCTGTCGGTTGCGGTCGCAAGCGCTATGGGGATGTTCCTCTCCTTAAGCTTTTTCAGGAAGTCCGTAACGCCCGGTTTGACAAGCACCTCGTGAAAATATCCGTTCTCCGCCATGGAATCCGCAGTTTCCGTGAACTCCTCAAGGGACATGTTGTCGGTGAAGCCATGCGTGTTGAAGTAGTCGTTCATCTCTTTATAGAGCATGGTCTTTGTGGCTTCCTGTACGGCTTCCGGATCGTTCGGCACGCCTATGTGATCCAGAAAACGCGGTCCGAAGTTCATCCACAGGTGCATGGAGTCGAGGACGGTGCCGTCCATATCGAAAATTGCGCCTTTAATCATTCGTGTTTTCCTCTTTTTCAAAAGGTATTTCAGCTTTTACTTCGCCCTTGTAGATTTTGGTCCAGTAACTCGGAACTATTTCAAGCGTATAGCCGCAGCCGTTGGGCACAAGCCACTCCGGCATGGGCAGTTCCGGCAGGGCAAACATGCTCATGAGGCCCATGATTACGCCGCCGTGCGTCACAATGGCTGCGTCATGAGTCTCGGTCTTGAAAAGACCCTCAACCACTTTGAGAAACGCTCCGGAAATGCGGGCGCCGAATTCGCCGTTTGTCTCTCCGAAGGGAGGTCCCACCTCTGCTCCTCCTGCGAGCCAGTCGGGGAAGATGGCCTCCTTCTCAAGTGCGGCGGCATCCATGCCTTCCCATTCACCGAAGTTGAATTCCTTGAGACCGTCGATTACTATTGCGGTTTTTTCGGGGTAGATTATGCTTGCGGTCTGTCTGCATCGCAGCAAAGGGCTTATGAAAAGGGCGTCCACCTCAGGGTAGATCATTTCCGCTTTCATCTGTTTGAGTTGTTCCAGGCCCTGTTCACAGACGGGTACATCGAGCTGTCCGACGTACTTTCCGTCAAAGTTCTCCTGTGTGAGACCGTGCCTGATAAGGTGGATTCTGTAGGTTTTCATAGTTGCCTCCGAGTATAATTTCGGGTATAATAAAACTCCGATTCGGGAAAATATATTACTGATTGTATAAATGGGGTGGCGTTATGCCGAGTAATCTTTCAAGGGACAATTCCTTAATCTTTTCCACCAGACTGACAGAGCTGAGGAAAGATAAAAAAATAAGTCAGAAGCAGGCAGCAAAGGACCTGGGCATTTCACAGGCGCTTCTCTCTCATTATGAGAACGGAGTGCGTGAGTGCGGCCTTAATTTCGTGGTCCGCGCCGCCAATTACTACAATGTGTCCTGTGACTTCCTCCTCGGAAATTCAAAGAGCACAATAAGCCTTGACAGAAGCGTCAAGATTGCCGATATACCCGAGGACGAACAGATGACGACGGATACGATAGTCCGTGCTGCGATGGCCCTCGGCAATAAGGTTCAGAAGGACGAGGAACTGAAGGAATATGTAAAGCATGTCTACGGTCTTACGACATATCTCGTGCTCTACGCCGCAATCAAGAAAGGTGCGGCTCCGAAGTCCTGGCTTGACGAGAACCTCTTAAACCCGGATGTGGCCTCATACCTCTCCCACAGCATGGGAGATATGACAAGGTCAATAAAATGGGTTCAGAAGAAGATGAGCCGTGAGAAAGAACCTCAGTGTATCTCCACAGTCACTTCGTGGACCAATGACTATCTTAACATAAGTATAGCAAGTTTACTATAAGAAAAAACGGGCAGCGGATTCGCTGCCCGTCATTTTTTTGCTTACGACAGAGCTTCCTTGTACATGTTCATGTAAAGATCCGCGGAGCGGGCCCAGCTGTTGTCGCACTTGAGTGCGCGTGTGACGAGCTCGTTCCAGGCCTTCTTGTCGTTGTAGAAGAGATCAATACAGCGGTTGATTGCCCAGTGCATGTCCTGAGCATTGTATGTCTTGAAGGTGAAGCCGTTGCCTTCGCCGTCGCCGCAGTCCGTAATGGAGTCTTTAAGACCGCCTGTCTCACGGACAATCGGGATGGTGCCGTAGCGGAGGGCTATCATCTGGGACAGGCCGCACGGCTCGCTCTTTGACGGCATGAGGAACATGTCGGCGCCGGCGTAAATCTGGCGCGAGAGCGCCGGATCGAAGGCAAGTTCCAGGCGGAACTTGTCGGGATGACGCGCGGCGAGGCCTCTGAAGAAGTCCTCATACTGGGCATCGCCCGTGCCGAGCACGATGAAGCGTACCTCAGTCGTGTTGAGGAGTTCATCAATCATGTTCGTGATGAGGTCGAGACCCTTGTGTGTTACAAGACGGGAGATGAGGGCCATGATGGGAACCTCAGGTCTGTGGTCGAAACCGAAACGGTCTTCAAGAGCCGCCTTGCACTTCGCCTTGTTGGCCTTTGATTTTGCGGAGTAGTGGTACTTGAGGGCCTTATCCGTCTGGGGATTGTAACTGTCTGTGTCTATGCCGTTTAAGATGCCGACGAGTTTCCAGGAATTCTTCCAGAGAATGCTGTCGAGACCGTGTGAGAACCACGGATCGAGTATCTCGTTGGCATATGAAGGTGAGACGGTCGTAACCTTGTTGCAGCACTCGATGGCGCTCTTGGAGAAGTTTACGCATCCGTCATAGTCGATGAGTGAGTAGTCGGGCGGTGAAATGCCGATTACTTCATTTAAAAGCTCGTGGCCGTATACGCCCTGGTACTGAATGTTGTGGATGGTGTAGACGGTGCGGATGTTCTGATATCCGTCCCTGTTTGCATAGAAACAGTTGTAGTAGATGGGGATGAGTGCCGTCTGCCAGTCATTGCAGTGGATGATGTCCGGCTTCCAGCCGTCGAGCCATGCGATGAGTTCCAGTACGGCGCGGGAGAGGAATGTGAATCTCTCTGCGTCATCATAGTAACCGTAGAGGCCCGGACGTTTGAAATAATACTCGTTGTCGAGCAGGTAATATGTTACGTTGTTGGCCGTCGCTTTGAAGACGCCGCAGTACTGCGAGCGCCAGGCTACGGGAACGTCGAAATGGAAGAGGAACTGCATGTCCTTCCTCTTATCCTCGCCTACGCATTCGTAGAGCGGAAGGACGACTCTTACGTCCTCGCCTTTTTCGACGAGCGCTTTCGGAAGCGCTCCGGCCACCTCACCGAGACCTCCGCTCTGGGCGAAGGGAGTGGCCTCACTTGAGGCAAATAAAATGTTCATTGCGTACCTCCGAGATTAAACCGTGGAATTCTTGCTGATGAAAATCGGGTAGGATTCGTCACCTGAGAGATTCTTATTCGGTGTGATAACGGCGTTCTTGTCGGTGATAACCGCGTTGAGCGTCGAATTTGAGCTTATCATTGTGCCCTGGAAGAGTATGGAATTTCTGACAACCGCGCCCTTCTCGACTTTTACGTCTCTGAAGAGAACACTGTTCTCAACCGTACCCTCTATGACGCAGCCGTCCGCTATGAGTGAGTTGGAGACTACGGCATCGAGGCCGTACATTGCGGGAACATTGTCACAGATCTTCGTATCTACGGGCTTTGCCGGGTCGAAGAGAAGTCTTCTGTTCTCCGGATTAAGCAGGTCCATATTGGCCTTGTAGAAGGATTTTACGGAATCCATATATGCGGAAAAACCGGTTATAGGATAGCCGTAGATTTTCAGGGCCTGAAGATTGGCCTGAATGACGTCGCGTTCGAACGATGTAGCGTTGTGAGCAACGGCAGCGCGTACAAGATACTCAAGGAGGGATTTCCTCATGAGCATGATGCCGAATGAGAAATTCGTCTCTATGCCGGCATCCATGCCAGATGAGACGGAAATCTCGTTGATGCGTTTGTCGTCGCCGACTGCGAACATCATGAGACCTGATGCTGCGGGGGCCTTGCCGTGCTTATAAACTATTGTTATGTCGGCATTCTTCTCATCGTGGAATTTGAAAAGGTCCTGATAATCGATGTTGTAGAGGACATTCGTGTCCGTCATGAGGACATAGTCCTGGCGGGACTTGCGAAGGAAGTCCGAAATGCTGTAGATGGAAGACAGCCTGGTGTTGTGGCTCATTATCGCGCTGCTTGTGTTGCAAGGCGGAAGAATGAACATGCCCTCGCGCTTTCTGTCGAGGTCCCAGGGTCTGCCTGAACCCACATGGTCAACGAGTGACTGGTAGTTTGTGTCTGTGATGATGCCGACCTGGGTGATACCCGCGTTTACCATGTCGGAAAGCGGGAAGTCAATCATTCTGTAACGGCCGCCGTAAGGAACGGAAGCTGCCGTTCTGACTGTTGTAAGCTCGCCGGCTGTGAGAGAATCGTAGTTCTGCGCATGGATAATACCGAGTACGTCTTTAGCTCTCATCTTATGCTCCCTCCTTTTCGCCTATCATGGCCTTGACCGGGACGGTTTCGTCCTTGCCGACCTTTACGTTTTCACCGATTACGGTGATGCCCCATTCGCCGGGGGCGCAGTCTTTTTCGCAGGCGCCGACTTTCGCGCCTTCGTCTATGACTGTATTTTCCGCTATGATAGAGTATTCAACGACCGCGTTCTTCTTTATAACCGAACCCGGCATGATGATTGAGTCGCGTATCTTTGCGCCCTCTTCGACCTTTACGTTCGCGAAGAGCACTGAGAAATCGACGTCGCCGTCAATCTCGCAGCCCTCGGCTACGAGGGAATTGCGTACGCAGGCCTTGTCGGAGATATACTGCGGCGGAGCGCTGGGGCTCTTCGCGTAAATCTTCCAGGTGGGGTCGTCGAGGTCGATCTCGGCATCGGGTGAGATGAGGTCCATGTTGGCCATCCAGAGGCTGTCGATGGTTCCTACATCGCGCCAGTAACCCTTGAACGGATATGCGACCATCTTTTCGCCGGCGCCGTGCATGGCCGGGATTACGTCATGGCCGAAGTCGTTTGAGGAGTTCGGATTGGCCTCGTCCTCGATGAGATACTGGCGGAGCTTCTTCCAGGTGAAGATGTAGACGCCCATGGAAGCCTTGTTGCTGCGCGGATTCTTGGGTTTCTCCTCAAATTCGGAGATGGTGCCGTCATCGTTTACGATCATGAGACCGAAACGTGAGGCCTCAGCCCAGTCAACCTCGAGCATGGCGATTGTGCAGGCTGCATCTTTCTCCTTGTGGAAAGCAAGCATCTCGGCATAGTCCATCTTGTAAATGTGGTCACCGGAGAGGATGGCAACATATTCGGGATTGTACTTGTCGATGAAGTTTATGTTCTGGTAAATGGCATTTGCGGTACCTTTGTACCACTCTGTGCCTTCTATCTGCTGATAAGGAGAGAGGATATGAACACCGCCGTCCGTGCGATCGAGGTCCCACGGCTCGCCGTTTCCTATATAGTCGTTGAGTTCAAGGGGCTGATACTGTGTCAGGACACCTACGGTGTGGATGCCGGAATTGACACAGTTTGAAAGCGGGAAGTCGATAATGCGATACTTACCGCCAAAGGGTACTGCCGGTTTCGCAATTTTCTTGGTGAGGATTCCGAGGCGGCTGCCCTGTCCTCCGGCAAGCAGCATTGCTATGCATTCATTTTTTCTTGCCATTTGTCTTCTCCTTTGTCTGTACTTTTCTGAGGAATATTGCCGAGTTGCCGGCGATATTTACCTTGAGGCTGCAGGGTTTGTTGTGCATGGGTTCATCAACCGTCTTCACCTTGCCCTTGCTGCCCCAGCCTGTGCCGCCGTACTTCGGGTCATCCGTGTTGAAGATGACTTCGTAGGTTCCCTTTTCGGCGCCGCAGAGGTAGCCTTCGCGGTTTACAACCGTGAAGTTTAAGATTGCAATCAGCTCCTCGCCCTTTTCGTTCATTCGCTTGAATGCGAGAACCGAGTTGCAGTTATCGTCAGGGATAATCCACTCGAAGCCTTCCCAGCCGTAGTCGATTTCCCAGAGTTCCGAGTGCTTTTTATAGAAGTTGTTGAGGGCTTTTGTGAACTCGAGCGTCTTCTTGTGCATGTCGTAGTCGAGAAGACCCCAGTCGAGCTCATCCCCGTAGTCCCACTCTTTAAACTGGCCGAATTCCGAGCCCATGAAGATGAGTTTCTTGCCGGGATGGGCGTACATATAGGCCAGCATTGAGCGGAGTCCGGCGAATTTGTTGAAGTATTCCTCCGGATTCTCGGGGTTGCCCGGGTGCTTGTTTATGAGAGAGCCTTTGCCGTGTACCACCTCATCGTGTGAGATGGGGAGAATGAAGTTCTCCGAGAAGGCGTAGAAGAATGAGAAAGTCAGACAGTCGTGGTTGTACTTTCTCGCGAGGCCGTCAAGGTTGAAATAGCGGATGACATCGTTCATCCAGCCCATATTCCACTTGAAATTGAAGCCGAGCGACTTGTCGTCGAGGTCTGTCGGCTTCGTGACATTCGGCCAGGCGGTGCTTTCCTCGGCTATCATCATTACATCTCCGTGATCACGGAAGATGTTCTCGTTGAGTTTTTTGAGGAAAGCCACGGCCTCGAGGTTTTCAACGCCGCCGTTTACGTTCGGCATCCATTCGCCGTCGCGGCGGTCATAGTTTAAGTAGAGCATTGAGGCGACGGCGTCGACGCGAAGTCCGTCAATGTGGTACTTGTCAATCCAGAACATGGCGTTTGAGACAAGGAAACTCTGGACTTCCGTCCTTCCGAAGTCAAAGACGCGTGTGCCCCATGACTTGTGCTCGCCCTTGCGCGGGTCCGCGTATTCGTAGCAGGGCTCGCCGTCAAACTCGTAGAGACCGCATTCGTCCTTCGGGAAGTGGGCGGGTACCCAGTCCAGGATTACACCGATATTGTTTCTATGACAGGTATCGATGAGGTACATGAGGTCTTCGGGCGTGCCGTAGCGCGATGTAGCTGCGAAGTAGCCGCAGACCTGATAACCCCAGGAGCCGTCAAACGGATATTCCGAGAGAGGCATGAACTCGATGTGGGTGTAACCCATCTCCTTGACATAAGGTACGAGCTCTTCGGCAAGTTTCCTGTATGAGAATGTATTGCCGTCGTCAAAGCGGCGCCAGGAGCCGGCATGGACCTCGTAGATGTTTACCGGAAGGTCGTAGATGCGCGTAGATGCGCGCTTTTTGAGCCATGCCGAGTCGTGCCACTTGTACTTGTCGAGTTCGTAGAACTTGGTGGCAGTGCCGGGTCTTGTCTCCATGTGATAGCCGTACGGGTCGCTCTTGTAAATCATGCGGCCGTTGGCGGCTTGCACTGCATATTTATACAGCGTAAATTCTTTGATTGAATCTGTAATTTCCGTCTCCCAGATTCCGTTACTTATTTTGTACATGGGATTTGCGCGTTCGTCCCAGTTGTTGAACTCGCCGACAACGCTCACTGCCTGAGCGTGGGGCGCCCAGGTGCGGAACACAACCGTGTTCTCATCGACCCTGTGCGAGCCCATCATCTCATACGCGTTCGCGTTGTTTCCCTGATGGAAGAGATATACGGGATACTCCAGATTCGGTCTCTCTTTTGTCATTTGACTACCTCTTTTAAGAACATAATGATACAAATTAAATAGTACCAAAAAAGGCAAAATCATTCAATACTTTTGTGCAAAAAAACTAAACATTTTTTACAAAAAGTATTTGTGACAATATGCAAAGTTTGTGCAAAACTGTTAAAAAAACAGGGGTATAAATCGCTTATATAGTGCCCGGGGCGGTTTTAACCACAAGAGGTAGTCGGACATTTTCACAAATTTTGTAAAATTATTGTTGATTTTTTACGCCTATTAATATATAATGCGTTTATAGTGGATAAAAATCTGCTCAAACGAAATGACTTAATTAGCGAAAGTGAGGACTTTGAAATGGACGATAGGAGACGCACCATTTCCTCTGAGGAACAGATGATTGGTGAAGCTTTGATGCGTGTTTCAAACACACTCGAAGCACAGAGACTTACCAAGTCTCTTGACTATCAGGAGAAGTTAAGATCCCGTTCGAACATCAGACTTATCATCGCGATCATCTGCTTGTTTGTAGCTATGATGATGATGGTCATCAGCGGCGCACTTCTCTTCATTCTTTGGCGTTATGCCGATCCGATTCTTGACACAGTAATGCCTTTCCTTAAGGGAATGATGGGCGACTTCGGTGTCATCTGGGACGGCCTCGTAGAGTCACTGTCTTACGTACCTGTAATGGTTGAACAGCTCACCAGACTCCTCGAGCAGGTAATCATCATGCTCGAAGGTCTCAACAGAATCGACCTTGCGGGACTTATGGGTTACCTGAGCAAGATGCTCGGCGGACTCATGACAATGATGGACGACCTCAAAGCAGCTCTTGCTCCTATGATGGACGCCATCGGCAACATGCTTTCAACACTTTCACTCGAGGGTATCGACGGTCTTATCACAGACCTCTTCGGACCTGACGCTGCAGAGAGCATCAAGGCCTTCATGCACGGCATGATGGATATGCTCGGCGGTGCCGGTAACGCAATGTCCTCAATGGCTGAAACCATGAACAACATGGATCTCAGCGGTCTTATGAGCGGCCTTATGAGCATGCTTGACGGTACAGGCAAAGCTCTTGATTCATTCGGCCAGACAATGGGTGTAATCGGTGACACGGTTCAGCAGAACCTTGACAACGGTAACATTGAGAACCTTGTAAACTCCATTGACGGTGCGATCGGTGAGATCGGCCAGGGTATCTCCGGCAACATCAAGGCTGAAGATGTTCAGGCTCTCGTCGAGGGCGGCGGCGCAGCTCTTAACGGTATGGGCGCAGCTCTCGGACGTCTCGGCGAAGACATGAATGCCTTTGCTGAAGAGGGTATCATGGGCGTTATCAGAAAGCTTCTTGGTGGCGGCTAATTTAAATCATAATCTTGAGCGGATTATAGAATAAACAATCAATCGGGGTCTGTACGTTGCGTGCAGACCCCTTTGAATTAAGGAGGGTTCTTTATGAAATCATTAAAGAAAATCCTTTGTATACTATTATGTTTTCTTTTTATAGGCTCCTTTGCCGTACCGGCATTTGCAGCAGATGACAAGGATAAGGCCTCAAATGAGAAGGTAATCAGTTTCCAGAACCCGAACGGAAGGGTAATAAGCGTTGCGAAGTACGGCAATGTCAGACAGTTCCCCGCAAACTCCGTTGAGGGCATAGTAAACTGTATTGACCTCGGAATAGACATAGTCACCGTCAGCGTCCAGAAGACCAAGGACGGTCAGTTTGCCCTGCTCCTGTCAAATGACCTCTCAAAGGTCTGCTGCGGCAAGGAGGGCGTGGCAGTCGCGGGCAAGGCGAGCGACTGCACCCTTGAGGACCTGCAGAACACGTATTTCCTTAAAGCCGGTTACGGCGGCACTACTGCCGAACCGACCGAGTATAAGGTCGCCTCTCTCCTTGACGCCATAGCCGCAGCCGACGGCAAGGCCATGATAATGATAAACAACGGCTGGAAGTATGCCGAGGAGATAAACAAACTCGCGGCCGAGAAGGAGTGCGCCGACATGCTTATCCTTCGCGGTGCGAAGAATGTCGATGAGATCTCCGCCTTCACCGCGAAGTACGGCAATTCGGCGTGCCGTGTAGCCGCGAGCTTCAATTCGGACAAGGATGACGGCTCCGCCAAGACCTATGTCACGGATGCCTTAAACGCGGGCGCTTTTATGGTTGAACTCGGCGGCAGAAAGCCCGGCTCATCGGTTTTCAAGTACCCCGTACTCGATAAATTCGCCGGTGTGGGCCGCGCATTCGTCAGCACAACAAAGGAGGACCTCTGCGGCGGCCGTGAGGACCGTCAGGCAGCCTGGTCAGACCTCATTGAACGCGGATTCTCCGTCATTGAGACCGATTATCCCCGTGAACTCGCAAACTATTTAAATGAAATAGAGACGTATCGTACGGAGCTCACATCGCTCATTACAAGGGCACAGGGTATAGAGAGGGCTATCTATACCGAGGCCTCCGTCAAAACGCTTGACGCTTCCCTTGAGGAAGCAATTGCAGTGACCTCCAAGGGATGTATCGCCCTCGATGAGATAGACACTGCCCGTTACCATATCCAGGAGAGCCTGGACGGACTTGTGATCGCCACAGGCAACGAGAAGACCACTCTTCCCACATGGCTTATTGTTCTTCTTGTGGTTGCCGGTGTCATATTCGTTGTCGCTTCTGTCCTGCTGACACTTCGTTATCTCAATAAGGCCCGTACAAAGAAGCGCCGCTTTGAACGCTTCAAGAGGACCTTCAAGAGCGAGATACCCACTGAGAATGACGAGACCTTAAAGACCAATATAGCTGAGGACCCTGAGTCCAACAGAGGCCTTACAGAGGAAGATCTCGCTGTGGATGAGCCGGAGCCTGCTCCCGAACCCGAGCCTGCTCCTGAGCCCGAGCCTGCTCCCGAACCCGAGCCTGCTCCCGAATCCGAGCCTGCTCCCGAACCCGAGCCTGCTCCTGAGCCTGAGCCTGCTCCTGAACCTGAGCCTGTTCCTGAACCTGAGCCCGAGCCGGAAGCTGAACCCGAACCGGTTCCCGAAGAACCGATTCCGGCTCCTGAGGAAAAGACAGAATAAAACAAGCGGTGTCGCTTTTGCGGCACCGCTCTTTTTTTATCTTTATTCAGCTGAATTGAAATTCTGGCTTATTATTCTGTTTCGGCCCGTTTCCTTCGCCTTGTAGAGGTTGTCATCGGCAATCTTGATGAAGTCATCCGGTGTCTTCATGGAAGATGTGAGTTCCGCGACACCGCCGCTGATGGTTACGGGACGGTCAATCTCGGAGGAGATTTTCATGGATCCGAATTTCTCGCGTATCTGGTTTGCGCGGTTATACGCAATCTCCTCTGTCGCGCCGGGAAGCACAAGCAGGAATTCCTCGCCGCCGTAACGGGAGACTATGTCGTAGTCCCTGCAGGACGACATAAGCACGTTCGAGAGGGCCTTTATAACCTCGTCTCCGACCAGATGGCCGTAGTCGTCGTTTATGCGTTTGAACTTGTCTATATCGAACATTACAATGGCGATGTTCTTGCTGTCGTCAGAGGCGGATTTCATGCTCGAGTCGAGATAGCGTATAAGAAAACGTCTGTTGTATGCGCCTGTAAGAGGGTCTTTTACGGAGAGGTCCTCCATCTGAACAAGCAGTTTATCCGTCTTGACCTGCTGGCGCTCAAAGTTCACTGCCAGTATTTTGACAAGTACCGCAATACAGGAGGAAACTATGAAAAAGTCGAGAAATGTATCGACAAACTCCATCCTTCTGTCGAGAACCGAAAATCTCTCGGAAATAAAGTACTTATAATCGATGAACATAATCACCGCATACCATATGAACGATGTAACAACTACCGCAAAAGCGGTTTTACGGTTGTCCAGCAGGAGGGCGGAGAAGACGATACCGATTACGAAGAATATGCTCATACTGCTGTCTATTCCGCCGACCGTGAAGTACAGAAGCGGGAATACGAGCATATTCAGGCCTAAGGCCATAAGGCATATGAACAAATCAAAGTTCTTAAAGTGCTTTGATATGGGATAGATGGCAAAGCAGATTACCGTGCAGAGGAGGCAGGCCCAGAATCCCGTGGACGAATTGTCTCCGCGTACAGTACCGCTTATAACATTGGCCATTGTTGCCATGAAGGAAAAAATAGGTGCGCCGACGCAGATAAAATGAAAGAATTTGCGCTTTGTGGGTACCTGTTCACCGAAGTATTTCTCTTTTACTTCCGCAAGTTTTTCACTCAAGATTAACTCTCTCCCTTGTCTTCGGAACCTTTCCAGATTATTTTGTTTCTTCCGGTCTCTTTTGCCGTATATAGATGTTCGTCAGCTGCGGCTATGAATTCCTCAACATTCCTGTATGAGGTTACGAAACCGGCAACGCCGCCGCTGACCGTGACGGGCCTGTCTATTTCATCCGAGAAACTTGAGGCCTCAACCTTTGTACGGATCTGTTCGGCGCGGGCGTAGGCAGTCTCCTCTGACGCGCCCGGCATAACGAGAAGGAATTCCTCGCCGCCGTAGCGGGCAACTACGTCGTAGTTGCGGCAGCTGGAGAGGAGAACCTGGGCAAAGCCCTTTATGACATCGTCGCCGACAAGATGTCCGTAGTCATCGTTTACGCGCTTGAACTTATCGATATCAAACATGATTATCGACAGAGGTGCGCCTGTCTCCTTGTGCTTTTCTATACCGGATTCAATGTACTTTAAGAGGAATCTTCTGTTGTATGCGCCCGAGAGCGGGTCTTTTACGGAGAGTTCCTCAAGCTGTTTTAAGAGTTCGTTTGTGCGATTCTGCTGCCATTCAAAGCAGAGTGAGAGGATTTTAACCAGGACGGATGTGGATATCGCGACAGTGAAGAAGTCCATCGCCTGGTCGAGATACATTGCCCATTCGGGCATAAGGAAGTATGTGTCATTGAGCTCTTCCGCATATCTTGATGTCAGGAAGAAGAGGAGGCCGTACCAAATGGCTTCCAGCGTGCACATTATAATCATCGGCCTGGTGTCCAGCATCAGAACCGTGAATATGATACCCATGACGAAATAGATGGGCATGCCGCTCGATATACCGCCGACTGTGAGATGAAGAGCGGGGAAGAGCACAAAGTTCAGTCCCACAAGGCACAGTATGATTGAGAATTTAAGATTCTTTGATATGTGGTAGATTGCGAACGTCAGCAGGAAGAAAACAATGGTCGTAAAGCACGCAATCATACCGGGCGCGCCGAATTCCCAGAATCCGACTCCCTGAGCTGCCGAGACGCGCTTTATCGAGATGCCTGATGCCAGAGTGGCAAGGACGGTGCCGGCGGCGCCGCCGAGGCTGGCGATGTTAAAGAAACGTTCGCGGAGCGGGAGCTGATTTCCGAAAAGGGCAATAAACAGGTTCTTGAGGCGCTCCATAACAATCCTCCCTTAAAACAGTATATAAAAGAATTATAGCACACTTAGATATATATTCAAAGACGGGTGTCCTGAATTAAAGATCAATGTCGAGTTCGACGGGGCAGTGGTCGCTGCCGAAGATGTCCGTGTGGATTTTCGCGTCCTTTATCTTGTCCCTGGCATTGTCGGAGACAACGAAATAGTCAATGCGCCACCCCGTGTTGTTGGCCCTGGCATTGAACCTGTAGGACCACCATGAGTACTCGATTTTTTCAGGGTAGAGATATCTGTATGAATCAACAAATCCCGAATCAAGAAGTTCTGAGAACTTGCCGCGCTCCTCATAGGAGAATCCGGCGTTTCCGATATTCGTCTTCGGGTTTTTAAGGTCTATCTCCTCATGGGCGACGTTTAAATCGCCGCAGATTATGACGGGTTTCTTCTTTGCGAGTTTTCCGACATATTCGCGGACCTTATCCTCCCAGGCCATGCGGTAATCAATGCGCTTCAAGCCGTCCTGGGCGTTAGGCACATAGAAGGTTATGAGATAGTAGCTGTCATATTCCAGCGTTATGGCGCGGCCCTCGCAGTCGTGCTCGGGCGAGCCTATGCCGAGCGTCACGGAGAGGGGCTCTTCCTTTGTGAAGATGGCGGTGCCTGAGTAACCTTTCTTCTCCGCATAGTTCCAGTACTGAAAATAGCCCGGCAGATCGAGGTCGATCTGCCCCTCCTGAAGCTTTGTCTCTTGCAGGCAGAAGGCGTCGGCGTCGAGGGCTTTGAAGTCCTCAAGGAAGTTCTTGCCGACGCAGGCCCGAAGCCCGTTTACGTTCCATGAAATGAATTTCTTCATCGTTGCTCCTCAGTGCTTATACTTGTTGTTCCACTCGTTTTGGAAGTCCTCATAGTTTGTGTAGAAATGGAAGTTGTTGTCAACGTCCGTAAAGAAGAAGAAATAATCCGTGTCGGCGGGCCAGAGAGCGGCCTTTATAGCCTGGATTGACGGCGCGCCCACAGGTCCTACCGGAAGGCCTTCCGTCTTCAGTGAGTAGGAGTCGTTCGTGCAATAACCCTTGAAATAGGTGTCATAGTTTAAATTGTTGTCTTCGATGTATTTCTTCATCTTGACTTCGATGTATTTCCTCGTGGCATCACTGCCGAGGTAGGCATAACCGTTGTTCTGATTGTTGAGACGGTTATGGAATACGGATGAGACCTGCTGCATTATCTCGAAGTCCTTGTCCGTGGAGCCGAGGTTTGCCTCGTACTGGATTATTGATGCCAGGGTGAAAATCTCGTACATCGACATGCCGAGCTGCTCGGCGCGTGCATAGGCTGTAGTGTCATCATATGAGAGGGCGTTTACGCTCTTTGCCGTATAGTCGAGGAAGAAGCGGAGTACGTTCTCCGGATTTGAGTTCTGATAAATATTGTGAGTCTCCGGAAGAATCAGGCCTTCGGCAGCGAAGAGATATCCTTCTGCCGTGCCGAGACCGTTTACAAGCGTGTCATATCCCGGAGGTACCACCTTTGCCGCCTCCAGGAAGCCGTCGGCTGAGCAGATTTCAAGCTCTTCGAGCTTTTCCGCCACCTGGACTATCGACCATCCCGGTATAATCGTGATGTTCGAAGTCGGTTTAGGCGGCGCCGCCGTCGTCGGTGTAGGCCACAGATATTCCTTGACGCCGGCGCATCCGGAAAGCGTCAGCATCATTGTCATAAGCAGTAGTACCGCAATTGCTTTTTTCATTGCCTTACCTCTTTTTAAATAAGTTACCTTATATTTTACTCCTTTTCGGGTTAAAAAGAAACTGTAAAAGACCGAGGGCCTCTCACCCGAGAGTGAGAGGCCCTACTGTAGCCTGTATTTAAAAGTCCCTGACTTTTAATACCTTATTTGAGGTAGTACTTGATGGCGCCCGGCATACCTGTGAGAGATCCGGCAAAGTTGAGCATGTCAGCAATACCGTGAAGTCTGTCAGGCCATGAGAGTTTCGGGATGGGCCATGAGATGTAATCCTTCTTTGCGTCCTCTTCAGAGAGCGGAGGAAGCTCGAAGATGCGGTCCTCATGCTTTCTGGGAACGTCAACAGCCTTGCCCTGAAGGAGCCACTTGGCACGATAAACCATTGTACCTACGAGGTTCGGAACTGCTACCGGAACGAGTGATGTATTGCCCCAAGGACGAAGCTGAGGGTTAACTACACCGAGTGCGTTCTGTGTGGCGTTGAGGCATTCTGCAGGGTCGCAGCAGCCCTTGATCGGGTAGTCGGCTATAGCGAGCATGTCCTCGCCGCAGCACTTACCCATAACCATGATCTTCTTGCCGCCGTTTACGATGTCATCCTTCGTATACGGTTTGCCGTTCTTGTCGAACCAATAGCGTTTGCCGTCGATTTCAACACCGGGGCCCTCAACTACGAAGAGGTCGGGGTTATGCGGCTTGGCCGGGCCGTAGAGAGCGGAGGCAAAGCCCATGCCGATTGAAGAGAGGCATCCGCCGACGCAAGCCTGCTCAAGAGCGAAGGCCTGGTCAGGTGTAACGCTGTTCGGGTCTGTGATCTTGGGAGCACCCGGAAGGGTGTGACCTGCAAGAGCGACAATGCCCGGGAAGTTTTCTACGATTTCGCCGCGCATTACTGAAGGACATGCGGGACGGAAAGGTGTGACTCTGGGCTCACCGATGATCTCAACATCGGGATCGCCGAAGCCGCGCTTGTCAGCTTCCTGGATGAGCTTGTTTTCGTTCGGGTCGAAGCCCATCATGTAAGTTGTGAGACGGTCAGCCTCAACAGACTGGTTGGAAGCAACTATCATATGAACGTCTACCGGATCTACGGGAGCGGGTGTGTTGCCCTCGCCGCCTACGATACCGTCGATAACGGTAAGGTTGGGCTTGAAGAGGTAGAGCATATCAGCAAGTTTCGTGTTGATGTCGTGAGTGTGGTTACGCTCACGAAGGAAGTAAGGAATTGTACCCATGGCGTTCTTGAAGCCGAGTGTAACGCCTGTGTAGATGTTTGTCTTCATCTTCGGTACGGAGATGTAGTAAGCCTTACCCTTTACGATGTCGTCGAATGTGTCTGGGATGAGGATCTCTTTCTGAATCTCAGCCTTAGGGCACATGTAACGTACTACGGGACGTCTCTCAAGCGGAACGAGCTCGGTGTTGTAGTACTTTGCAATCTCCGTGTAACGTGTGATTACGAAGGAGGCTGCTGCCGGGAAAGGTTTTCCTGAAGACTCAGCGATGATGACGTTGGGGTTGCGGTCCTTAACCCATGCTACAACTGCCTCGAAAACACGAGGGTCAGTTGTCTCAGGGAAGTCTGCCTTGCCGTCCTTGTCATAGAAACCTGAGTTGTGGAAGACGTTTACGAGGTTGGGCTTGATGATGACTTTCTCATACTTTGCCATTTCCTCGCCGATGCCGGCCTTGGCATCGAGTTCGTCGAGTGCTGCAAATACCGTGCTGCGGATAGCCTTTATGTCTTCTCTGTGGAAGTAGTTATAGGTGCCGTAGTCGTCGGGAAGTGCAACGAAGTCATGAAGGTAGTCCATTACCGGAGCGTCCTTCAGGACTATGTAGCTTTTAGCCATTGTAAAATCCCCCTAAGATTTATTTTTCACTTTGCGTGTAATTAATGCCGATACATTATAACATGTACTAAGAAAATATACAAACGCGGTTTATTTATTCTGCTTCGGTTTAGGAGAAGCAAATGAGGAAATACGCTTCTTTGCGCCGCCGGTTTTGAGATACTCGAGAACGGGCATCAGGGCGTTGTAGAGGTTTACATCCATAAGCTTTTCGCAGTTCTTCAGGAGGTCCTCCTCCTTGGAGAGATTCATACCGAGAATTGAGACCACGATGAGGCTCTGCATGTCGTTGTCACCCTCGTTGTAGAAGGTGCTGAAGGCACTGAAGAGCTTCTTGAGAAGCGGTCTGTCGTTTTCGCGGAGAGCCTTCATGACGCGGGGAGTTATGAGGGTTTCGAAGTACTCCTCGGGGAGGTATATATCGTACTTGTCGATATTCTTCAGCATCTCTCCCTTGAGGTCGGGGAAGATTGTCTCCATGCGGTTTGTGAATGTGATGATGTCGTACTGCGAAGCCGCTTCCTTGCTCTTCTTTGACTTCTTTGAAGATACGGCTTCGGTGACGTCGATTACTTTTGTATCTTTTTCCTTTGCGCCTGTCTTTGCGGTCTTGCCGGCGAAGACACAGTCTGTGCCGAAAGAGGAGGCGACGGCCTCACAGATGGTGTTGGCAACGGACTTTGTCGCCTTCTCATCCCAGTCGTCTTCGCCCGGGTTGAAAAGGGTCTCGGCGGCGGTTTTCCACTCGCCGTCCGCCTTTTTGCACTTTACGTTTATGACATTGTCGGAGAATTCGAGGCGGACTTCGCCGAGATCACCTTCGTAGGTAATGGGCTCGACGGCGTCTGCCGGAGTATTTGAACTTGTAAGTGCGAGGTCTGCGGCTTTCATGGTGCCGTCAATCTGTTTTATGAGTGACGTGAGAGCGTCAGTTATGGAAATCATTGTAATTCCGCCTTCTTATTAAAGTTAAAAGCACGCAATATTCTATCACAAACGCAATGATTTGTCATTATAATATTTTATTGAAGATAATCTGCCGCTGTGATAAGATATTTTTATTATAAATTCGCGTTTGGAGTTTTGATATGAAAAACATACTGGTTCTTTTCGGCGGCTGCTCGAGTGAGCACGATGTTTCCCTCGTGTCCGCAGGTTCCGTTATTTCAAACATTGACGCATCAAAATACAACATATACATGATCGGCATCACCAAAAAGGGTGAGTGGTATCTCTACGAGGGACCGTTTTCCGAGCTGCCCGACGACGGCTGGCTTTCAGCCGGCAGGCTGACAAAGGCCTGCGTCTCGCCGGACCGTGACGTCCACGGCATTATCGTGGAGCGTGAGACCGGCGCGGAGACAATAAGAATCGACGTCGCCTTCCCGGTTCTCCACGGCAAGAACGGCGAGGACGGCACCGTGCAGGGCCTTTTCCAGCTCGCCGGCATACCTTTCGTCGGCTGTGACATGACATCCAGCGCGGTGTCCATGGACAAGATCTTCACCAACACCGTCGCTGACCGAAACGGTATAGCGCAGGCTAAGTGGGAGAGCATCACGAAATATGAGTATGAGTCGGGCGAGAAGAAACTCGAGGACATAGCCGCAAGACTCGGCTTCCCGATTTTTGTAAAGCCCGCCAACGCGGGTTCCTCAGTCGGAATCTCCAAGGCGCATGACGCCGCGGAGCTTAAAGCCGCTCTGGACCTTGCACTGGAGCACGACACGCGCATCCTCTTTGAGGAGTTCATTGACGCCTATGAGTGCGAGTGCGCAGTGCTCGGAAACGACGAACTCTTCACGGGTGTTGTCGGACAGATAACTCCCGCGAATGAGTTTTACGATTATGACGCGAAGTACAGCAACGCCGCGAGCGTCCTGAATATTCCCGCCCTCGTTCCCGAGGAGACAAGGCATGAGATTGCCGATGCGGCAAAGAGGACCTTCAAGGCCCTCGGCTGCTCGGGCTTTGCCCGTGTCGACTTCTTCGTCACGAAGGCGGACGGCAGGGTGCTTTTCAACGAGATAAACACAATCCCCGGTTTTACAAGCATCAGCATGTATCCGAAAATGATAGAGGCCGCAGGCATTTCCTACAGTGAGCTCTGTGACAGACTCATCTCGCTTGCGGAAGAGAAATGGAGTTAACAATTGAGCATTCTTGAAAATCTTGACGAGAATTATAAGATAATAATCCGTGACAGACATACCGTCGCGGGCGAGGTGTCCGAGAGTACGACAGAACTCTACGGCGAACTCGCTATCGCGCAGAACGGCTATGTCATCCGTTACAATGAACATGAGGGAGATTTCGCAGGCACTACGACA
The DNA here is from genome assembly GCA_017451425.1 of Clostridia bacterium. Taxonomy (GTDB): domain Bacteria; phylum Bacillota; class Clostridia; order Oscillospirales; family Acutalibacteraceae; genus UBA1227. Next base: position 12,734 of record JAFSPP010000031.1, on the reverse strand, counting down.
AACATCTCCGTCATGGGACCTGCCTCCCTTCGCCTCTCAAGAGGCGGAAGCTTCGGCATTGACTTCCTCTTTGAGGAGGGAAAGCGCCACAACTGCTTCTATGATACGCCTTACGGCAGGCTTGAGATGGGCGTCTATGCGAAGAAAATCGACTCCGACATGAGAGATGACGGAGGCAATCTGAAATTTGCGTATTCGCTCGATATAGGGGGCGGAGAGGTCTCCGAGAATGAGCTTGAACTTGAAGTCAGGGAAATGAAACAAAGAGGAGCAAGAACAGATGTCTAAGGTCGTAAATGCGGCAAGAGAACAGATAACCGAACTCATAAACTCGGCAAAGCCGGGCCTCCGTGAGTTTAAAGTAGAGGTGCCGGCGGATCGCTCAAACGGCGATTTCTCGGCAAATGCCGCCATGGTGAATGCGGGAACTTTCCGCATGAACCCGCGTGCCCTTGCGGAGGAAATCGCCGCGGGAATAAGCCTCGAAGGTACATATTTCTCAAAGCTCGAGGTCGCAGGCCCGGGCTTTATGAACTTCTTCCTCTCTGACAAATATTACGCTGACATCCTGCTTGAAATCGCAGAGAGCGGCAAGGAATACGGTCGCTCGGATTTCGGCGGCGGCAAGAGGGTATTGGTCGAGTTCGTCTCGGCCAATCCGACGGGCCCCATGCACATGGGCAACGCCCGCGGAGGCGCCCTCGGCGACTGCCTTGCCGCCGTACTCGACTATGCCGGATACTCAGTTGAACGTGAGTTCTACATCAACGATGCAGGCAATCAGATAGACAAATTCGCGCTGTCGCTGGATGTCAGATATCAGCAACACTTCGGTCTCGATATCGAGCTCCCCGAGGACAGCTATCACGGTGACGACATCGCCGTGCTCGCAGCTCAGTTCGCAGAAGAAAACGGCGACAGGTATCTTAGCGAGAGCGAAGAGGTGCGCAGAGCGGCTCTTGTCGACTTTGCTCTTCCGAAAAACATCGCAGGCATGAAGGCCGCGATGGAGAAGTACAGAATCGTCTATGACACCTGGTTCTGCGAGAGCACTCTCCATAACAGCGGAGAGGTCAGGGACACTATCGACGAGCTTACAAAGCGCGGCTACACCTACGAAAAAGAGGGCGCGCTCTGGTATAAAAACACTGAAGTGCAGACAGCCATCCTGAAGGCACAGGGCAAGTCCGACAAGGACATTGAAAAGCTTGAACTCAAGGACGATGTACTGATCCGCACAAACGGAAATCCGACCTATTTTGCCGCGGACATCGCTTATCACAGAAACAAGATAAACCGCGGCTTTGAGAAGTGCATAGATGTCTGGGGCGCAGACCATCACGGACATGTCGCCCGCATGAAGGGCGCTCTTGAGGCCCTGGGTCTCGGAGGGGACAAGCTCGATGTCGTTTTGATGCAGCTTGTGCGCCTCATGGAAAACGGCGAAGTCATAAAGATGTCCAAGCGTACGGGTAAGAGCATCACGCTTACTGACCTCCTCGACGAGATTCCGATAGACGCTGTCCGCTTTATTTTCAACCTGCGTGAGGCCGGCTCGACCATGGACTTTGACCTCGGTCTTGCCGTAAAGCAGGACTCCCAGAATCCCGTCTACTACTGCCAGTATGCCCACGCCCGCATCTGCAGCATTCTCAGAAAACTTGCCGAGGACGGCATAGAGATCAAGGCTCCGACAGAGGCTCAGCTTGAACTGCTCAAGGAGTCCGAGGAGCGGGAACTCATCCGCAGGCTCTCGGAGCTCGAGGACGAGATAATCGCCGCGGCGAAAGCCTACGATCCTGCCCGTATCACACGGTACGCAATTGAAGTAGCTACGCTGTTCCATAAGTTCTACAACGCCTGCCGCGTAAATGTGGAGGATGCCGATCTCCGCACCGCCAGAATCAATCTGTGCGTCTGTACAAAGAGCGTTCTGGCAAATGTTCTCGAGATGCTGAAAATTGATGCTCCCGAGCGCATGTGAGTAAAAAAATAAGCCTTACCGCAGCTCCGGTAAGGCTTTTATTTTTTTTATCAGTCCTCGGGGAAGAAGGAGTCGTGGATGGCTGAGATAGCCTTGTCCGCGTCACCCTGGTCAACGAGAACGGAGATTTTAATCTCGCTTGTGGAGATCATCTGGATGTTGATGCCGGCATCAAAGAGGGCCTCAAACATCTGTGAAGCGGTGCCGGGGTGGGTCTCCATGCCGGCGCCGACAATTGATACTTTGGAGACGTTTGTGTCAACGATGAAGTTGTCCTCAGTGAGGTCGGGGAAAGCCTCGAAAACGGCTTCCCTGGCGAGCTGATCGTCGCCGCGCGGAACGGTGAATGTGATGTCTTTGGTGCCGTCACGGCCGACAGACTGAAGGATGATGTCGACATTTACTTTTCTGTAGGCAAGCTTTGAGAAGAGTTTGAAAGCGATACCGGGGCTGTCCGGAAGTCTGAGTACTGATATACGTGCGACGTCGTTGTCCTTTGCGACACCGCGGATTAACATTTTTTCCATTTTCGTGGCCTCCTTAACGATTGTGCCGGGTTCTCTCTCAATGCTGGACAGAACCTCGAGTTCGACATTGTACTTCTTCGCCATTTCAACAGAGCGGTTGTTGAGTACCTGTGCGCCGCATGATGCGAGTTCGAGCATTTCGTCGTAGGTTATTTCGCTCAGTTTTACCGCGCCTTTAACCTTTCTCGGATCGGCTGTGAATACGCCTGTGACATCCGTGAAAATCTGGCATTTGTCGGCGTGGAGCGCAGCTGCGAGGGCAACCGCCGAAGTGTCGGAACCGCCTCTGCCCAGGGTGGTGATATCGTCATACTTGTTGATGCCCTGGAAGCCTGCAACTACGATGATTTTATGGCTGTCGAGCTCGTTCTGAAGACGTTCCTTGTTTATCTTTTTGATACGGGCTGCGGTGTAGCTGGAGTTTGTCGTGAAGCCTGCCTGCCAGCCGAGAAGCGAGACGACCGGAAGGCCGATCTTCTCGAGCGCCATGGCGAGCAGGGAGATTGAAATCTGTTCGCCGGCGGAGACGAGCATGTCATGCTCACGCCTCGAGTGGTTGGGGTTGATCTCATTCGCCTTGGCGATGAGATCGTCAGTTGTGTCGCCCTGTGCGGACACGACGACAATTACGTCGTTGCCCTCGGAATAGGTCTCGGCGACAATGCCGGCGACCCGGGCGATAGAGGGCGCATCCTTGACGGATGTTCCTCCGAATTTCTGAACTATGAGTGCCATTGTTTTCTCCTTAGCATTTAGCAACGCGTATCAGGCTCTTCGGTTCACCGGAGAGTTTCGCGCGAAGATTGTTTTCCGTTATGGGTTTTGTGATGAAGGCGTCATTGCCGAGAGTTTCGCTTATCAGCGAAGCGTCAAGGGATGCTCCGCGTACATAGTACTCGTTCTCCACTTCCCTGTAGTCGGCTATGAGGTCCGGCTTTTCGGGGCCCCAGAAGATGGGTCTGCGGACAGCGTCGTGCTCGGCGCAGTCGAGCGCGTCAGCCACGACGGCGCTTGCCGTCGGGAGCTTGCCTGCGCCCTTGCCGTAGAAGAGCACCTGGTCGGTGGCGTCGCCGTCGACCTCGACGGCATTGAAGACGTCTGAGACGGCGGAAAGCTGGCTTTCAGCCTTTACGACGGCCGGGCTGACGATGATGTAAAGACGGCCGTCAGCAAGTTTTTCTGCCGTACCTATGAGTTTTATCGCGGCGCCTTTTCCGGCAACATTCGCGACATCCTCAAGAGTTATTTTTGTTATGCCTTCACAGTGGACATCCTTCGGATAGACATGGTTGCCGAAGGCGAGCGCCGCGAGTATGCAGATTTTTCTGCAGGCGTCGTGGCCCTCCACGTCCGCCGTGGGGTCCTTTTCGGCATAGCCGTTGGCCTGCGCTATTTTCAGCGCGTCCTCAAAGGACATGTTCTCACGGATCATCTTTGTGAGTATGAAGTTCGTTGTGCCGTTGAGTATTCCGTTTACGGAGCGGATATTGTTTGCTCTCATACAGAATGTGAGAGGTCTGATGACGGGTATTCCGCCGCCTACGGCAGCCTCGAACATGAAGTTTACATTGTTCTCTTTCGCAAGGGTTATGAGCTCGAGGCCCTTCTCAGCAACGAGTTCCTTATTTGAAGTAACTACGTGTTTTTTTGCTTGGAGACACTTTGAGACAAAGTCGAAAGTGGGGTTCTGACCGCCCATGGTCTCTATGACGATCTTTACGGTCTCATCGTTTAAGATGTCATTGAAATCCTTGGTAAATTTCGCGGCATTTTCGTCACCGGGGAATTCACGCAGATCGAGTATGTACTTTACGGTAAGGCCGAGGTCTTTTCTGTTAATGATTTCAACCACGCCGGAACCTACTGTACCGTAGCCCATTACTGCAACATTCATGCGGTCACGTCCTCTCTTTCGGAAAAATAATGTAATAATAATAGCACAACAGAGATTAAAATGAAATAAAATCTTAATTCTTTTTTTATTGTTTATTGGAGGGCCGTGTTGTAGAATATTCACGTAATAAATCTTTCGGGAGGTGAATGCTTTGGAACAGATTGAAAAACGACGCAATTTTATCATAAATGTCTTCTATATTACGATACTCATTGCAATCGTTGCTCTTGTCCTGAAGTATGCATTTTATCCGCTGCTTCCTATCTTCATCGCCCTCTTGATCGCACTCGTTTTACAGCGTCCGATGAAGTTCATAAGCAGGAAACTTAAATTGCCGAGAGCGCTCGTAGCTACGGTGCTTGCGCTTGCTCTCCTCGCCCTCTTGTGTCTGGGTGTCTACGCCATAGGCGACAGGGTTGTGGCTGAGGGTATAAGCCTCGTAAAGCTCATCTCGGAATACTTCTCCGACTATGAGTGGATTGAATCACAGGTATACGGAGTTTTAGACTCACTTCCGTCATTCATTTCCGATTCCGTCCGGGACAATGTTGATGAACTGATGGAGAACCTCGAAATCCTCATGTCCAACGATCCCGAAATCGCGAATAAGGAATATACTATTTCCCTCTCCTCGTTTGATTTTTCGGGAATATACGAAAAGCTCACAAGCGGCGTAAGTTCAGGTGTTTCGGGCGTTATAGCCACTGCGAAACAGATCCCTTCAATACTTGTCGCAATCATAATCTGTATTATTCTTTCCGTCTTCATGACGATAGAATATGACGAGATTATCAGAATCATCGAGAGCATGATCGGCCCTGAGCCCACGGAGAAATTCCAGGCCGTAAGGCGCGTCATGAAGACGTCCATGGGTAAACTCGCAAAGGCCTATGCCGTCATATGCAGCATGACGTTCATTGAACTGTCTCTGGGCCTCGTAATTCTCAAGGCCATTGGCATTTACAAGGGCGGATATATCCTCGTAATTGCCATAATCACGGCTCTTCTTGACATACTTCCGGTACTTGGTATCGGCACGGTCATGTGGCCCTGGATGGCATTCTGCCTCTTCACGGGCGACACGAAGATGCTCTTCGGACTCCTCATCATCTACGGTATCATAACCGTTGTCCGTCATATTATCGAACCTAAACTTGTTTCGGATACGATGGAACTTCCCGCCGCGCTCACACTCTCGATAATGTACATAGGACTCAAGTTCTTCGGCGTTGTCGGAATGTTCGCGTTCATCATCATTCTCTATGTTATTGTCGCTTTAAACAGGGAGGGTGTAATACACCTGACCTACGACAATCCTGAGGAGGAACTGCCTCCTGCAGAGGATGAAAAGGCTGAAAAAACTGAAGAAAAAACCGAAGAAAAAGTAAAGGCTTAAGCAAAAACGGCCCCCTCACCGAGGGGGTCTTTTTTTATCATTTTCTTAATAATTTTACCGATATTGTTTATTTTTCGCGCCGTATGTGTTATACTTAATCGATTATTTCTTTATTTATTACTATTTAGAGGTACTATTATGGTTATTATCTCACCCTCGCTTCTCTCATGTGACTTCGCCAGGATGGGCGAAGAGGTGACGAGGATGGAAGAGGCCGGCGCACAATGGATGCACATTGACGTAATGGACGGCCATTTCGTCCCGAACATAACGATTGGCGCGCCGGTGCTGAAGAGTCTGAAAAAACAGATGAACAGCTTGGCGGATGTTCACCTCATGATTTCGGATCCGCTGAAATATGCGGAGGATTTCGCAAAGGCCGGTGCTGACTACATCACCTTTCATGTCGAATCCGATTCCGACCCGGTCGAGACCATAGAGAGAATAAGGGAGCTCGGCTGCCACCCGTCAATCTCCGTAAAGCCGATGACACCGGCTGAGGTGATTTTCCCTTACTTGGACAAGGTGGACATGGTTCTCGTCATGACTGTTGAGCCGGGATTCGGCGGACAGTCCTTCATGGCGGATATGATGCCGAAGGTTAAAGCCATACGCGAAGAATGCAATCGCCGCGGCCTTTATGACATGCATATTCAGGTCGACGGCGGTATAGATACCGTAACAATCGGGGAGGCCGCAAAGGCAGGAGCTGACGTCTTCGTTTCGGGCAGCGCCATTTTCAGGGCGCCCGATGCCGCGGCCATAATCAAAGAACTTAAGGAGAAAGCAACGGTATGAACAAAGTACGCTCATTCATGATGGACATGATTATCATGCTCCTCGCCGTCTCCGTAGTTGCCGTCTACACATACGGCATACGGGCGCTCTGGAGTATAATCCTGTCCGTAGCGGCGGCTATCCTGACTGAAGTGATAGGCTATGTCATCTTCATGAAGAAAAATCCGATAAGACTTGCCGACCTCTCGGCAATCTTCACGGGACTTGCCGTGGCACTCGCGCTGCCTTCGTCAGCTCCGTTCTGGCTCGCTCCCATGGGCGCAATATTCGCCATTGCGGTAGCCAAACTGCCTTTCGGTGACACGACCACTCAGCCGTTTGTGCCCGCTGCGGCCGGCATAGGCTTCGTGACACTCAGCTGGCCTTCGCTGATGTTCGCATATCCGAACCTCGCAATAGGAAAGCTCTCGACAGTCTCGACCGCTGAAGGCTTCGTGCCGGGAACATCCCTTGCCGAGATGCTTTCGCAGTCCCGCTCAATAGGAACAAATCTCCTGAATGTGCTCGATATTTTAATCGGCAGGATTCCGGGCCCGATGGGTGCGTCCTGCCTCATCCTCATGATCGGCACATTCCTCTACCTTGTAATCCGTAAGCAGCCCGGAGCATGGGCGACACTCAGCTTTGTTCTCACATGCGCCGTAATTGCTTTCCTCTTCCCGCGTATTATGACCGGCCGCGGATACTCCGTGCTCATGGAACTCGGAGCCGGCCTGCTCTTCTACTGCGGTGTATTCTTCCTTGCGGATCCGGCGACGGGTCCCTCAACAAACCGCGGCCGTGTGCTCTACGGCATAGCCGCAGGTATTCTCACAATGATTTTACGTCGTGTGGGCACATATGAGGAGAGCGTAATCTTCGTAGTGCTCATCATGAATGCCATAGCCGATGTATTCGACAGCATGGCCGACAAGCTGCCCGGTATCATAAAGAAGGGCGGCGCGAAGGTCCGCGAGCCGAAGCACGGCCTGACGCCTGCTCTCGCCGAAGGTGAGGAGCCTGCGGAAGTTCCGCAGGAGGAGCCCGCACCGCAGGCGGAGGAGGAGCCGCAGGCAGAGCCTGAGCCGGCACCCGAGGCGGAGGCCGCGCCGCCGGCCGAACCTCAGCCTGAGCCGGTTCCCGAACCGGCGCCTGAACCGGCACCCGAGCCGGCACCTGAACCGGCACCCGAGCCGGCACCGGCCGAGAACCCTGCCATAGCGGCGGAGGTCGAGGCCCTTCTGGCCGCGATTGTCGAAGGCAACGAGGAAGGAGGCAAGACTGATGAATAGTCAGAACTACCTTTTCCGTGAAGTCCTGGCAAAGAACCCGGTGCTCGTAGGCACCATAGGTCTCTGCCCGGTGGTTGCTATCTGCACATCCTTAAAGGCTGCGCTGATAATGTCGGCCATCACACTTGTAACACTCATAATTGCACAGCTTATTACATCGCTCGTGCTCAAACATCTGCAGCAGTGGATGCGTCTCGGCCTTTATACCCTCATCGGTATGCTGGTCGTAATCCCAAGCATGATCCTGGTTGACAAGTTCAGCCCCGAGACTATGCTGGCGCTCGGCATCTATCTGCCGCTTCTCGCCGTAAACCCGCTTATCGTAAGAAACTGTGAGCGCGAGGCGGTCGAGACAGATATCGGAAGATCCCTCATGACATCCATCTGTGCGGGCCTGGGTTACTCGGCCGTACTGATTGTTGTCGGATTTGCGCGTGAACTTATCGGTGCGGGAACCGTATGGGGACACAGGATTCCCTTCGTCATGCCGGCAGAGTCATTCCTCATGCCGATGGGCGGTTTCATAGTCATCGCATATCTCGCGTCAATTCTCCGCATATTCCTCAGAAAGGTCGATCCGGAACTCGCAGACGAGCTCGTCACGAATTCCAGAACAAATATCAAGGGCAGCAAGAAAGCCAAAGTACAGCTCAAAGGAGCGAAGTACGCAGACGGCTCACAGAATGAGCCGAGGCGCAGAAAGTCCGAGGCGGCACCCAAGAGAAAGCGCCGCAGGGCCGCTCCGAAACCGGAGCCTGAGAAGCAGGCCTTTGAGGTCATGACCCTTGAGGAGGCCGAGGAGCTCCGCTCCGCGAACCTGCCGCCGGTCGAGACGACCGTACAGGCAGAGCTCGCTCCGCCGACGCCGGAAGATCCGGTTGTCGAGGCACCTGCGGCCCCCGTTTCACAGAGAACCTCACGCTTTGAGTTCGTAACTCTCGACCTGGGCACCGAAGCCAAGTCAAGCGGTGACGCTGAGCGCTTCGCCGCGGCAGTCGAGGAGAGCAAGGCAGAGCAGCAGAGACCTCAGAGACGTATCCGCAACAGACGTGGTCAGGAGAAACAGACCAGACCCGTATCTGTGGAGGAATACATCGAACCGGCAGAGAAGGAGGGTGAAGAAGAATGAAATTCATAGCAGCTTTCTTTGCGGCATTCCTTTATGTCAGTTTCACTCAGAACCTTGTCTTCACGGGCGGTTACGGTGCCAGCGAAGCCATACGCTCCGCGGCCAGGCCTAAGCAGATCATGCTTTTCTCAATCATGATTGCCTACTTCTCAACCGTAACGAGCCTTATCTGCCGCGTACTGCTTTTCATACCGGCACTCAAGGACGGTTCAATGATAACCTCTCTTGCGGTCTACTCCGTAGTACTGACGGTTGTATACTTCGTATCCGTTGCGATACTGAGGGTACTCCTCAAGTCCTCTGACTGGTCCGACATAGAGGTTGAAAAGTTTTTCCGCCAGACGGCGGTATCCTCGTTCAACACCATAGTACTCGCCATCCCGTTCATCACCGAGAAGGCGACATACGGTGTACACGAGGCCATAGCCCAGGGCCTCGGAGCGGGTGTGGCGTTTTTTATCGCCACCTGGCTCATCTATCTCGGCATGAGACGTCTTGAAGTTGACACCGAGACTCCCCTGAGCTTCAAGGGCACACCCGTGCTCTTCATGTATATTGCGATTTTGTGCCTCGCCTTTACGGGCATCATGGGTAAATCGCTGTTCTTCTGATTGATTCTGAAAGGAGGTTACCGGAGTGGAGTGCTATTTTGACAACAGCGCTACGACGCGGCCGACACAGGGCGTAATCGATGCCATGGTGTCAGTGCTCGCGGATGACTTCGGCAACCCTTCCTCCCTGCACCGTGTCGGTGACGCCGCAAGCGTCAGGCTCGAAGAGGCGCGCGGTACGGTCGCAAGGGCTCTCGGCTGTATGCCGGAGGAGGTGTACTTCACCTCCGGCGGAACCGAGAGCAACAACATAGCCGTATTCGGTGCGGCACACGCGCTGCGGCGTCGGGGTAACAGGATTGTTACCTCCTGCGTCGAGCATCCTTCCGTCCTCGAGTGCATGAAGCGACTTGAGGAGGAGGGTTTTGAAGTAGTTTATCTCCCCGTGGACGGCAGCGGCCGTGTTTCGGAGGAGTCACTCAAAGAGAGCATAAATGAGAAGACCATTCTGGTCAGCCTCATGCTGGTCAACAATGAGGTCGGCAGCATCCAGCCCGTAAAAGCGGCTGCCGACGCCATAAAGAGCGCAGGGGCTCCGGCCCTGCTTCATACCGATGCCGTTCAGGCATTCGGAAAGCTGCCGATTAAAGTCGCCTCGCTCGGTGTCGACCTGCTTACGATAAGTTCGCACAAAGTGCACGGCCCGAAAGGCCAGGGCGCTCTCTTCGTAAAGAAGGGCACAAGGCTTGTGCCCTATGTCCTGGGCGGCGGCCAGGAGGGCGGTATCCGCTCGGGCACGCACGGCATGCCCGGCATTGCGGGCTTTGCCGCCGCGGTCTCAGAGCTCGGCGACATTGAAGCGAACGCAGAAAAAGTCGCCGGCCTTAAGGAGCATCTGCTCTCGAAACTTACGGAGATTGACGGCCTCACCGTCAACTCTCCCGCGCAGTTCCCCTTCATACTCAATATCTCAATTCCGGGCATTCCCTCTGAGGTCCTCAGGAACTTCCTCTCGGAATCGGGAGTGTATGTCTCGACGGGCTCGGCCTGTTCAAAGGGACACAGAAGCTATGTCCTCACCGCCATGGGGCTTGACCCGAAGGTGATTGATTCGGCAGTAAGAATCAGTTTCTGCCGCTTCAACACAAAGGAGGAGACAGACTGTCTCGCAGACTGCCTTCTGCGCGCAAATAAAACACTCAGGAAAGTTAAACGATGAAAGAGATCATTCTGATAAAAAACGGCGAGATAGCGCTCAAGGGCTTAAACCGGGGCACATTTGAAGATGTGCTTGTAAAGAACATAAAGCGCCGTCTGTCACCGTATATGCAGGCTGACATAAAGAAGTCGCAGTCCACGATAATGATAGAACCTCTCGGCGAAGGCGCCGACATGGACTCGGCCGTGGAGGCCCTTAAAAGAGTATTCGGCATAGCCGGCTTCTCAAGGGCAGCCGCCTGCGAAAAGGACATGGAAGTCATAAAGAGCACGGCGGTCGAATATCTTAAAACTTCCTTTGAGTCGATAAAGACATTCAAAGTCGAGGCCAAGCGCTCCGACAAGGCCTTCCCGCTGAACTCACCGCAGATCTGCAATGAACTCGGCGGAGAGATACTTTCAAATTATCCGTTCCTCCGCGTAGATGTCCACAACCCCGACCTGGTGGTAAATGTGGAGATCCGCGACAAGTATGCCTTCATCCACGGAAATCAGATAAAGGGCGCGGGCGGTATGCCCATAGGCACCTCCGGCCGGGCAGCGGTCATGATTTCCGGCGGCATAGACAGTCCGGTTGCCGCCTGGACAATGGCCAAGCGCGGCCTTGTCCTGGACGCCATCCACTTCGCCTCTCCTCCGTACACGAGCAAAAGAGCCGAGCAGAAGGTTCACGAACTCCTCGGCAAGGTCTCAAAGTACAGCGGAACAATCAATCTCCTGGTTGTGCCGTTCACGGAGATACAGGAGCATATAAAGGACGACTGTCCCGAGGAACTTTTCACCATAATCATGCGCAGAATGATGATGCGCATCGCCGTAAACCTCGCGAAGCAGCAGGGCTGCGGCGCCATCATCACGGGCGAGAGCCTCGCGCAGGTCGCAAGCCAAACCCTCTGGGCGCTCGGCTGCACGGACGCGGTGGCGACCATGCCGGTCTTCCGCCCGCTTATTGGAACAGACAAGAACGAGATTGTTGAAATCTCGCGCAAAATAGATACTTTCGATATCTCAATTCAGCCCTATGAGGACTGCTGCACCGTCTTCACACCGAAGCATCCGAAGCTTCGCCCCTCGCTTGAAGAGGTTGAGGCGGCAGAGGCTGCCCTCGATATGGACGGTCTCATAAAGAGGGCCGTCGCAGGGGTTGAGAGACTCGTTATCGATAAATCACTTGAGGTTTAAGAGATGATCAGACTTGACCCGATAATCACCGATGATCCCGCATCGCGTATTCCGGAAATTGCCGGGAGGCTTACGGGACTTCTCCGAGCAGACGGTTTACATATCTCATTTGCGGAATCCTGCACGGGAGGTCTCGTCGCGAAGAGTCTGACGGACGTCGCAGGCGCATCGGATGTCTTTGAGTGCTCCTTCGTGACCTACTCAAACGACAGGAAAACAAGACTTCTCGGTGTCGACGAAGCGCTCCTAGACGAGCGCGGGCCCGTAAATGAAGAGACCGCGGCGCAGATGGCCGCGGGCGCGGTACGGGCCGCAGGTTCAGACCTCGCCGTCGGCATTACCGGCGTGGCCGGTCCCGGCCCCGACGGCGACCACCCGGAAGGTGAAATCTACATCGCCCTGTACGACGGAAAAGAGACTTACATCGTCGCACTCGACACGAAAACGGAAGACAGAAGAGATTACAACCGGCAGCTTGCGGCGCTCAACGCGCTTTATCTTGCCGAACAATATATGACAGAGAAACAAAGGAGGGATAACCGTGGCTGATAAGAAGCAAACGACACCGAAGGTGGAGACGAAGGCGGCTGATGCCGACAATATTGTCGTCTACAATATTGAGGTGCCGTCGGAGGTTATCAACGACAGCAAACCCATGCCGAGGAAGTCCGGTAAAAAACTGAAAAATGAGAAAGTGATTGAACTTCCCATAGGCGGGGCAGAGGAAACCCCTCCGCAGAAGGAACCTCAGAAGAAAGAGGAAAAGAAGGAGCCTCCGAAGAAG
>JAFSPP010000001.1 GCA_017451425.1 Clostridia bacterium | reverse complement strand
CGGCACCTGCGAGCATTGAGGTCACCGCCATGACTATAAGCATGAGCCAGTTCGGAAGGCGGTCGCCTATGAACATCATGCAGGCTGCTGAGGCGAGACCGCCCATGAGGGCCTGGCCCTCCGCGCCGATGTTCCAGAATCGCATCTTGAAGGCCGGTGTGACGGCAAGGGATATGCAGAGGAGCATTGCTATGCCCTGGAGCAGTGACCAGAGGCGGCGTTCCGTGCCGAAGGCTCCGTCAAACATTGTCGTGAAGACATTTACCGGATCCTTGCCCGTCAGGAAGACGGTGACTGCGGCTGAGAGCATTATACCGAGGAGAATTGAAATGATACGGACAAGCCAGGCTTTCCACCATTCCATATTCTTACGTTTGACTATATGGAAACCCATCAGGCCTTGCCCCCTTCCCCGCTGTCAAAGGTCTTGGTCATTAAGAGACCGACCTCTTCCTTCGTTGTTTTTCTCGCATCCACAATTCCCGTAACCTTACCTGAGCCCAGGACCACTATGCGGTCACAGAGGGCTATCAGGACGTCGAGGTCCTCGCCTACGAAGATTACGGCGACTCCCTTCTCCTTCTGCTGGTTCAAGAGATTGTAGATGAGGTAGGAGGAGTTTATGTCGAGTCCGCGTACGGGGTACGCGGCCATGAGCACTGTCGGGCTTAAGGATATCTCACGGCCGACAAGCACCTTCTGGACGTTGCCTCCGGAGAGTTTTCTGACCGGCGTTGTGACACCCGGTGTTACAACCTCGAGTTCCTCGACAATGCGCTCGGCCAGCTCCTTCGGCTTTCCTCTCTCGACAAAAGCAGACTTACCCTTTCTGTAGGAACGCAGCATCATGTTGTCCGTCAGGTCCATGTTTCCGACAAGACCCATGCCGAGTCTGTCCTCAGGCACGAACGAGAGACGTACGCCGAGTTCCCTTATCTGAAGCGGAGTCTTGTTTCGCAGGTTCTCCTGCATCTCCGTCTTGGGGTTGTTGTAGATTATCGAGCCGGAGTCCAAATGCTGGAGGCCCGCTATGGCCTCAAGCAGCTCACGCTGGCCCGAACCGGCGATACCCGCTATGCCGAGTATCTCACCTGATTTTGCGGTGAAGGATACATCGTCCAACATCTTTACGCCGTCACGGTTCGTGCAGTTGAGGCCCGCGACTATGAGCCTGTCGACGGGGTCTTTCGGCTCGGTGCGGTCAATGTTGAGCTCGATTTTCTTGCCCACCATCATCTCGGTCAGGGCCGCCTCGTTCGTCTCGCTCGTCTTTACGGTGCCGATATACTGGCCCTTTCTGAGAACCGACACGCGGTCGGATATCTCCATAACCTCATTGAGCTTGTGGGTGATAATTATGATTGACTTGCCGTTCTCCTTCATCTTGCGAAGGACGGAGAACAGCTTCTTCGTCTCCTGAGGGGTAAGCACCGCGGTCGGCTCATCAAGGATGAGTATATCGGCGCCCCTGTAGAGCACTTTTATTATCTCGACAGTCTGCTTCTCTGAGACGGACATGTCGTAAACTTTCTTGTTCGGGTCCAGAATAAATCCGTAGAGGTCGGCTATCTCCTTGACCTTTGCGGCGGATTTCTTCAGGTTGTAACGGCCCTCATCTTCGAGGCCGAGTATTATGTTTTCCGTTGCGGTGAAGATGTCAACCAGTTTGAAGTGCTGGTGAATCATTCCTATTTTGTAGTCATATGCGTCCTTGGGGGACCTTATTTCCACTTCATTTCCGTCAATAAAAATCTGTCCGTGGTCCGGAAAGTAGATACCGGAAATCATGTTCATAAGAGTGGTTTTTCCGGAACCGTTTTCACCGAGGATTGAAAGGATTTCCCCTCGCTGAACCTCGAGGCAGACGTCCTTGTTTGCCACGATGTCACCGAAGGTTTTGGTTATGTTTTTAAGTTCTATAGCAGGAACTTCAGCCACGGTTATCCCTCCGTAAAAAAAGAACTGTAGGCGGAGCACGAAAGAGAGTGCCCCGCCCGTAAGTTTAATTCAAAAGAGATTACTCTTTGATTGTGATGCCGTCGATGTCGAGATCGAAGTAAGGAGCTGAGCGGTACTCAGACTCAAGGAACGCACCGTCCTTGATTACTTCTGTCTCACCGACATAGTCGCCCATATCGTCAACGTCAGCCTGATAGGAATCAAGTGTCTTGCCGTCAACAGTGAAGTTGGCTGTTGCAAATACCTTGATGGAACCGTCAAGGAGACCGGCCTTAACTTCGGCAAGCTTGTCAGCTGTGCCCTTGGCTGTAGCCTTGGCACCGAGGTCCGTAAGAACAACGGAACCTGTCTCGATTGTACCTACATAGTCTGTAGGGATGTCCTCAGCCTTGTTGGCCTTGAGAGCGTTGATGCAAAGAGTGTAGTAAGGCTCCCAGTCGATTCTTGAAGAAACGATGAAGGTGTTCGGGCACTGAGCCTCTGTTGAGCCGTTGTAGGAAACGTTGGGAACGTTTGCGTCCTCGCAGGCTGTAGGAGCACCATAGGAGTCAGCGTGCTGAGAGATGAGTACGCACTTGTCGCCGATAAGCTTCTGAGCAGCTTCCTTCTCAAGTGTCTCATCATACCATGAGTTTGTGAATATAACTTCCATTGTAGCGGACTCACAAACCGAGCGTGCGCCGAGGAAGAATGATGTGTAACCTGATTTAACTTCAGCGTAAGGGAAAGCGCCGACATAACCAATCTTGGCGTCAGCAGCCTTGACGTCGCCTGCTTCGATCATCTCATTGAGCTTGAGACCTGCAGCAACACCTGCAAGGTAACGGCCCTGATAGATGCTTGCGAAAGCAT
Source organism: Clostridia bacterium (assembly GCA_017451425.1). GTDB lineage: Bacteria > Bacillota > Clostridia > Oscillospirales > Acutalibacteraceae > UBA1227. The sequence goes on along the minus strand of JAFSPP010000001.1, from coordinate 12,950 downwards.
TGTGGAAGTTCTTGAGGCCCTCTGTGTGAGCCTTTGTGCCTGTAGCGTGGCAGAACTGAACGTCAGGCATTTCCTTTGCTGCTTCGATCATATACGGCTCATGACCGAAAGAGTCGGCAAAGATGAGTGTGCATCCCTTGTCAGCGAGGTCAAGAGCAGCCTCTTTGCACTCTGCGCCTTCAGGAATGTTTGTGGTGATGAAGAAAGACTCGCCTTCCTTGAGACCGGCTTTTTCACAGGCAGCCTTGAAGCCGTCGATGAAGTTCTTGTCATAGGTCGAGTTTTCGTCGTGAAGGCAGATAAGACCGACCTTCAGTGCAGCTGTTTCAGAACCACCGTTGTTTGCGGGCACCTTTGTGCACGCGGCAAGGGTGAAGATCATAACGGCTGCGAGTACTACAGCAAATAATCTTCTCATAGTACAGTTTTCCTCCCGTTTTGAATTCTTTCTCAAATAATTTATATTAAAGCACTTGGCTTTTAATATACTCAGTCGATGAAGGTTATCTCGCCGGAGTCGGCGTCCATGCTCGCGACGCGGGCCAGAGACTCAATGCGGTAGCCGCACTCGCGGAGCGCCTTGCCGCCCTCCTGGAAGGCCTTTTCAATGACGATGCCGGCGCCTGCGACCTCCGCTCCGGCGTCCTCGACAATCTTTACAAGTCCTGTCAGGGCCTCGCCGTGGGCCAGAAAGTCATCTATGATGAGCACCTTGTCACCCGGCTCGAGATATTTCTTCTCTATCATGACCTGGTTTACGCAGTTGTGTGTGAAGGAGCGGACGGGCGCCGAGTAGACATCGTCTGCAATGTTGCTCGTCTTCGACTTTTTGGCAAAGACGGCGGGGCAGCCGAAATACTGGGCCGTCAGCACAGCGACGGCTATGCCCGAAGCCTCAACCGTCAGGATCTTGTTGACGCCGCAGCCGTCAAAGAGTCTGTGAAACTCTTTTCCGCATTCACACATGAAGGGGACATCTATGCGGTGGTTTAAAAAAGAACCTACTTTAAGGACATTGCCGGGATAAACCTCGCCTTCATTGCGGATCTTTTCCTCCAGTGCTTTCACTGTCCTTTCCCCCCTTTTAAAATACATTTAGATTATATCACATGCAAAAGGCACATTTCTATTGTGGCATCTCACAAAACGAGCCACAATATAATGTGCCTTTTAGTCAGTTTTTAAATTGTTTGTAAATGTATTTTCTTTACATCTTTTCCCTGCCCGGGATAACGAGACGCCTTCTCTGTTTTTTCTCCGGCATCTTGACGTCCTCGTTCGGGATTGAAATCATGACGGTCGTGCCCGCTCCGGGCTTTGAGACTATGTTCAGGTCACCGTTGCACATGCGCTGCAGGCGGTCGGTGACGTTCTCAATGCCGAACCGCGAGCCCTGGTTTTCGGAGGTGTATTCCTCGCGGTTTGAAAAGCCTATGCCGTCATCCTGGATGATGACGGTGTGGCCGGACTCCGAGCCGAACGACTTGATTGTTATCGTGCCCGTGCTCCTGCCCTCGAAGGCGTGGTTTATGCTGTTTTCAACCATATGCATGACCGTGAGGGCCGGAAGCTGGAAGTCCTTGTCCTCAAGCTGTAGTTCGACACGCAGTCCGGGGAAACCCGTCTGGATTATGCGGACATAGGTCTTTACCCTGTTCATCTCCTCCTCAAAGGGTACGGGATGAACAAAGTCAGTCGCTTCAAGGTTCTTCTCCAGGTAGTCGACTAGGTTGTCCAGGGTCTGGCTCGCCACGCGCGGCGAGGTTTTTATCTGATCCTGAACCCTGTTTAAAATCTCAAGTATGAATCGCGGCTGGATTTCCTGTACAACCATGGCCGCTCTCTGGTCAGAGAGCAGGAGTTCCTTCTCCTCCCTGTCCTCCTGTGTGGCCTGTGAGAAGAAGAGCAGGTAGTAGAACAGGCAGGAAATGAGGATAGCCGAGTTCAGTATGCCGCTTGAGCCGACAAACATCTCGTAAAAGCCTGCGCCGAGGCACGCCACGGCGCACCATACGACCGCGCGGACCTCCCGCGTCAGACCTTCCTCCTCAAACTTTCTGACAACCAGGACGATGAGCGTGAGCAGGTACAGTACGCAGAGTACGGGAGAAGCGTAGCTCAGCGGGCCGCGATAGAAATTATTCGGTTCCATAAAGGTGAACGCCACCTTCTCCCAGGCGGGAACAAAGGTGGTGGCGTAAACCAGGGAACACAGAAGGACCGGGATATAGAACAGCACGGTCTTTCTGCTTCTGTAAACCAGTATTCGGATTATCATGGAAACAATGAGCGGTCTGAGCGAGTACCCCATCCAGGAGAAGACCTTTCTCCAAACTGTGCGGTACGGAAGATCCGCAAAATACGATTCCATGAAATCGGCAGTCGCCAAAACAAGGGCCAGAACAATCAGGCCCCTGATGACTCTTATGGTTTTCCTGTCAACAGGACTCTCCTTGCTCTGTGTCAGAACAAGGAAAAATCCGAGTGCGACTATAAGCAACAGGAAATTTGCGCCGAAGAATTGCTTAAGTAGGTCTAAAACCATTATTTAGCTGCCTCAATTGCTTCCTTAAGATCTATTTTTCCGGTGTAATAGGCCTTGCCTATGATAGCACCGTACATGTTGAGGTCACGAAGGCCCTTGACGTCCTCCATATAGGTAAGTCCGCCCGAAGCCACGATGTTGAGGTCGAACCACATCTGCATCTCCTTGTAGAGTTCAAGACGGATGTGCTCAAGAGTACCGTCCTTTGAGATATCCGTGCAGATGATGTTCTGGACTCCGAGGTGAACCATTCTCTCGCAGAAGGTGAAGGTATCATAGTCGGTCTTTTCCGTCCAGCCCTTGATGGCTACATTGCCGTCTATGATGTCTACGCCTACGGCGATTACGTCAGCACCGTACTTGTCGATGGCCGCTTTGAGGAACTCCTCGTCGGTTACGGCGGCGGTGCCTATGATAATTCTGTCGACGCCTGCTTCAAGGTACTTGTCGATGGTCTCCATGTTGCGGATACCGCCGCCGACCTGTGTGAAGATCTCGTCGTCAGATGCGATTTTCTTGATAATCTCAATGTTGGGTGTAGTACCTTCGCGGGCACCCTCAAGGTCAACGATGTGAATATGTGTCACACCGAGTTTCTTGAAGTCCTCAACATACTGGAAAGGGTCGTCACTGTAGACGGTCATCTCGTCGTAGTTGCCCTTGAGAAGTCTTACAACCTTGCCCTGATAGATATCAATTGCGGGAATAATTAACATGTGCTTTTTCCTCCTTCGGGATTTTCCGAAATAATACACCCTTATTATAATATCAATTCGCGCGCGTAGGCAATATTAGATAAAAAAATAACAAAAAAGTGACATTTATTTAAGAAAGTTGTATAAATAAGGTGATAGTGTTTTCCCCGGCAGAAACTTTTTCCGGCGAAATTTACATGCAGAGAAGGTTTTTAATGAATAAGAAGACGGCTGAAAGAATCGTAACTCTTATAGCACTTCTGGGCATACTTGCCCTGTTTACATACTTCCTGAAAGACATAATGATTCCGCTCTTTAAAATGGAGCTGAATAACGATGTGGAGGGCGCGAAGGCCCTCCTGAGCGCGAAAGGAATCTACGGCGGAATAGCGGTGGCCCTCATCGAGGCCCTGCAGATGGTCGTAATCTTCATTCCCGCGGAGTTCATCCAGGTCACAAGCGGCCTGAGCTACCCCTTCATCATCGCCCTTTTGCTGTGTGACGCGGGCGTATGCATCGGTGCCACAATCATCTATCTCCTCGTGCGCGTATTCCGCTTCGAGGCGGCGAAGTCGAGGGAGGACGCAAAGCGGATTGAGCAGATAGCGGCGGACAGAAAAGAAAACAACGTCTCAATGCTGATGTACCTGCTCTTCATAACCCCGGTAATACCCTTCGGCGCAATATGCTACTTCGCGAGCAGCAGGGATATCCGCTACCGCAGATATGTCCTGACCGTCGCGACAGGCGTAATTCCGTCGATTGTAACTTCAAATCTTATAGGCGCAGGCGTGAGATCGTTCATCATGAGCTCAATTCCCCTGTGGGTACTGCTTCTCATCATCCTCTTTATGATGGGTGTGCTTTTTTTCATGCTCTGGTTCGTGCTCGACAAGGTCTTCTTCAAGGGCAAGGACAAAACGCCCGACTCCGCCATGTATTTCATAATAAAGACCTTCGTGCCCCTCTGGAGAAAGCGTTACCAGCGTCTCCACATTGACGGTGAAAAGCTCGAAGGTCTGCAATCCCCGTTTGTACTGCTCGTAAACCACGTCTCCTTCTACGACTTCTTCTATGTCGAGGAACTGCTCAAGGCGTACAACGCGGCATATGTCATAAATCATCACATCTTCATGAAGCCCGTCATCCATACCATTTTCGTAAAATGCGGCATGATCCCGAAGAGGATTCTCTGCACGGACGCGGCGGCGCTGAAAATAATGCGCACGGTAAAGGCAGGCTATCCGGTCGTCGTCTTCCCGGAGGGAAGGCTGAGCCCGGACGGCCGCGGCAGCGCGATAGTGGAGGACGCCGCCGCCCTCTACAGGAGAATGGGCGTACCCCTCGTACTTGCGAACATCTCAGGCGCGTATTTCACCAACCCCAAGTGGCGTAAGAAGTTCTTCAAGGGTGATGTATACATCACCGCAAGAAGGGAAATTACACCCGAAGAGCTGAAGACCATGTCGGTTGAGGAGATCAGCGAGACAATCGACCGCACAATCCACGAGAGCCGCGAGGACATAGTCGTAAACTACCCTCAGAAGGACAGAGCCAAAGGCCTCGAGACCATACTCTACCGCTGCGCGGACTGCGGAAAGCTCTACACCACGGCCTCATATGGATGCGACCTCATCTGCACCGCCTGCGGCGCTGTTCACCATCTCGACGAGCATTACCGTTTCACGGATGAACTCTGTGATATCCCCGGTTACTACGATAAAATCAAGGCGATGGAAAAGGATGCCCTCTCGGACGGCATAAACCTTGAAGCAGAAGTCGAGACCGTGATTTTCGCGGACGAAAAGCCCAAAAAGAGAAAAGAAAAAGGCGTCTGCACCTTAAACCGCGACGCATTCACCTATAGGTCCGAAAACATTCAGTTTGAAATACCCACTGAGAAAATTCCCGCCCTCGCCTTTTCCGGCGGAGAGGAATTTGAACTCTACCACGGAAATGAACTCTACTATTTCTATCCCCTGACCGACCGCAATCAATGCGCGCAGTGGTCACTCATAATCGATTTACTCAGAGAGGAGCGAGAGGCAATTGAAAAGTCAGAAAACGCTGATTAACATCTCGCAGAAGACATTCATAACAGTCACCGTATTCCTGCTGGTGCTGCTGGCATTTTCAATAGTTTTAACATTTGTCATTCCGGCAGGCACCTTCGGAACAAATCCCGACGGCACCGCAGACTATGCGCAGTACAGCCTGCTTAAAGGCGTAAAGGGAATACCGATATGGGAGGGCATTCTGGCTCCTTTCCTCGTATTTGCCTCGGGCGACGGACTGACGCTCATCATGCTGTCGCTCTTCCTGCTCACTATCTCGGCCGCCTTCCAGGTCATGAATGACGTGGGCGGCATAGGCGCCCTCGTGGGCTCCGTCTCGGAGCGTTTCAGGGACAGAAAACAGCTCATGACAGCCGTCATTTCGCTCCTTTTCATGTGCTTCGGCGCCTTCCTCGGCCTCTTCGAGGAGATGCTGACCATGCTGCCCATTGTGACGGTCCTCTGCCTCGCCGTAGGTTATGACTCATTCACGGGTTTCCTCATATGCATTATCTCCTGCGGTTTCGGCTTCGCAAGCGCCGTCACAAACCCCTTCACCGTGCTCCTCGCCTGCCAGATTATCGGCGCGAACCCCATGGAGCATATCTGGTACAGACTCATAATCTTCATTGTCATGTACCTGCTCCTCCAGGGCTTTATCGCCCTCTATCTGCGCAGGATCGGGAAGAATCCCGAGAGCAGCTATACCTATGAGCACGACCTGAGAATAAGGGAGACCGCTTCGCTCGAGAGCAGTCCGGCAAATGCCGCGGACATGAAAAAGACGAAAACGGTCTACGCCGTTTTCCTGATTATAAGTCTGGTGCTGATTGCCGTCTGCTCCTTCACCGAGGCGCTCCGCGGCTACACCGTCCCTGTTCTCATCGCATACTTCCTGATTTTCGGAATCCTCGCCGGAATGCTCTGCGCAGCGGAGAAAAAAACAGTGCTGAAAAGCTTCTTAAACGGCTTTACGGGCGCCCTTCCGACAATCGTATTCATCGGCCTTTCCGCCTCAATCAAATATGTATTTGATGAGGGCCACATAATGCCGACCATCGCAAACTCAATCAACACCCTCGCACAGGGAAAGAATATATTCCTCATAGCCCTCATCGTATACGCCATTGTCCTTGTACTGGAGTTCTTCATCTCCTCGTCCACGGCCAAGGCGATACTCGTAATGGGCCTTCTCTCGACACTGAACCTCGGTCTTTCCGACCAGCTCTCAATGCTCATCTACACCTTCGCGGACGGATATACCAACGTGCTTTTCCCTACATCGCCTGTACTTCTCATCTCCCTCTCGATGATCGAGATGGACTATTTTAAATGGGTGAAGCGCAGCGTACCGCTCTTTGCGACGAACCTGGCCCTTGTCATCCTCTTCATCCTGCTCGGAATAGTCATAAAATACTGACAAAAAAAGACTCATCGGAAATTCCGATGAGTCTTTTTCATGGTTGCGGGGGGAGGACTTGAACCTCCGACCTCCGGGTTATGAGCCCGACGAGCTACCAACTGCTCTACCCCGCGATATTTAAAGTGCTTGATTATTATAGCCAAGTCGCCATAAAAATGCAAGCACTTTCTTTTTACTGTTTGGAATTACCAGATGCTGATGAAGGGGCTGATGAGTTTCAGCGGGAATCTTTCAAAAGCTTCCGGATAGTTTCTCTTGAAGATTGCAGGCATGTTAAATGGATTAATTACCCATACTAAGTAACCCACAAAACCGAGAACCGCCACAAGAACAAATTTAAGAGCAAGCTTTATGACCTTTTTAATTTTCTCAAGCATTGTTTATTCCTCCCGTTATAATATAACCACCGTTTAAAAATGTTAACATAAAAGAGTTTTTATGTCAACAAAACCGAATGCCGGGCGCAAGCCCGGCATTCAGTGTTATGGGTGTGAAATTGTAGTAGTGGTGGTTATACAATTTCTATATGCAAAACGCTGTGGGAGACTACAGCGATTGCTACAAAAAATCAGGGCTCCTTTACCATATGGAAAGGAGCCCTGAAACACATCCATAACAGAAGATGCGAACAGCAATTTTTGTTGCCCCTTTTCAAACACGGAAGGTCAGGCCGTTTCCGGCTTGGCCCTGTTCATACCGCCATGGCTTTCGCTTTAGGCCGTATGACTCGGAACGCTATTAAGTTCTTATTTATTTTCGCACAAGTTGCGCGCTGTGTCAAGGATTGAAACTGAGACCCTTGAACATGCTGGCGGATTCGGAGTAATCCTCCTCGCCGATTTCGACGTCATAGACATCGTTCTTGCGTTTCGGGTCCATGGCTATTGTCATGCGCTCCTGTTTCTCGATGATTACAGGTGCTGACTTCTTGGCCTTTTTCTCTTTCTTTTTCTTTGTTTTCTTCTCACTGTACTCGTAGCCTTCTGAAGCGGCAAAAGCCTTGTTTGCCTCACGCTCGAGGACGGGTACCGAGGCCTCGTAGCCGTTGGCTACGCGCTCCTCATAAATTTTCTTGGCCTGATTCTTTCTGGCGTTCAGTTTTTTCTTCTCGAGCGCCTTCTTATCCTTTTCAAGCTGCTTCTTCTCGGCTGCGAGCGCGTCGAGCTTCGCCTTCTCGGCCTGCGCGGCAGGCATGCCGGCATAGTGCTTCGCGCGAGCGTTGGCAGAGAGCTTCTCGACGGTCTCGGCGCCCTTCGTCATAAGGAAAGGCGTGGCGAAGCCGATGCCTATTATTGCACCTGCCACGGCGCCGCTGACGATACCGGAAGCGGCCATTATCATTGTCTGTCTTCTTGAGTCGCGACCCTTCATTTTACAGTCCCCTCTCGAATAAACGGGTAAGCGTTTGAATACTAAATTATAATACCGAATTTTACTTTATGTGTCAATTTACATTTTACGTGCTTTGTGGTAGAATTACACGACACTTTTCAAAGGAGGTTTCGTATGGCTGAAATACTCAAATGCAACCACCTGAAAAAGCAGTACGGCAGCTTTACCGCCCTCAAGGGAATAAACCTTGAACTTCCCGAAGGCAAAATCGTCGGCCTTCTCGGCCCGAACGGCAGCGGTAAGACAACACTTATAAAACTTGCCAGCGGTCTGCTTCTTCCCACGGCAGGCGAAATCCTGATAAACGGTCAGGCTCCCGGCGTTGAATCAAAGAAAATCGTCGCCTATCTTCCTGAGCGCAACTACCTTGATCTCTCAAGGAAAATCAGCAAACAGATTGATTTCATGGGCGACTTCTACAAGGACTTCCGCAAGGAGCGCGCATACGAGATGCTCGAGCACCTCGATATCGACCCCTCACGTCCGCTCAAGGAGCTCTCGAAGGGTAACCGTGAGAAGGTCCAGCTCATCCTTGTCATGAGCCGCGACGCGAAACTCTATCTGCTCGACGAGCCGATAGGCGGTGTCGACCCCGCGGCGCGCGACTATATACTCTCAACAATCATCGACAATCACCCTGAGGACTCCACCGTTTTAATCTCGACGCACCTTATTGCGGACGTGGAGCCGGTGCTCGACGAGTTCATCTTCATCCGTGAGGGTGAAATCGTACAGCACTCCGCAGTGGACGAGGTCAAGTCCAAGGGCCAGACTGTCGACGGTCTCTTCAGGGAGGTGTTCAGATGTTAGGTAAACTTACAAAACACGAATTCCTCACGGTGAGCCGCCTGGCGATCCCCGCGTATCTCGCAATCCTCGCCATCTCGGTTGTCGGCCGTTTCCTGACCTGGATAACATCCCGTCAGTACGTCATTGACCATGTGGCACCCACATTCGTCAGGATTATAAAAATCCTCTCATCACTTATCTCGACGGTCTATGTCCTGGCCTTCATAGCCTTCATCGTCATGACTGTCGTATTCCTGGTATACCGCTTCTACAAGAACTACTTCACGGACGAGGGCTACCTTATGCTCACGCTCCCCGTAAAACCGACGGGCCTCATCTTCTCGAAGCTCTTCAACTCGTGGATCTGGCTCCTTTTCAGCGCAATTGTCGCTGTAGCGTCACTCTATATCACCCTCGGTCACTATGACCAACTGACCGACCTTATCACACGGACATTCGATTCCGTGAAACAGGTCATCGAACGTGAGGGTGACTTCATCCGTGACGAACTCGGCGTTCCCATCTGGGTATTTGTGATTGAGCTCATAATCTTCGTCATCCTCCTCGTCTCAAGATATATCTTTGAGTGGTACGCCTCAATAGGCGCAGGTACGATGATAGCGAAGAAACACAAGATTATCGGCACGCTTATCGCGTTCCTGATTCTCGACAATATCTCATATGCCGTCACCGGCGCATTTGTCGCCATTGCCACGAGCGTGGCTCCGGACTACTTCACGGAGCTCTCGCAGAGCGGCGGCAAGGCCCTTCAGCTTGTTGTGCTCGGCTACTCGGGTGTAAACCTGCTGCTTGCAGGACTCCTCTTCTGGCTGCTCACATATGTCATGAAGCACAAGCTGAATCTCGAATAAGAAATAAGCTCCCCGGAAAGGGGAGCTTTTCTTATGCCTGTTTGCCCGCCGCCGCCAGAATAACCAGCGAATTCCTGAGCGTCTTTATTGTATCTTTCGTGTCGTCCACGCGAACTGAGACATAGGGTCTTGAGCCGCCCGAGACGAGAATCCGTCCCTTCATGACCTCGTTGAGCCTGGCGACAGCCTTCATGTCTATCCTGTTCCAGTAGAGAAGGAGTCTGTTGCCGGACTGACCTATCTCATACACGCCCACATGCGCGGCGATATTTCTCAGAAGCGAGACCTCTATAAGGCCGAGCACCGCCTGCGGCGGATCGCCGAAACGGTCTGTCAGCTCGTCCGTTACATCTGAGGCATCGTCCTCCGTCCTGACATCGGCGATACGCCTGTAGGCGGACAGACGCTGGGGCACGCTTGATATGTAGGTGTCCGGTATATGGGCGTCTATCTGAATGTCGATGAGACATTCAGGCTCGGCCTTGACCGGTTCACCCTTCTGTTCCCCGCGCAGCTCTGCGACTGCGTCGCCGAGAATCTTCAGGTACATGTCGTAGCCTACGGCCTCCATATGGCCATGCTGACGGGCGCCGAGGAGCGAGCCCGCTCCGCGCAGTTCAAGGTCACGCATGGCTATCTTGAAGCCGGAGCCGAACTCCGTGTACTCACGAATGGCCGTGAGCCTTCTGTAAGCCGTCTCGGTGAGTTCCTTGCCGCCGTAGAAAGTGAAATATGCTGCCGCCCTTCTCGGCGAGCGGCCGATACGGCCCCTTATCTGGTGCAGCTGGGCCAGGCCCAGTCTGTCGGAATTCTCTATAATCAGTGTGTTGGCGTTGGGCACGTCAACACCCGTCTCTATTATCGTCGTGCAGACGAGGACGTCTATCTCGCCCTCGACAAGTCTTCTCCAGACCTCCGAGAGCTCATCCTCACTCATCTTTCCGTGGCCTATGCCTATGCGTGCCTCGGGCACGAGCTCGTGGATTCTCGCTGCACAGTGGGTTATGGTCTCTACATTGTTATGCATATAGTAGACCTGTCCGCCGCGGCGCAGTTCCTTCTCTATGGCCTGCGCAATAATGCCCGGATCATACTCGAGCACATGCGTCTGTACGGGATGCCTGTCTGAAGGGGCCTCCTCTATGATTGACATGTCGCGTATGCCCGTCATGGCCATGTTGAGCGTCCTGGGTATGGGTGTCGCGGAGAGGGTCAGGACGTCCACATTCGGGAACTTCTCCTTGAGTTTCTCCTTCTGCGCCACGCCGAAACGCTGCTCCTCATCGACGATGAGAAGGCCGAGATCACGAAACTCCACATCTTTCGAGATCAGCCGGTGCGTGCCGACGACTATGTCGGTATAGCCGGCTTTAATATTCTGTACCGTCTTTCTCTGCTGTGCGGGAGTCCTGAACCTCGAGAGCATCTCTATCTCAAACGGGAAGCCGTCAAAACGCTTTAAGATGGTGTTGTAGTGCTGGAAGGCAAGTATTGTCGTAGGCACTAAAACGGCGCACTGCTTGCCCTCGGCGATGCATTTGAATGCCGCCCGGAGAGCAACCTCCGTCTTGCCGAATCCTACATCGCCGCAGAGGAGCCTGTCCATGGGGACGGGCCTCTCCATGTCCCTCTTTATCTCGCTTATACAGCGCAGCTGGTCCTCGGTCTCGTCGTACTCAAAACGGCGCTCGAAGTCGCTCTGCATGTCTATGTCGGGCGAGAAGGCATAGCCGGGTGTGGCGAGGCGCTTCGCATAGAGCTCGGTGAGTTCCTTCGCCATATCCCCTACCGCTCCGCGCACGCGCTCCTTGGCCTTCTCCCACTCCTTGCCGCCGAGGCGGTTGAGTTTTATCGTCTTCGTATCGTCACGCGGACCTATGTACTTCGAGACAAGGTCGAGCTGCGTGACGGGCACGTAGAGGGCATCGCCCTTCGCGTATTTTATCTTGATGTAATCCTTTGTGACGCCCTGAACCGCAAGGCTCTCAATGCCCGCAAAGATACCTATTCCGTGTATGTTGTGGACGATGTAGTCCCCCTTGTGGAGCTCATCCAGGCTGTGGAAGGCGTTCTCGGCCTTCGCCCTGTAGCGGCGCTTTGTGCCCGCGGTCTTCTGGCCGTGAGCTATGAGGACAAAGTCCGCCTCCGGCACGCGAAGGCCTCCCGAGAACGAGCCCGGGATGACGGTGATCTTTGTCTTCGGAAATTCCTGCGGAGGTTTCTCCGCATAGTACGCGGAGAGGCCCTTCTCCATCAGGTCCTCAGCCAGGGCCTTCGCACCCTTTTGCGTGCCGGCCGCGACCACAGTCGTCTTGCCCTTCTCGAGCATGTCCTCGACCAAAGTCGTGACCGTGCCGTTCCAGGCCGGCATCTGGCCGAAGCTCAGGTTGAAGAGGTCCTTTACAGGCGTGTCAAAACTGCCTCTGGCGAAGTTGTCGAGGTAGATTGTATTCGCATTTTCGTAGTCGGCTGCCAGTTCGGCAAAACCGGTCATGAGGTCACCGAGCTGTTTTACATAGTCAAACGACTCGAGTGCCTCTTTTATCTCCTCGCGGTGAAGTTTCACCGCGGCATTTGTCCTCTCCTTCACGCTCTTCGTCTCAACGACAAAGAGCAGGTCGTCACCCGTCATATATGCGAGCGGAGTGACGCTATCCTCATAGACAAGATTTATGTATTTGTCGGTGCAGATATCGGTAAGCCCGCTCCTGATACCGTCCGCGTCACGCATGAGTTTCTCTTTTGCCGCAGGTTTCTTTACGCGCTTTGCGGCAGCTTCAATACTGTCGGCAAACGCCTCCGCGTCCTCGGAAAAGACCTCTGAACTCGGGGTCACGCGCACCTTCTTCACGTTCTCGGTGCGCCTCTGGCTCTCTGTCTCGAACTCGGCCAGAGCGTCAATCTCATCGCCCCAGAGTTCAAGGCGGAAGGGGCGCTCGCGGTCGGGCGGGAAGAAGTCCACGATTCCGCCGCGGACGGCGTACTGTCCGTGGCCCTCGACCTCATCCGAGCGCCTGTATCCGGCGGCTTCGAGTGAGGTCACGAGTTCCTCGAGGGAAACTTCGTTTCCGACCTCGAGGGCGATCATACGGCGTCTGAGCGCAGCCGCCGGAATTGTCTTCTGGCACGCGGCCGCACCCGTCATAACGAGTACATCACACTCTCCGAGCAGCCAGTTTG
>JAFSPP010000030.1 GCA_017451425.1 Clostridia bacterium | reverse complement strand
ATGTTTCAGTAAAAGCCACACTCGACTCAAGCAACAGACTTGTAGCTCTTACAACAAACGGTCAGTACAACTTCGCAAAGGGCCGCGATGCCTTCAGTATGAGCCAGGTACAGAACTGGTCCATCAGCTACTGATAAACAAAACAAACCCCTTCAGGTGCAAACCTGAAGGGGTTTTCTTTTTTACGGTGCAGCCGTCGTGGTCTCCGGAGGAGATGTGGGCGGCTCTGTAGGAGGTTCAGTCGGAGGCTCGGTCGGAGCCTGTGTAGGCTGAGTAGGAGCCTGTGTGGGACTCGTGGGCGCCTGTGTCGGTGCAGCGGTTGTTGACTTGGTGGTATTCGCCTTAGTCGTGGCTGCTGTTGTAGCGGGCTCCTCACGGCGCTGGGTGGTTGTCTCTCTGTAGAGTTCCTCCCAGAGAATGTACCAGGTTTCAGTGGTCGTCTCATCGGAAGAACGGGTCGTGGTAGTCGTCTTCTTTTCCTTGGCATAGGTTGTGGCAGTCGCCATCTCATTGGCAAGTCTGGTGGCCGCACGGGCATTTGAAACGCTCGTCTTGAAAAGGTGCAGACCGTAGACCGACATGAGGCCTACAAGGATGTAGATTACAACATAGTGCCACTGGAATACAACGGGCTTTACGGGCTGCGGAAGAGGCTTCTTCTCGGGCTTCGGCTTTTCCTCGGCCTTGATCTCTTCAGCCTTCGGCTCTTCCTTAGGCTCCTCTTTCTTCTTAGCCGGTTCCTTCTTTTTGGCCGGCTCTTTTTTCTTTGCCGGTTCCTTCTTTTCAGTAGTCTTCTTACTTGTGGACTTCTTGGTTGTTTCTTTTTTAGCTGTATCTTTCTTGGCCGGTTCTTTCTTTTCGGTTGTCTTCTTACTTGTGGATTTCTTGGCTGTATCTTTCTTGGCTGTATCTTTTTTTGTTGTTTCTTTCTTAGCCGGTTCTTTCTTCTCAGTAGTCTTCTTGGTTGTGGTTTTCTTTGTTGTTTCTTTCTTCTCGGTTGTCTTCTTTGTTGTCTCTTTTTTAGCTGTATCTTTTTTTGCTGTTTCTTTTTTAGCCGGTTCTTTTTTCTCGGTGGTCTTCTTGGCAGTCGACTTCTTTTCAGCCGGTTTGGTTTCTTTTTTGGCTGTCTCTTTCTTTGCCGGTTCTTTCTTTTCGGTTGTCTTTTTGGTGGTCTCTTTTTTGGTTGTTGTCTTCTTCTCAGCCGGCTTTGTGTCTTTCTTTTCGGTTGTTTTCTTGGTCGTGGACTTTTTCTTGGTGTCGGAGGAGAACTTAGGTGTGGATTTCTTCGTAGCTGCGGGCTTTTCGGCAGATTTGGTCTCTTTTTCGGCCGGTTTTGTCTCTTCTGTAAAGGCTTCTTCCTTTACAGGCTCGCTTTTCTTTGCCATCTTGTCCCCTCCTTTCCTAAAAAAACAACGTAGTTACTTGTGATATTTGCCGTTTGAATTGATCTGATATGCTCTGTAAATCTGCTCTTCCAGCATGATTCTGGCCAGGTGATGCGGGAAGGTCATTTCGGACATTGAGAGACGTATGTCGGCTCTGTTTTTTACATCGTCCGAGAGGCCGAGTGAGCCTCCGATTATGAAGGTGAGATTGCTCTTTCCCTCCGTCGCCTTTCTGCTGATCTCCTCGCTGAGTTTTTCCGAGGACATCTGTTTTCCCTCAATGCACATGGCATAGACGAAGGCATCCTTTTCGATTTTGTTTAAGATTGCCTTGCCCTCTTCCTCGGGTCCCTTCATGCTTTCGTCGAGTTCAATTATATTTAGTTTGCAAAATGCCGTCAACCTCTTGGCGTACTCCTTCTGGGCATCTTTCAGATACTGCTCCTTGAGCTTGCCGACACAGATGATGTTAATTGTCTGCATTTCACACCTCCAGAATTGTCGGCTCTTCCCTCTTCGCGACTTCAAGGGTGAAGTCGGTGCCGAGGGTGGCGCCCTCGAGCATGAGTCTCGAGAGGGTCGTGTTGTACGCGAGTTCCGGGAAGTTGTTCTCGAGACTTAAATGCGCGAGGACAATGTGCTCGGTACCGGTTTTTAAAAGTTCAGCCGAGGCCTCGGCCGAGGCGTCATTGCTCAGATGGCCGTAGTCACCGAGGATACGGTGCTTGAGCGGATACGGATAAGGGCCGTTGGACAGCATACCTACGTCATGATTGGACTCAAGCAGGATTGCCTTCGAGCCTTTGACTCCGTCCATTGTCTCTTCTGTTACTATGCCCGTGTCCGTGACAACCGAGACCTTGTCGAGGTTCGGAAGCAGGACGCTGTAGCAGTGTGAATCGATTACATCGTGCGAGGTCTTGTGTGACTCAATATGAAAACTGCCTATGTCGGCATAGCCCGAGATGGCGAAGACCGGGAAATCACCGTTTAAGTGACCGGCCTCATCAAGAATCTGAAGAGTGGGTTCGCTCGAGTACACGGGTATTTTGTACTTGTTGCAGAACACACGCATTCCCTGGCAATGGTCGCCGTGCTCGTGTGTAATGAAAAGAGCTTTGACCGCAGTAGGTTCAATACCTATTGCAGCCAAAGCGTTTACTATCGTTTTGCAGTTTTTGCCGGCATCTATGAGGATGCCTTCATGCTCCGTACCTATGTACGTCGCGTTTCCGGAACTGCCGGAAAAGAGAGAGCAGAATTTATACATCTTAGCCTGCCGTACGAACCTCGTGTGAGGGCTCGTCCTCAAAGCTTACTCTTTCGATGTCTGCGCCGATTCCCTTGAACTTCTCAACTACGGATTCGTAACCGCGGTCGATGTAGACAACGTTCTCAATCTCAGTTGTGCCCTTTGCAACAAGGCCCGCGATTATCATGGCGGCACCTGCGCGAAGGTCATCAGCCTTGACCGGGGAACCATTCAGGTGATCAACACCCGTGATTACGGCAACCTTGCCGTTTACTTCAATCTCAGCACCCATGCGCATGAGCTGATCGACATACTTGAAACGGTTGTCCCATACGCCCTCGGAAATTATGCTCGTACCTGTGGCACAGCAGAGAGCGACTGCGAACTGCGGCTGCATGTCCGTCGGGAAACCGGGGTGCGGCATCGTCTTGATGTTGCACTTTGTGAGATGACCGTCTGAGACGACACGGATGGAGTCATCATACTCGATGACTTCGGCGCCTGCCTCGATGAGTTTTGCCGAGATGGACTCAAGGTGCTTGGGAACTACATTCTTAACAAGCACGTCTCCGCCTGCTGCGGCAACAGCGGTCATATATGTTCCGGCCTCAATCTGGTCGGGGATAATCGAATAATCACAACCATGGAGGAAGGATACGCCGCGGATCTTGATGACGTCGGTACCTGCTCCGCGGATATCTGCGCCCATTGAGTTTAAAAAGTTCGCAAGGTCGACTATGTGCGGCTCTTTCGCGGCGTTTTCAATGACCGTGAGACCGCGTGCCTTGACGGCTGCGAGCATGATGTTAATGGTGGCACCGACGGAGACAACGTCCATGTAGATGGAGTTGCCCGTGAGCTGGTCTGCCGATGTGTTTACAATGGCATTCTCTTCCATGGTTACGGTTGCGCCGAGGGCCTCGAAGCCCTTCAGGTGCTGGTCTATCGGACGGACACCGCCGAAGTTACAGCCGCCCGGCATGGCAACTCTTGCGGAGTTACAACGACCGAGAAGCGCACCTATGAAGTAATAGGATGCGCGGAGATGACGTGTAAGTTCGTAGGGAACCGTGAAAGACTGTACCGTACGTGTATCTATCTCATAGGTGCACTCGTTAACAAGTTTAACTTTTGCACCCATGTTTTTGATTATTTTAAGCATAACGGTTACGTCGCTTATGTTGGGGATGTTTTCAATACGACATACACCCTGAGCGAGCAACGTTGCCGGAAGGATAGCAACTGCGGAGTTTTTAGCGCCGCTTATATCAACTTCACCGTAGAGCTTGTTTCCCCCATTGATAACAAACTTCTCCAAGTGGTTAACACCTCAATTAAAATTTATTACAAATCAGTTACAAGTATATTACCACACATAAACATAAATTTAAAGTATATTTATAAAATTTAACAATCTTTGTATATATTGCATATAATTTCCTGCATATCTTGTGGCAGAGGTGCATCCAGGATAATCTTACAATTTGTAAATGGTTGTAACAATTCCGCGTGGCCGCAGTGAAGGGCCTGACGGCAAATATCGCTGCGCGGTTTTCCGTACATCATGTCCCCAAGCAACGGCTTTCCGAGATGAGCGAAATGAACCCTTATCTGATGCGTGCGACCGGTCTCGAGCGTAACCTTAAGGTACGAGGCTTCGGTTCCGTCCGGCAGAGTGCCGCTCTCAAGGACCTCGTAGTGCGTGAGGGCAAAGTCTCCGCGCTCATCGACTGTCCGCACCGACTTTATCGGATCGGGGCGGAAGATGGGCGCCTCAATACTGCCGCCCTCCTCGCAGATGCCTTCCGCAATCGCGAAATATGTCTTGTCGATATTCCCGGCAAGACGGTACGCGGCAAAGGCGTTTAAGGCGCAGACAACGATGCCGGAAGTGCCCTTGTCAAGGCGTCCCACGGCGCGGAATTTTGCCTTGTGTCCCTTACTCTTTAAGTACGCAGCTATAAGGTTTGCGAGGGTGTCGCCCTGGTGGTTGTGGGTCGGATGCACGGCGAGCATCGGCGGCTTGTTAACGACGATGATATCATCGTCCTCATAGAGGATTTCAAGGTCGCCGAAATCCTCGCCGTCATACTCGGTGAGACCCTCGTCCATATCGTCGTCCGGTATGTTTATTTCAAGCCTGTCACCCTCGTGCAGGAGGTCAACCGTCCTGGTGTGTTCCCCGTTGAGCATGAAGCCGTTTTCAGCGAGTTTCAGACTTCTTATCATACGTGAGGAAAGCCCTGCTTTTCCCTTGAGAAAATACAGGACTTTCTTTCCTTCATATTCACTTGGAATCACATACTCAAGTGTTCTCATTTCTTCGCTTTCCGAAGGAGTTTCACAAGGCGCATCTTGAGCTTCTTGGCCTTGGGCATGAACTCCTTGTAAATCCAGTATTTAAAGCGGTTTCCGACAAGTATGTACTCGCCGATGAACTCATAGTATCTCGCTCCGAAAGAGAGTTTGAAATCCCTGATTCCCTTAAAGTTTTCACGCGGTTCCATGCGGCCGAGTGTGCCGTTTTCCATGGTGGGCGGATTAGGGTTTTCGCAGAGCACGTAACCGAGGTCATGGAAATCCATATTCTCGGCCACGCTCTCCTTTATCCTGAAGTAGTTGAGGAAGTGGCTTGACCTGGTGTTGTTCCTGACAAGATCAAGCGTGCCGCCGAAGACACAGGAGGCCGTACCGCCGTACCTGATTGTGAGTCCTCCGGCAACGGCTATCTTCGCATTGTGCGGATAGTCCGAAGTCTCCTCAAGACGCTGCTTGTAGCTTGCGGAATTCTTCTCGATTATGTCTATCTCCTCACGGAGTCCGCGCACCTTTTTCTCCGGGGCGTTCACGAGTTCCTTTAAGGCCTCTTCACGTCTCAAGAGTCTTTCCTCTTCGAGCTGCTTATCATCCGCCTTATCGTAGTAGACAAGGGAAATATCGGTGTAATCCGAGAGGGTTTCAACAAGATTTCTGATGTAGTTTTCATCCCTGTTTACAAAGGAATTTCTGTCAGATGTATCGCCCATGACAGACATAAAATCCTCAAGAATCTGAGGATCTTTTTTTATGTCCTCCAAGGTGTATCTTCTGGCAAAAAGTCCGCGTGACGCGCCCACTCTGACGGAGTAGCGCACACCCTTCTCACAGCCCTTTAAAATGGTCTCAGCCGGGATGAGTTTTCCGTCCTCATCTTTCAGCGGAATCATCGTCTGGACAGGGTGCTTATATGTGTAGGAATCGAGGTCGGTATTGAGCTCATATCCGATTTTTGTAAAGAGGTTGTGAGCGGCAACACCGCACTCCTGTTCCTCGCCGTCAATTCGCAGCGGAATGAGCGGATCGGCGATGACACAGAAGGCACCATGTGCCTTCATCTCTGTCATCAGGAAATCGGAAAATGCCTTCTGAAGATTTTCATCTTTATAGTCGCAGACAGCACCGCAGGGTATGTACCAGAGCTTGCCTGCAAGCGGAAGTTTACGCTCCAAAACGAGGGCTGTGAGCACGCGTTCGTCGCCGCAGAAACCCGCGTAGAAATAGGGTTTCCAGGCCTGCTTTACCCGCGGCCAGGCGCTCGTCTGCTGGTACTCTCCCTTATGGTCTTCGACGAAGTTGTCGAAGGCCTCAAAGTCAGTCTCCTCACGGAAGGTGAAACCGAGTCCTTCGCGGACGGTCTCTATCTCCGAGTAGTGTACTTTTTCGCCTCTGACTTTCTGGGCGACCTCATGTCCCTTGCCGCAGAGGAGAAGTATATCTCCCTCCTGCAGCATGTCCATGGCATGGAGGACAGCCTCACGTCTGTCGATGATTATTTCATACTTCGCATCCGGGTTTTCATCGGTCAGGAAACCGGCTATCTCACCGCAGATTTTTTCGGGGTCCTCAAAGCCGGGATCGTCCGTTGTGATTATCGAATAGTCACAGAGTTTCGCGGCAGTGCGGCCCAGTTCCTCACGGCGAAGCTGCGCCCTGTCTCCGACCGAGCCGAAGAGGGCGATGATGCGCTTGAAATTATAGTCTTTTATGGTCTCCACAAGGCTCTTTAAAGAGATGCCGTTGTGGGCATAATCTATGATAATGCCGTAGTCCTTCGACATGTATGCGACCTGGGCGCGGCCCGGCGCGCTGACCTTCTCAAGAGCCGCCCCTGCGGCCTTCAGGTCAACACCCAGAAGGTCAGATACGGCGAGCGCCGCCAGGGCATTCTGCACGGAAAACCTGCCAGGCAGACTGACACGGAAACGTCCCTCGTTTTCGCCGCGGCGGACAAGATCAAACTCAACACCGAGATACTTCTCCTCCCTGACGGGAGAGAGGTTTTCTCCGCAGAAATCAGCACTCTTGCCGAAGCCGTAGAGGACCTTGTTCCCGGTGACCGGGCTTATCATGTCAGCGGTGTTTTCATCGTCCGTGCAGCCCACTGCGGTAGTGCACATTTCGAAGAACTTTTTCTTGAATGAACAGTACTCCTCATACGACTCATGCTCCGCTCCGCCTATGTGGTCGGGAGAGATGTTCGTGAAGACTCCGCAGAAGAATTTCATGCCGTCCACACGGTGCTGTTTCACGCCGAGTGAAGAGACCTCCATGGCGCAAACCTCAACACCGTCATCCGCCATGCGGCGGAGGATTTTCTGAGTCTCGTAGGACTCGGGAGTGGTGTTGACGGTGGACGCCGTCCTGTCTCCCCACGAGGCACCTGTCGTGCCTATGAGACCGGCCTTTACTCCGCAGGATTCGAGGAGTGTCTTTATGATGAAAGTCGTTGTCGTTTTTCCTTTTGTTCCGGTGATTCCGACGACTTTGACATCCCTTGAGGGATGGCCGAAAAAGTTGTCGGAAATAAGGGCGAGCGCGGCCCTTGTGTCGGACACGAGGAGAACCGTCGTATCCTCCGGCAGTTCTATGCGTTTTTGCACGACAAAAACGCGGCATCCGCCTTCATACGCCTTCTCCGCGAAGTCGTGTCCGTCAGCCGCCGCGCCGCAAAGGCAGACGAAAACAGTGCCTTCGTTTGCCTTTCTCGAGTCATAGACGATGTCCTTTATGTCAATGCCTTTTACATCGCCGTTTATGAGCTCATATTCAACGTTTTCAAATAACTGTTTCAGTTTCATACAAAAAATTATAGATTCCGCGCCGACTTATGTCAAGGCAACTCCCACTTGCATTTACATATGGTAAAATATATAATGAATTGATAAACTATGTTATTAAATTAACTAACTATATATATGGAGGCAACACAAGATGAAAGACCTTGCAACGAAGTACAACCCCTCCGAGGTTGAGGACCGCATATATGCGTCCTGGCTCGAAGGCAAATACTTTCATGCAAATCTTGACGAGAGCAAAAAACCGTATACAATCGTGATTCCGCCGCCGAACATCACCGGCCAGCTTCACATGGGTCACGCCCTCGACAACACACTGCAGGACATCCTCATCCGCTATCACAGGATGAAGGGTTTTGATACCTTATGGCTCCCCGGCACGGACCACGCGTCCATCGCCACGGAAGCAAAGATAGTTGAGGCCCTGAAGGCTGAGGGCATCACAAAACAGGACCTCGGCCGCGAGGCCTTCCTCAAGCGCGCATGGGACTGGAAGAAACAGTACGGCGGCCGCATAGTCGAGCAGCTTAAGAAACTCGGTTCATCATGCGACTGGGACCGTGAGCGCTTCACACTCGACGAGGGCTGCTCAAAGGCAGTCGTCGAAGTCTTCAACCGCCTCTATGAAAAAGACCTCATCTACCGCGGCGAGCGCATCATCAACTGGTGCCCTCACTGCCTGACATCCATCTCGGACGCCGAGGTTGAGTATGAGGAGAAGGACGGTTCCTTCTGGCACCTCCGCTATCCCTTAGCCGACGGATCGGGCGATGTAAAACTCGCCACAACCCGTCCGGAGACAATGTTCGGCGATACAGCCGTAGCCGTTCACCCGGACGACGAGCGTTACAAGCATCTCATAGGCAAGACAGTAATCCTGCCGATAATGAATAAGGAGATTCCGATAGTCGCCGACGAATATGTCGAGCCCGAATTCGGAACGGGTGTTGTTAAAATCACACCCGCACACGACCCCAACGACTTTGAGGTCGGACTTCGTCATGACCTGCCGATAGTAAATGTCATGACCGACGACGGATTCATGAACGACCTGGTACCGGAGCAGTACCGCGGTATGGAAATTTATGAGTGCCGCAAGGCCCTCGTAAAGCAGCTTGAGGAGGAAGGTTACCTCATCAAGGTTGAGCCGATGAAGCACAATGTCGGCACCTGCTACCGCTGCGGCACAGTTGTTGAGCCCCGCGTTTCAAAGCAGTGGTTCGTACGCATGGAGCCCCTTGCAAAACCCGCCATCGACTGCGTAAAGAGCGGCAAGACAAAGTTCGTTCCCGACCGCTTCGATAAAATCTATTTCCACTGGATGGAAAACATCAAGGACTGGTGTATTTCCCGCCAGCTCTGGTGGGGCCACAGAATTCCCGCCTGGTACTGCGACGACTGCGGAGAGATCACAGTCTCCAGGGAGACACCGACCAAGTGCGCACACTGCGGCAGCGAGCACATCCATCAGGATCCCGACACGCTCGACACCTGGTTCTCATCAGCCCTCTGGCCGTTCTCGACACTCGGCTGGCCCGAGGAGACTCCCGAACTCAAACACTACTTCCCGACAGACACACTTGTCACTGGCTACGATATCATCTTCTTCTGGGTTGCCCGCATGATCTTCTCCTCCTGTGAGCAGATGCATGCCGAGCCGTTTAAGACCGTATTGATCCACGGACTCGTACGCGACGCCCGGGGACGTAAGATGAGCAAGTCGCTCGGCAACGGCATCGACCCGCTCGAGATAGTCGAGCAGTACGGCGCCGATGCCCTGCGTTTCACCCTCGCGACCGGCAACGCCCCCGGAAACGACATGCGTTTCTCGACCGAGAAGGTCGAGGCGTCGCGCAACTTCGCGAACAAGATCTGGAACGCGGCCCGCTTCATCCTCATGAACATAGACGACTCCGAGCCCGCTCCGCATGTTCCGGACGAACTCGCAATCGAGGACAAGTGGATTATTTCCAAACTGAACACCCTCGCGAAAGAGGTCTCAAACAATATCGACAACTATGAGCTCGGCATTGCCGTACAGAAGCTCTATGACTTTATCTGGGACTGCTTCTGCGACTGGTACATAGAGATAGCGAAGATCAGGCTCCAGCAGGGAGGCGAAGGAGCGAAGAACGCGAGAGCCGTACTCGTATACGTACTCTCAAATGCGCTGAAACTCCTCCACCCCTTCATGCCGTTCATAACCGAGGAAATCTGGCTCACTCTTCCCCACGAGGGCGAGAGCATTATGATCTCCGATTATCCCGAGTATGACGAGTCCCTCGACTTCGCACGTGACGAACAGGAATTCGAGCGCATCATGACAGCCGTCAAGGCCATCAGAAACAGACGCGCGGAGATGAACGTTCCGCCCTCAAAGAAGGCCGAGGTCTTCATTGACACCGCCTTCGAGAGCACCTTCATGCTCGGCACTGAGTATATGAAGCGTCTCGCTTACGCTTCAGCCGTAACGGTCTGTGCCGACGTCGAGATTGAAGGCGCCGTACAGATAATCACCGAGGACGCGAAGATCTTCATCCCGATGAACGAGCTCGTTGACCTCGATGCCGAGAAGGCAAGACTTGAAAAGGAACTTGCCGCGGCCGAGAAGGACCTCGGATTCTTCGCAAAGAAACTCGATAACCCGGGCTTCATGTCAAAGGCTCCGGAGGCTGAGATAGAAAAGACGAAGGCCTCCGCCGCGAAGCTCGAAGAAAAGATTAAAATGATTAAGGAGAGCCTTGAGAAGCTCGCATAAGCTCTAAGGAGTGTGAGATATATGCAACTTGACAAACGTGAGCGTGTCATCATCGTCGGCTGCGGCCGTCTCGGTGCGCGACTCGCGACAATGCTGTCAGACAAAGGTTATCAGGTCGTCATCATAGACAATGACGACGCGGCCTTCCGCAAACTGCCGGAGTCCTTCGGCGGTTTTCAGGTCAAGGCCGACGGTATCGACCTTGACACCTTAAAATACGTCGATATCGACGAGGCCTCAGTCCTCGTCGCCTGCACGGGCAACGACAATATGAACAGCCTCATAGCACAGATAGCAAGCCGTATCTACGGCGTGCCGAATGTCTATGTCCGCTTTGAGGACACCGAGAAGGAGCTCCTTATAAAGGGCTTCAACATCCAGGGCATCTACCCCTTCAAACTTACGATGGGCTTCTTTGAAGAATCGCTCTTCGGTGATGACGAGGAGGATGAAGAATGAGAATTGTTGTAGCCGGCGGCCGCACACAGGCCGACTTCCTTATCGGAACACTTGTAAAGAAAAAGCATAAGATTATCGTAATAAACGATGACCTTCAGTACTGCGACTACCTCGCATCGACACACAAAATACCGGTGGTACACGGCGACCCCTCAAAGTACTTTGTTCTCGAAGAAGCGGGAATTAAGGACTACGATGTAGTAATTGCCCTCACACACCGTGACGCGGACAACCTCGCAATCTGCCAGTATGCGAAGCGCTGCTTCGGCGTAAAGAAGGTCATCTGCACGGTGGCAAACCCGAAGAACGCCGAGCTCTTCAAGGAACTCGGAGTAAACACCGTAATATCCTCGACCCACATGGTCGCACAGTACATCGCCCAGGCGACGACTGTTGAGAACCTCATAAAGACCATGTCAATTGAGGATGAGAAGGTAATCATCTCCGAACTTCTTGTCGAACCCAACTACGCATGTGTGGGCAAGACCCTCATGAATATCACCCTCCCTCCGAACACCATCATCGGATGTATTATCCGCAAATCCTCGGATATGATAGTCCCGAACGGTAATACGGAGATTAAATCAGGCGACAAGCTGCTTGTCATAGCCTCCCCCGAGACACAGGAGAAGGTTATAGCGGCCATCGCCAAGCAGTAGGAGGGTTCATATGAGTAAGACACAGTTTCGCCGATATGTGAAGAACATCGGCATAGTCTTAATCGTCTACCTCTTCACGACCTTCCTCGCGTTCGTCCTTGACCTGCGCGAGATCCATTCCGAGAACCTGCTTACACTCTACCTTCTCGGTATCATAATCATAGTCATGGAGACAAAGAGTTTCCTGACGACCGTGCTGTCGTCCCTCCTCTTTATCCTGACACACAACTATATGTTCCTCGGAGACAAGTACCAGTGGCATCCGTTCTCCAACCGAAGCTTTGCCCTCTCGGCATTTCTCTTCCTCACGGTTGCCCTGATAGTAAACCTCCTCGTTGTACGTCTCCAGAGGCAGATGGCCGTCTCAAAGAAGAACGCGGCCATGCACAAAAAACTCTACGAGGCATCTGAAGGTCTCATCTCAATTCACGGCCGTGATCACGTAATCGAGTACGCCGACAAGGCGCTGACCGAACTCACCGGCTCCGAGGTCGAGTTCTTCTTCGACATCGACAAGAACGACGAGAACGAGGCCAGAAAATGGTGTTATAAGAACTCAGCAAAATGCGGACACGGCGAGGTTGAATTCCCGGAAGCCGGCTGCAAGTACATGCCGATACGCAGCAACAGAAAGACTGTCGGCGTTGTCTCGATAGACTGCACGCAGAACGAGCTGACAAGCGAGGCCGAGGAGTGCGTAATAGCCCTTCTCTCCCAGATAACCATCGCGATTGAGCGTGCCGATCTCGAGGCTGAGAAGCAGTCCGAGGCCGACCTCCGCGCCCGCGAGCACCTCAAGGCCACAGTCACAAAGAACATCTCGCATGACATGTATCCTCGCGCCAAGGCAATCTACGAGAGCGCGAAGGCCATGCGCGAAAACATGAATCTCATGGAAAACGATGAGATTCTGGAAAAACTCAAAAAGATCGAGGACGAGTCGGACTACATCGCACAGACCGTCGACAACCTCCTCGACATAAACAAAGACAGATGACGAAAGGAGTACGAACATGAGCAAGACAATGATAATCACCGACACCTGCTGTGATCTGCCTGCCGGCCTCGTTGACTGTTACGATGTGGAAATTCTCTCTACGACATTCAACATCGATGACAAGTTCTTCAACGAGGGAATCGACTTCACCTGTGAGAATTTCTACGAGATTCTCCCGGCTCCCAAGGGCAAGATCAAGAGTGTCTCAATTCCCGCCGCCATTTATCTTGATCGTTTCAAGAATGCCCATGCCTGCGGCTTCGACAGCGTCATTGTCATAATGACGGGTTCTGTTGCATTCCCCATGCACAGGACAGTCGAAGAGGCCATCGAACTCTACAAGACGCAGAATCCCACTTCTGACCTCCGCATTGAGACGGTGGATACAAAATGTTTCTCCATGTGCGCCGGTCTTGTGGTAATCGAGGCGGCAAAACTCGCACAGGAAGGCACTGACGTGGATGAGATTCTGACACAGATAAATCATTCCTGTTCACAGATGACCATGCTCGTTGACGCTTTCAATATACCTTTCTCCTTCCTTGACTCCTCAAGGCCCTGGAAGAAGTATATTCAGTTCACGGGCTCATATCATCCGTTCCCGACACTTAAGATAAACTCAGAGAAGGCAATTGAGCTGCCCATCGTAAAGGGAGACCACTCCGCCTTCGACCAGTTCTATGCCTACTGTATTGAGTCCCTCCGCGAGACCAAGCCGGACTACGCAATAGGCTATGCTTCACGTAAAAAAGAGGCACGGGCCATCGCCATGCTCCTCGAAGAGGAACTCGGCTATACACCCGTAACACTTTATAAACTCGGCGCAATCTCCGCCTACGGCGCGAGCAAGGCAGCCATTACACTGTGTTTCAAGGCCCCGAGCATTGAAGAACAACTCCGTAAATAGAAAGAGGTAGTATTATGACACTCAACAAGAAAACCGTTGACGACATCAACGTAAAAGGCAAGCGCGTCCTTGTACGCTGCGACTTCAACGTACCCCTCAAAGAGGGTAAGATCACTGACGAGAACCGTCTCGTCGCAGCACTTCCCACAATCAAAAAACTCATCGCCGACGGCGGCAAGGTAATCCTCTGCTCCCACCTCGGCAAGCCGAAGGGCGAGCCCAAGCCCGAGCTCTCACTCGCTCCCGTCGCTGCCCGTTTGTCAGAGCTCCTCGGACAGGAAGTAAAGTTTGCAGCTGACGACAACGTTGTCGGTGAGAACGCAAAGGCCGCCGTCGCCGCAATGAACGACGGTGATGTCGTACTTCTCCAGAACACACGCTACAGAGCTGAAGAGACAAAGAACGAGGAGAACTTCTCTAAGGAACTCGGCGAACTCGCCGACATCTTCGTAAACGATGCCTTCGGTACAGCCCACAGAGCTCACTGCTCAACAGTAGGCGTTGTATCTTTCGTCGATGAGGCCGTATCCGGCTATCTCATCGAGAAGGAACTCAAGTACCTCGGCAACGCCGTTGAAGATCCGAAGCGCCCCTTCGTTTGTATTCTCGGCGGCGCAAAGGTCGCTGACAAACTCAATGTCATAGACAATCTCTTAAACAAGGCCGACGCCCTCATCATCGGCGGCGGCATGGCATATACATTCCTCGCAGCCAAAGGCTTCGGCGTCGGCACATCCCTTGTTGACGACACCAAGATCGACTACTGCAGAGACATGATGAAGAAAGCCGAGGAGAAGGGCGTAAAGATTCTCCTTCCCATAGACACTACTGTCGCAAAGGCATTCCCGGATCCTATCGATGCTCCGATAGATGTTGAGGTTGTTGATGCCGACAAGATTCCCGCAGACGCGATGGGCCTCGACATAGGTCCGAAGACTGCTGAGATGTTCGCTGCCGAAGTACTCGGCGCGAAGACAGTTGTATGGAACGGCCCGATGGGCGTTTTCGAGAACCCCGTACTTGCCAAGGGCACACTCGCCGTTGCTGAGGCAATGGCCAAGTCAGATGCCATCACCGTAATCGGCGGCGGCGACTCCGCTGCAGCCGTAAACCAGCTCGGTCTCGGTGACAAGATGACACACATCTCAACAGGCGGCGGCGCCTCACTCGAATTCCTTGAAGGCAAGGAACTTCCGGGTATCGCAGCCATGAACGACAGATAAGGAAAGGAAACCAAAGCAATGAAAAAGGAAGTAAGAAAAGCCGTTATAGCCGGCAACTGGAAAATGAACAAGACACCCTCTGAAGCTACAGCTCTCATCAATGAGATGAAGCCGCTCGTAGCAGGCGCTGACTGCGATGTAGTACTCTGCGTACCCTTCGTTGACATCGCCGCTGCAGTTGAAGCAGCCAAGGGTTCAAATATCAAAATCGGTGCTGAGAACGTCCACTTCAAAGAGAGCGGTGCTTTCACGGGCGAAGTTTCCGCGAAGATGCTCAAGGAAGCAGGCGTTGAGTACGTCGTAATCGGCCACAGCGAAAGAAGACAGTATTTCGGTGAGACCGACCAGACAGTCAACCTCCGCACACTCGCAGCCCTCTCTGAGGGTCTCAAGCCCATCGTATGTGTCGGTGAGACACTTGAGCAGAGAGAGCTCGGCTACACCGAGACACTCCTCAAGTTCCAGACAAAGATGGCTCTCACAAATGTAACTGCAGAGCAGATGAAGGACGTCATCATAGCCTATGAGCCCGTATGGGCAATCGGCACGGGCGTTACCGCCACAGATGACCAGGCTGACGAGGGCAACGGATTTGTCCGCGCAGCCGTTGAAGAGATCTACGGCAAGGACGTTGCCGAGGCGACAACGGTTCAGTACGGCGGTTCAATGAACGCCGGCAACGCCGAAGGCCTTCTCTCAAAGGTCAATGTTGACGGCGGCCTTATAGGCGGCGCTTCCCTGAAGTCGGCTGACTTCTCAACAATAGTAAAAGCTGCAAGCAAATAGAAAGGGACAAGATGAAAAAACCCGTAGTACTGTGTATTTTTGATGGTTTCGGCTGGGTACCGGAAGAAACCTACGGCAACGCCATAGTCGCCGCAAATACACCGAACATAGACAAAGTAATGAGTGAGTGCCCCCATACGACGATAGGAGCATCGGGTCTTGATGTCGGTCTTCCCGACGGCCAGATGGGCAACTCCGAAGTCGGTCACACCAACATCGGCGCAGGCCGTATCGTTTACCAGGAACTCACCCGTATCTCAAAATCAATTGAAGACAGTGACTTTTTCGAAAACGAAGCTTTCAGAAAAGCCATCGAAAACTGCAAGAAGAACAACTCCGCCCTCCACCTTATGGGACTCCTCTCAGACGGCGGAGTGCACAGCCACAACACCCACCTCTACGGTCTTCTTAAACTCGCAAAACGCGAGGGCCTTGAGAAGGTATATGTCCACGGCATTTTAGACGGCCGTGACGTACCTCCGACCTCGGGCATTGAATATGTGCGTCAGCTTCTCGACTTCATGAAAGCCGAGGGCGTAGGTCGCCTCGCGACCCTCACCGGCCGTTTCTATGCCATGGACCGTGACAACCGCTGGGAGCGCGTGGAGAAGGCTTACAACGCATTCGTCAAGGGCGAAGGCGTACACATGGCCGACCCCATAAAGGCTCTCGAGCTCTCATATGATACGGTTGACTCCGACGGCAAGAACCTGACGGATGAGTTCGTCATGCCCACAGTCATCGCCTGCGAGGCAGAGTGCGACGGACGCTGTGACTACTGTGAGCGCGAGGACGACGGACGCGTACACGAAAATGACAGCATCATTTTCTTCAACTTCCGTCCCGACCGCGCGCGTGAGATAACAAGGGCATTCGTCGATCCGGAAGTAACCGGATTCGACCACGACTGGTTCCCCGTCTTCTACGTCTGCATGACTCAGTATGACGCGACCATGCCGAACGTCGAGGTGGCTTTCAAGCCCCAGTCTCTCGAGAACACTCTCGGTGAGTACCTCGCCAAGAACCATATGACTCAGCTTCGCATTGCCGAGACTGAGAAGTATGCGCATGTAACATTCTTCTTCAACGGCGGCGTCGAGACCGTAAACGAGGGCGAGGACAGAATCCTCATTCCGAGCCCGAAGGTCACGACCTACGACTTGAAGCCCGAGATGAGCGCATATGAGGTCACGGACAAGCTCGTTGAAGCCGTCCTTTCAGACAAGTACAACGTCATCATCATAAACTACGCCAACTGCGACATGGTCGGTCACACAGGCGTTTTCGAGGCCGCCGTAAAGGCCGTCGAAACCGTCGACACATGTTTCGGCCGCCTTATGGAGGCAGTTGACAAGATGGGCGGCGCTATCCTGCTCACCGCCGACCACGGCAACTCGGACAAGATGTATGAGCCGGACGGTTCACCGTTCACCGCTCATACGACAAACCCCGTACCGTTTGCCGTCATAGGCGCCGGTGACGTAAAGCTCCGCGCAGGCGGCCGCCTGTGCGACCTCTCCCCGACCATCCTGAAACTGCTTGAACTCCCGCAGCCTCCCGAGATGACCGGCGAGTCACTCATTATCGGCTGATGACTTATTATCTTGACGACATACCCGTAGAGGTAGAACGAAAAAAGATAAAAAATCTGCACCTCTATGTAAAGCCTCCGTACGGTGATGTAAAGGTCACCGCACCGAAGTATGTCTCCGAAAAGGAGATAAAGGCTTTCATAGAGGCGCGCAGAGACTGGATTATTGAAAACGTCGAAAAAATAAAGGCCGTACCCGTAATCTCCTATGACACCGGTGACAGAATTCCCATCTGGGGAGAGTTCTACACCTTAAGTGTCCTGGAAGACACGAGATACAGCCTCACAACGCACGAGAACGGCACTGCCGATCTGATAGTGCGCGAGGGGTGTACGCAGGAACAGAAGGAGGCCTTCATACTCGAGTGGTACCGGAAGGAACTCACCGAGCGCGTCGAAATCCTCCTGCCGAAATGGGAGGCCTATACCGGCCTTCACTGCAGCGGCTGGCAGAGCAAAGATATGAAATCCCGCTGGGGCACCTGCAACACCAAAACAAAAAAGATTTGGCTCAACGTGAGGCTTGCCGAGCACCCTGTAGAATGTCTTGAATATGTCATTCTGCATGAGCTCGCCCACACCGTCGTGCCAAATCATGGTAGTGAATTCAAAGCTGTTTTAAATGAGTTTATGCCTGAGTGGAAGCAGTACAGAAAACTGCTCAACAAGGGTTCTAACTCTTAAACCAAACATTAAGCGCCTTACAGATAACCGCTGAGAGTATTGTGCAGCAGACAGCCTCAACGAGGCCGTTTATGCCTACGAGTGCAACAACAAACGTGAATACGCTTGTGGCGCCGAGTGAACTTACAAGGCCCTGAAGGAACTCAGTGTTCCAGTAGAGAGCGATGAGCGTTGTCATAAAGAACAGCGTGTTGAGTACCGAACCCAAAAGTCCGGCAAGCGAATAGCCGACAATATTCTCCTGCTTTATCGCCTTGAAGAAAAGGCCCGTAAGCCAACCCATGAGAGTTCTCGTGGGTACGCAGACAAGAAAAGCGAAAAGCGGATTTATCTCAAGCAGGGCGACGCCGAAAGCGGAGAGTCCGAAGACGCACTGCAGGAAGCTCGTAAGACCGAACGCAAAACCGAGCAGCGCTCCCGAGGCGGGTCCCAGCACCATGGCGCCGATAATTACGGGCACCGTGATGAGAGTTATCTCAACCACTCCGAGCTTAATGTATCCTATCATAGGCACAAAAGCCATGATAATGATAATCGCAAGCAGCACACCGAGTTCGGTGAGCCTCAGGATTTTGTCATCTACCCTGACTTTTCCTTTTTTTGCAGCCATTTACATCACCTCTTCCTTAAACAGTAATGACATTATAAAGGGATTGGCTGATATTTGCAAACACAAAATCACCTGAAAAGAAGGTTTTTTAAAAGTTTTATGGAGAAAAAAGATCTGAACAAATCCTATTATATGGGTATTTTAAAGTGTCTTTCATACCCGATATTCATGGTAGGCATAGTCACGGTCATACCGTCCCTCCTCTTTATTTTCTACCCTGAGGAAAAAGGACTGATGCAGTACTTCGCCATTCCGGGCGTGGCCTATCTCTTTATCGGCTATCTCATAAGGCTCTTCACACAGGAATACAAGGTCGCCGAGCTGAAAAGAAACAGCGCGCCGGTCGTCACGCTCCTGATCTGGATTATTTCCATCTTCATCGGCTCAATACCCTTCTATTTAACCAAGGACTACACCTTCACGCAGGCTCTCTTTGAGTCTACAAGCGGATTTACGACAACCGGATTCACCGTAACCGATTTCAATACGGTGTCCCATATGGTTCTCCTCTACCGCTCGCTCCTTCACCTGCTCGGAGGCGTAGGTCTCATACTCATACTCAGTCTCGTGGTATCCAACACCTTCGGAATGCAGCTCTTCAAAGCCGAAGGTCACCTCGATAAAATCGAGCCGAGCGTATCCTACTCGGCAAGAACCATTATCGTAATCTACCTCGGACTCATAACAGGCGGCACAATTCTCTACACCCTGTTCGGCATGCCCCTGTTTGACTCAATCAACCACGCAATCTCCGCCGTCTCCACGGGCGGCTTCTCTACAAAGGCACAGAGCATAGGTTTCTGGCACAATGTACCCGTCGACATAACCACAGTCATACTGATGATGCTCGGCGCAACGAATTTCATGGCCACGATGCTCCTCTTCAGGGGCAAGTTCAAGAGTGTCTTCAAGAACAGTGAGACCCTGGTCACGCTCTTCTTCATAGCGGTTACGACACCGATAGTCATCGGCCAGCTCTTCGCAAACGGAATCTGCGAACACCTTCCCAGCGCAATAGACAACGCCGTATTCCAGGTCGTCGCGGTAATCACGACCACAGGTCTTTCCACGGTGGATGATTTCTTCCCGAGATCAACCTTTGCGCTTATGCCGCTCATCATACTCATGTTCATAGGCGGCAACACGGGTTCTACCGCCGGCGGTCTCAAGGCTTACAGAGTATCTCTCGGCCTTCGCAGCATTTACTACGAAACACGCAGTGCCGCCGAATCAAACAGAATACACAGAGGCCGTTTCTTCTACCACTTCGGCAAGAAGGAGAACTTCACCAGAGAGGAACAGAGTGCGAACAACACTTACATACTCATGTACCTGGCCATAGGCTTCGTGGGCACCTTTGCCCTCTCGCTGTGCGGCTATGACTTCAAGGACAGCTTCATTGAGTTCTTCTCGGCCCTCGGTACCGTAGGCATGTCCTCGGGCATTGTAAGCCGTGACATGAGCAACGCATCGATGTGGATAATCATGGTGGGCATGCTTATAGCCCGACTTGAAATCTACATCTTCATCTTAAGCGGCACGCGCATCATCACTGAAATAAAAGAACTCTTAAAACGTAAATAGAACAAAAAAGGTGAGCCTTCCGGCTCACCTTTTTAATTTTATTTCTTTCTTCCCTTTTCATAGGGTTCCGGATGATCGTACTCGCCGTACTCACAGCCGATATGCTCGGCATGAATATCATCGACAAGTTCGTAACGGAACGGGAACTTCTTCCTGTAGAGCTTGAGATCACCGTAGCCGTTGCCGCCGTTCCAGAGTCTCTGGTGACGGAATGCTCCGTCAGGTGACTCGTACTTGATGTTGAGCATGTCCTCCTTCTTGCAGCGGATGTCAGTGATAAGACGGCCGCTTGAGGACTTCTGATCGACATGCCATACTATCTCGTCATCCGTCTCATAGCCCTCAAACTTTGTCTTGGAGTTTGTCCAGAGCTTTGAGAAGTTGAACTCATAGCAGTCACCCTCGTAGTAGAAACCACCGAGAAGCTTTCTCGGGAAGCGGATGCCGAATACCTTCGGCTGACCGCCGCCTATATCAAATACGGAGTTCTCAAGTTTCTTTCCGGTGATATTTGACTTTAAGTCACAGGATGAGAGCCATACCCACGGTGTCGTGAAGTTTGAGCCCCAGTTCTTGTCGGCATAACCGTATGAGCGCTCGGGAATGAGGTCGTAGATGACGCCGTCAAGTGTGATTGTGCCCTTATAGTAGGACTTCATACCCTCGGCATGCCAGTACATCTCAAAACCGTTGAGTCTTCTCATAAGCCAGCTTGTGCCGTAGCCTACGTTCCAGGCTATATCTTTCTCAATGGTGATGTCCCATGAGACGGTACCTGCATCGCACAGGTACTCAGGATGCTCTGCGACCTCGGATTCCGAGAGGGAAATGCTGCCGTAGGTCTTGTACTCGTCGCAGTAGCAGTCGCCTGCCTGAACACTGTAAGGGGCATTGTAGTGGATGTTTACATCCTTCCATGCAAAGAAACGGTGAAGCTGTTTCTTGTTGCCTACCCATGAGCCGACATTTACCATGAGGTATGACGGCTTCTTGCCGGCCGCCTTATTCTCGGGAAGCTGTCCGAAAACGGGCGTGTCCTCAGCAAGAGCGGGGTTGCAGACAAAGAACTCAACATAGAAAGGTTTCTCCTCGCCGGTCTCACGATTGACGGCAGTCATTGAATGCCACCACCAGTCGTAGCCCTGTGTCCTGAAACTGCCTCTGAGCATGCACTCATTACAGTTCTGGTCCTTGATTGAAAAATTCTTCTTGATGCTCATAATAATCCCCCCTGAAAATAATAGGTACACCTCCATTTTAGTACGCGGCCTATAAAAAGTAAATCTGCACCCTTTAAGAAAAGAGTGCAGATTTTTTGTATATTTTTACATTATTTGAGACTCTCGAGAATTCCGAAGTAATTTTTGTAGTAGTTCTTTACATAGTACGGATTGAGGAAAGAACGGACAGAGCCTCCGACGACATCCATGTGGTCGCCCTGGTAGACGGGCATGACATTCCAGATACCGCGTTTTACATCGCCCTTGGTGTCATAGTAGTAGACATAGGGCTCGTCGCTCGGGTGAAGAGCTGAGACCGTGTTCGAGCAGCCGTCGGACTCGAGCCACTCCTCGCCGACCTTCTCGCCGATTGACTTATCAAACCTATGTCTGCCGACAAAGTTTCCGGTCATGACGAAGGGCAGGAAGGTTGAGGCCATCTTCATTCTGTGGTTGCCGTTTCTTGTCAGCATAGAGTTGCTCGTTGAGATAGAGAAGTTATAGGCCTCCTCGTTTATCTCGAGCCTCTCGTTCATCTCACGGGCACCGCCCAGCGAGAGATCCCAGTAGAGGTTGTCCTTCGATTTGAAGACCTTCATTATGTTGTTGAACTTGAAGAACTTCTTTATGTCGGGCTTCTCCTTCGGATTTGAAGTGACGCCCCACTGGTCAAGTGACATATCATAGAAGGTGTTGCCGACAGTGTTTCCGAGAAGTCCGGCAAAGCCGAAGAAGGTTATGACCTTGAGTATCGGAAGCAGTACGCCTATGGCGGTAATTACGGTAGTTCCGTCGTGAGGACCCGCAATTGTGGTGACTAACTGAATCCAGTCGCCCTTGCCGCCTTTGAACAGAGGCGATGTATCGTCACCTGTCGCGGCAACCTCCTCAGCGGCACCTTTTGCCATGAGGTGTGAGAACATGCGGACCGTGGCTCCGCCGAAGCTGTGTCCGAGGATGTGGATCTTCTTCTCGGGGCCCCAGCCGGGGATCAGAGGCTTGTCATAGGTACGGCCGAAACGCTCATGGCCGTACTTCTTCGCGTGCGCGGCACCGTAGTCAACGGTTCCGCCGACAAGCTGTGCGTAAATCTCGCAGGCGCGGTCCCAGGCGGAACCGAGTGATGAGATTGAGGGCGCGCACGCCTCACCGCCGCCGTCCTTGATCATCTTGACGAGGTCGCATGAGAGCATGCCCCAATAGGCGACATAATCATTGACCTTCTCGTCCTGTCCGAAACCGAGCATGCCGTGGATGAAAACATAGGGGTAGCTCATTTCAATCTCTCCTTTTAATTATTTCTTTTCAAATCTGTAACTCACGAAGTGTGAATAGGTTTTTTCAGGCAGAAGCTCTATGCTTCCGAACTCTTCATAGTTCGGTGCGTCCGGCAGAAGCTGCGCCTCCAGACAGATACCCATATGGGGTATCTTCATCTGGTTACCTGTATAACACACAAAGCAAGGATAGTCCGTTTTCATTGTGATGGCACGGGAGGTGTCAGGGCACATTACCGTGGCCGTGTGTATTTTGTCATGAGTGTAAAGGTTAAAGTCTTTACATCCTCCGAAAACAAAGGCATGGTCAAATCCGTTCCTTGCAATCGCGACCTGGGAGTCCTCTGACATGAACACCTCGCCGAGGTGCCTGCCCGATGACAGATCGAAGACTGTGCCTGACACGGATTTCAGTTCTCCGGCAGGCGTAAGGTCCTCGTTGAGAGGCAGATAGTACTCCGTGTCAGCGGCAAGGATATGGTTCCTGACCGTTGCCACGTCCGGTCCATTCAAATTGAAATACGCGTGGTTGGTCAGGTTCAGGAAAGTGGCCTCATCCGTTTCGGCAAAGTAGTCGATACGAAGTTCATCCTCATCGGAAAGAGTATATGTCACGAAGACATCGACATTTCCGGGAAAACCGTTTATGCCTGCAGGACTTATATACCTCAGCATTACACTGTCGTCCAGCTGCGTGCCGTTCCACTCCGTCCTGTCGAACTCGTGATTGCCGTGGAGCATGAAGCCCTCACCGTCCGAGAGACGGCCCGCAATACGCCCTATGACCGAAGCCGGATAGGGCGCGCCGCTTATCATATTCTCACCGTCAAAGATTATCTCTTTAACCGTACAGCCGTATGAGTCAATAGTGACCCTCGTGCCGTTTTTGTTTTCAAGAACAAATTCCATTACTGCCTCTTGAGTTTTATGGGCTCTCTGCCCTGCTTTGTCGGAATTGAAAATCCTATGCAAGTACCTTTTTCGTTCGAGTACTCGAGCCCTATGGTACCGCCGTGGGCCTCAATGATGTTCTTTGCAATTGAAAGACCGAGACCGTATCCGCCCCGCTCTCTTGTACGTGATTCATCAACCCGGTAGAAGCGCTCAAAAAGATGCTCCTGCTTCTCCTTCGGGATTTCCCTGCCCGTGTTTGCCACGGTGAGTTTCACGACTCTCTGATTACCTTCAGCCTGAACGAAGATATGTCCGTTCTCACCCGAATACTTTATCGCGTTGTCTATCAGGACCATGACGGCCTGTTTTATTCTTGTCTGGTCCGCATATGCATAGAGGTCCGGAGCCACCTGCGACGAGAGTGTCATTCCCTTCTCAAAGGCCACGGACTCAAAGGTCAGCACGCAGTCCTCGACAACACTCGTAAAGTTGAGCTCCTCGAAATTGTACTGCTGGTCCATGTTGGCATCCGAGCGGGCAAGGAAGAGCATGTCTCCGACGAGCTCCGCCATCCTGGTCGCTTCGGACTTTGTGTTCTCAATCCACTTGTTCTGTTCCCAGATGGTCGAGTCCTTATTTGCCTGCATTATGTCCATGTTGGCGAGGATAACCGTAAGCGGTGTCTTCAGCTCATGCGATGCATCTGCCACGAACTGATTCTGCTTCTCCCAGGACTTCTCCACGGGCTCTATGGCCTTCTTTGCCATATAGTCCGATATCAGGAACATTATGGCCAGAATAACCATTGTCACGAAGAAATAAAGACGCAGCAAAAATGCAAAAGTCGCGATTTCCGAATCTCGGTTCGCGAAGGCAACCTTGGTGCCCTCATCAGTTGCGGTCTTTAAAAACCTCACGTTATACGCGGTTATAATGCCGCCCTCATCGTCTGTCTCGCGCACGTATTTCAGCAAGGCGTTAATCTCACTGTCCGTGAAATCCGAGTTGATAGAGGTATCATATGCGAGTACACGATCTTTGTCATAAAGCGCAATAATCACTACCGAACTGCGTCTCTCATCATCCGTCTCCCCCTCGCTGTCGAGGGACTGCACGCCGTCAACCATGACGGAATCGCCGTTCGGGAAGAAGGCAAGTACACGGCCGCCACGCAGCGCCTCCTGAAGCGCCCCTATCGTCTGCTGCCTCTCAAAGGCATAGGTGACGATGGTCAGGACGAAGAACATGACAATCAGGACGACACCGACAAGAGCCATATTTGAAACTATGAACTTCTTTCTGAGCTTCTTAAGCGTCTTCCTGCACCTCCAGACGATAACCGAGCTTGCGCACCGTGGCAATCAGTACCTTCGAGCCCAGGTGTGAGATTTTCTTTCGAAGGAAGGAGATGTATACCTCCACGTTGTTGTCCTCAGCCTCGGACTCTATGCCCCAGACTTTGACAATCAGGTCCTCTTTCGGGACAATCACACCGGGGTTCGACATCAGAAGGTTTATGATGTCAAACTCCTTGGGTCCCAGGTTAATTGAATGAGTGCCGCACGAGAGCGTCCTGTTGGACTGGCTCAGTGTGAGGTCCTCAAATTTCAGTTCATCTAAAACTACCTCGCCCTGACGGCGGGAGATGGCACGGATACGCGCCAGGAGCTCTCCCGGTATGAACGGCTTCGTCAGATAGTCATCCGCACCGCAGTCGAGTCCTTTTATCTTGTCAGCCGTGTCATCCTTGGCCGTGAGCATGATGACCGGCGTCTGATTCTTCTCCTCACGCATCTTGCTGACGATATCGAAGCCGTTCATTGAAGGCAGCATGACGTCCATGACGATGACGTCATAGATATTGCTCATGGCGTAGTCGTATCCGTCCTCGCCGTCATTTACAATATCAACACTGTAGAGCTGTCCCTTCATTATCTCGCCCAGTGCCTCGGCCAGGCGGACCTCGTCTTCAACTATCAGAATACGCATCTTAAAATCCCTTCGCAGACAAAATGTTAAGAGAAGAATAACCTGCTACACTTAAAAATAACTTAAAAATATGATAACAAAAAGACAGATAAAATAAAAGACCTGAGGCATAAAGTCTCAGGTCTTTCTGGCGGAGAAGAGGTGATTTGAACACCCGCGTGCGTTACCGCACCTACTCCCTTAGCAGGGGAGCCCCTTCGGCCTCTTGGGTACTTCTCCAGAAGGTCAAATGCAAGGAGTATTATAACCAAATCACTCTTTAAAGTCAACAACTTCGAGCGTGTCGCCGGGGAAAACGGTGCCGCCCTCGAGGACTTCGGCAAAAACGCCCTCGTGCGGCATAATACAGGTGCCGACACGCCTGTAAATCTCGCAGTGCGAGTGGCATTCCTTGCCTATCTGGGTGAGGCGGAGTTTTACATCGCCAATGAGAAAAATCGTGCCTATGGGCAGGGACTTGAAGTCTATGTCGGTGACAAGCAGGTTCTCGCCGAAATCGCCGTCAACGACATCGCCGCCGAGTTTGTTGAACTCGACAACCTTGTCGTAGGACAGAAGGCTCACCTGGCGATGCCAGTTGCCTGCGTGTGCATCGCCTTCAATACCGAAGTCTTTTATGAAAACAGCCTTGTCCACGGGACGTTTTACGGTGCCCTTGGCGGGGCTTATGCAGATCGCTTTAATCGTTCCCTTCATGTTTTACGGCGCGGTAGGCGCAGTAGCCTCCTTCCAGGTTGCAGACATCGTGACCGAGGTCGGCGAGAAGTTCCGCGACTTCCTCACTTATGACACCGACCCGGCAAAAGACGATTACGGGTTTGTCGGCCGGTACGGTGGCGAGAGCTCCGAAGCCTTGTGAAACGGGCATGTTGAGCGCGCCTTCAATACCGTCGGCTATGAGTTCCGACGGCTCACGGAGATCAAGCAGGGTGTATTGTGAAAAATCGAGCTCCGCGAATTCTCTCGGAGTCATACTCTTGTACTCACTCATCTTCTAAAATACCTTTAAGGTCACAGACGGTCTGTTCGTACTCGACAAGCGAAGTGATTACGGGTTCCTTTCCGCAGATGGGGCAGCTTTCCTCCCTCGGCATGTTCACGGTATGAAATTCCATGGTGAGCAGGTCGATGATAAGGAGCTTTCCGACAAGCAGGTCACCCGCTCCGGTCAGAAACTTGATCGCCTCGACGGCCTGGAGACTTCCGACGACGCCGGGGACGGCGCCTATGATTCCGGCCTCCTTACATGTGGGAGAGAGCTCCGGCGGCGGCGGAACGGGAAACATACAGCGGAAGCACGGCCCTTCACCGGGCAGATATGTCGTCATCTGACCCTCAAAACGCAAAATGCCCGCATGCGAGAAAGGCTTTTCAAAAAGCACGCATGCGTCATTTATCAGGTACTTTGCGGGGAAATTGTCGGTCGCGTCGATTATGAAATCGTACGGCTCAATAATCCCCTTTATGTTTTCCGCTGTGACGAATTCTTTATATGTAACCACTTCGACATTGGGGTTCAAGGCCTTTACGGTGGCAACGGCGGACTCGACCTTCGGGACACCGAGGTCGTCAGTCGTGTGTATGATCTGCCGCTGCAGATTTGTAAGGTCGACGCAGTCGGCATCGGCAATGCCGAGTGTGCCGACGCCCGCGGCGGCAAGGTACATTATCGCCGTGGAGCCGAGACCTCCGGCTCCTATTACGAGTACCTTGCCATCCTTGATTTTGCGTTGGCCTTTTGCGCCGACATCTTTTAAAATCAGCTGTCGCGTATAGCGTTCAAGTTCTTCGGGAGAAAATGACATGTTATTCAGTGAAAAGGGCTGTTGAGTAGTAGCGGTCACCGCTGTCCGGAAGGAGAGCGACAATCGTCTTGCCTGCATTCTCGGGTTTCTTCGCATACTCAAGTGCGGCAAAGAGAGCAGCACCTGAGGAGATACCTACAGAGATACCTTCCGTCTTGGCGAGGAGCTTCGCTGTTGCGAAAGCGTCATCGTTTGTTGCGCGGAAAATCTCGTCATATACGGAGGTGTTGAGGACATCGGGTACGAAGCCTGCGCCAATACCCTGAATCTTGTGGGCACCGGGTGTGCCGGTTGAAAGTACGGGTGAATCGTCGGGCTCAACTGCTACGACTTTAACGGATGCCTTCTGCTCTTTCAGATATTCGCCGACACCCGTAACGGTACCACCTGTACCTACGCCTGCAATGAAGATATCAACATTGCCGTCAGTGTCCTTGTAGATTTCGGGACCCGTTGTCGCCTTATGGATGGCGGGATTTGCGGGGTTTACAAACTGTCCGGGGATGAAGCTGTCCGGAATCTCGGCGGCGAGTTCCTCAGCCTTGGCTATAGCGCCCTTCATACCTTTTGCGCCCTCGGTGAGAACGATCTCTGCACCGTATGCCTTGAGGATGTTTCTCCTCTCAACACTCATGGTCTCGGGCATTGTGAGGATTGCGCGGTAGCCCTTGGCTGCGGCGATTGCCGCAAGGCCGATGCCGGTGTTACCGCTGGTGGGCTCAATGATAACTGAGCCCTCCTTCAGAAGACCCTTCGCCTCCGCGTCCTCAATCATCGCTTTCGCGATTCTGTCCTTGACACTGCCGGCCGGGTTGAAGTACTCGAGTTTTACAAGCACAGTGGCTTTGAGGTCGAGTGCCTTTTCGATGTTTGTGACCTCAACAAGAGGGGTGTTGCCGATTAAGCCTAAGGTTCCTTTGTAAATGTTTGACATAGTGATTCTCCTTTTTTATACACATCAATTATCTGTTATTTGTGATAAATAATCAACTTATTTTAATGCAGCGAAACCGTTTTCAAGATCAGCAATAATATCGTCAATATGCTC
Source organism: Clostridia bacterium (assembly GCA_017451425.1). Classification (GTDB taxonomy): domain Bacteria; phylum Bacillota; class Clostridia; order Oscillospirales; family Acutalibacteraceae; genus UBA1227. The sequence goes on along the minus strand of JAFSPP010000030.1, from coordinate 6,198 downwards.
CGTGCCGATTGAAAGACGGATTGTGCTGCGGCTTATGCCTGACTCAGCCAGTTCCTCATCCGTAAGCTGTGAGTGCGTGGTGGATGCCGGATGGATTACAAGGCTCTTGACGTCCGCGACGTTTGCGAGGAGTGAGAAGATCTGCAGGTTGTCAATGAACTTCCATGCCTCATCCTGTCCACCCTTTATGTCAAAGGTGAAGATTGAGCCACCGCCGTTCGGGAAGTACTTCTCATAGAGGGCGTGATCCGGATGGTCCGGCAGTGAGGGATGATTGACCTTTGAAACCAGCGGATGGTTTGAGAGATACTCGATTACCTTCTTCGTGTTCTCGGCGTGGCGCTCAAGGCGGAGCGAGAGCGTCTCGACTCCCTGCAGGAGTATGAACGCATTGAAGGGGGAGATTGCGGCGCCCGTGTCGCGAAGCAGGATGGCACGGATATATGTCACAAACGCTGCCGGTCCTACGACGTCGTAGAACGAAACGCCGTGATAACTCGGGTTGGGCGCCGCGATGTTCGGATACTTGCCCGAAGCACTCCAGTCGAATTTGCCCGCCTCGACGATTATGCCGCCGAGCGATGTGCCGTGTCCGCAGATGAACTTCGTTGCGGAGTGTACGACGACATCGGCACCGTGCTCTATGGGGCGGATGAGATAGGGAGTGCCGAAAGTGTTGTCCACTACAAGGGGGATTCCGTGCCTGTGGGCAAGTTCTGCGAGAGCATCAATGTCGGGTATGTCACTGTTGGGGTTTCCGAGTGTTTCAACAAAAATCGCTCTCGTGTCGGCCTCTATTGCGCTCTCAACTTCAGAGAGATTGTGAATGTCAACAAATGATGTCTTTATTCCGTAAAGAGGGAATGTGTGTTCAAAGAGGTTGTATGTGCCGCCGTAGATTGTCTTCTGGGAAACAATATGGCCGCCGTTCGCCGCAAGGGCCTGTATGGCATAGGTTATGGCAGCGGCACCTGAGGCGACTGCGAGTGCGGCGCTTCCGCCCTCCAGAGCTGCCAGACGTTTCTCAAGCACATCCTGTGTTGAGTTTGTAAGGCGGCCGTATATGTTTCCCGCGTCGGCAAGACCGAAACGGTCGGCGGCATGCTTGCTGTTATGAAAAACATATGCCGTAGTCTGATAGATGGGAACTGCCCTGGCATCTGTTGCCGGATCTGCCTGTTCCTGTCCTACATGAAGCTGAAGGGTTTCAAATTTATAGTTACTCATTTTAATTACTCCTTTTTTGTTTTAAGTGATTTTACATAAACGAAAGCCCGAGGGCTTTTATGCTCCCGGGCTGTCGGCATGAGAAAAACTATAAAACAATAGTAATAATAGTCTTAAAGACGTGACGGCATCGTGCCTGTCACCAAAGCCGTTTTGGGGGCCCGGGAGATAAGCATTCGACACATATACCAGGTATTAAACTTTTCATTCCTGAAGTTTAACATTTGTCCGTCTCCTTTTTCCTGATGCGAAAACTATAGCATCATTTACCTACTATGTCAATAGGTTTTATCAAAAAATTTTTATTCACAGCAGTGCGCGCACTCGGGGCCTTCGGCGAACTGCTTCGCGTCATAGGCAATCCCGTTCTTGTCATAATAGTCCTTGATAGCGGCTTTTATGGCACCTTCGGCGAGCACCGAGCAGTGCATCTTGTATGCCGGAAGTCCGTCAAGAGCCTCAGCAACCGCCTTATTCGTGAGCTCAAGCGCCTCTGCTATGGGCTTGCCTTTAATGAGTTCGGTCGCCATGGATGATGAGGCGATTGCGCTGCCGCAGCCGAATGTCTCAAACTTTACGTCGGAGATAACATCATTGTCGATCTTTAAATACATTGTCATGATATCGCCGCACTTGGCGTTGCCTACCTCGCCTACTGCGTCAGCATTCTCAATAACACCAACATTGCGCGGGTTACGGAAATGATCCATTACTTTTTCACTGTATAAAGCCATAATTTACCTCCGATTATAAAATAAACTGTTTCTTGCCTGCGACGAGATCACGCCATACCGGAGAGAAGCCTCTGAGGTACTCAACGACATCCTTTGTCGCGGTAATCATATACTCGACATCCTCATCGGTTATGCTCTCGTCGATTGAAAGACGGAGTGAACCGTGGGCGACATCATGAACTCTGCCTATGGCAAGAAGTACATGGCTTGGGTCAAGTGAACCTGAAGTACAGGCGCTTCCCGATGAGGCGGCAATGCCCTTGTCATCAAGGAGAAGGAGAAGTGATTCGCCCTCAATGCCCTCAAAGCAGTAGTTTACATTGCCCGGCAGCCTGCAGGTCGCATCGCCGTTTAAGGCTGAATGTTCTATCTTACCGAGACCTTCAATGAGGCGGTCTCTCTTTTTCTGAATTGACGCATTCCTTGCGTCAAGATCTTTATAAGCGTCGCAAAGCGCAGTCGCCATGGCGGCAATGCCCGGTACGTTCTCCGTACCCGCGCGCTTTCCGCGCTCCTGCGCTCCGCCCTCAATGAGGTTTGTGAGCAGGATACCTTTCTTCACATAGAGGAAACCGACACCCTTGGGGCCGTGGAACTTGTGAGCTGAAGCAGAGAGCATATCGATGTTCTGGTCTTCTACATCAATATGGAGGTGAGCTATTGCCTGAACCGCATCCGTGTGGAAGAGCACGCCGTGCTTTCTGCAGACAGCACCTATCTCCTTAATCGGCTGGATGGTACCTATCTCATTGTTTGCATACATTATGGTTACAAGACAGGTGTCCTCCCTGATTGCGGCCTCAACCTCCCCGGGTCTGACAATGCCGTCCTCATGGACATCAACGAGGGTAATCTCAAAGCCGCTCTTCTTAAGTTTTTCAAGAGTATGAAGCACTGCGTGATGCTCAAACGCGGAAGAAATGATATGCATCTTACCCTTCTTCTTACCGATCTCCGCCGCGGAGAGTATGGCCTGGTTATCGGCCTCGCTGCCGCCGGAGGTGAAAATAATCTCCCTGGGGGCAGCATTTATAATACCGGCAACATCCGCTCTCGCCTGTTCAAGAATCTCCTTTGCCTTCTGTCCGAAGACATAGAGGCTTGAGGGGTTGCCGTAGTTCTCTTTCGCAACTTCGACCATTCTGTTTATTGCCGCTTCGCTCATCTTTGTGGTTGCGGCGTTATCAGCATATATCATGTGAGTACTCCTTTTTCCTGTGTTGAGTTTGATTTTATACCCTTTTGCCTACTATGTCAATAGGTAAATAACACTTGATTGCCCATCAACCTTGCGGTATAATAGGTATAATCTTTCAGAAAGGCGTGAAATACCGTGATTACGACAAAAGGCCGTTATGCCCTCCGCGTCATGCTTGACCTCGCGGAGCACGCAGACGGAAACTTCGTACCCTTAAAAGACATAGCGGAGAGACAGGAAATCTCCAAGAAATACCTCGAAATAATAGTCAAGGACATGGTTGCCGGCGGGCTCCTTGTAGGAGCGAGCGGCAAGGGCGGTGGCTACAAGCTCGTCAGAAAGCCGGAGGAGTACACTGTCGGCGAAATACTCGAGCTCATGGAGGGCACTCTCTCCTCCGTCGCCTGCCTCGCCGAGGGCACAAACACCTGCCCGCGCCGCAAATCGTGCCGGACCCTCCCCATGTGGGAAGAATACGACAAAATGGTCCGCGACTTCTTCTACAGCAAAACCCTGTGCGATTTAGCCGCAAAATAAAACAAAGCCCCGGGCTCACCGCCCGGGGCCTTTTTTGTTCAGGTAAGGAATCTGAGATAATCCGTTCTCCCGTCAAGTATTCTGACAATAACTATTACATCGCCTTCAATACGGTAAAAAATCAAATAGTTGTTTACGATAATAAACCGATAATCTTTTTTTACGGCATCTGTCTTCTCCGAGAGTTTAACACCCATATTAGGTGAATCTTTCAGAAGCGAAACTGCTCGAACGATGCGTGTTTTAAAAGTTGTTGCGGCAGTCGGACTTTTCAGTTTATCTTTGATGTAATTTGCGATGGATTCGATGTCTTCGATTGACGCGGGGGTATACATTATTCTCATGCCATATCTACTCCAAGTCTCTTGTAAACATCTTCCTCGCTTACAAGTTCGCCTGAGTTCTCGCCGTACTCAAGTTCCTTTACAAGCCGCTCAATTGATTTTGCTTTAATCATTTCCGCATTATCCTCCGTTGCCTGGAAGGGCAAGCCTCCGGCATTGATTGATTGTCGGATAAAAATGTTTATGGCCTGGGTTAACGTAAGCCCGGTTTTTTCATAAACACTTTCAACCTCTTTACGCACTTCAGGATTAATCCTGAAACGGAACATATCCGATTTCGTAGACTCTGCCTTTCCCATGATTATACCCCCAATCTTTAATGACATTATACTATTATCAAAGGTTCAGGTCAATGATTTGTAGCAACAATGTAGCAACAAATTAAAGCCCCGGGCCCACCGCCCGGGGTTCTTTTAAATTGGCAATTGAAATTGCAGATATATTAGTGGTATCATATACCCTAATCAATATATAAACAGAGGAAAATATGCGTACATTTTCAAAGTCATCAAAACTGGATAACGTCCTGTACGATGTAAGAGGTCCCGTCGTTGACGAGGCCAACCGTATGGAGGAAGAGGGTATAAAGGTTTTAAAGCTCAACATAGGTAACCCCGCTGCCTTCGGTTTCTCCGCGCCGGATGAGGTCATCATTGACATGCGTGACTCCATTGCCGGCTCGCAGGGCTATTCTGACTCAAGAGGAATCTTTGCCGCGCGCAAGGCCGTAATGCAGTATGCCCAGCTTAAGGGCATACCCAATGTCACAATGAAGGATGTCTACACCGGAAACGGTGCCTCAGAGCTCATACAGCTGTCCCTGCACGCGCTTTTAAATACCGGCGACGAAATACTCATTCCGTCGCCCGACTATCCCTTATGGACCGCCTGCGCGAACCTCGCCGGCGGCAAGGCCGTGCACTACATCTGTGACGAGAGTTCAGACTGGTATCCCGACCTTGAGGACATAAAGAAGAAGATAACCGACAAGACAAAGGCAATAGTCATAATCAACCCGAACAACCCGACAGGCGCCCTCTACTCACAGGAGCTCCTTGAGGAGATCGTAAAGATTGCGAGAGAGCATGAACTCATCATCTTCTCGGATGAGATTTATGACCGCCTTGTCATGGACGGCTACAAGCATATCTCGATTGCTTCACTCTGCCCCGACCTTTTCTGCGTCACCTTCAGCGGACTTTCAAAGTCACACATGGTCTGCGGCTTCAGAGTAGGCTGGATGATTCTCTCGGGCAACAAGAGTGTCGCAAAAGACTATATTGAAGGCATAAACATGCTCTCAAACATGCGCCTCTGCTCAAACGTACCGGGTCAGTCAATCATTCAGACGGCGCTCGGCGGCTACCAGAGCGTAAACGAGTACATCGTACCCGGCGGCCGTGTCTATGAACAGCGCAACTTCATCTACGAGGCCATAAACGACATACCCGGTCTCTCCGCAGTGAAGCCGAAAGCCGCCTTTTACATCTTCCCGAAGATAGACACCAAGATGTTCAACATAAAGGACGACAACAGGTTCGCACTTGACTTCCTCAAAGAGAAACGCGTGCTCCTCGTCCCCGGAAGCGGCTTCAACTGGCACGAGCCCGACCACTTCCGCATAGTCTACCTTCCGCGTCTCTCGATTCTCAAGGAGTCGACGGACAAACTGGCGGACTTCCTCAGTGATTACCATCAGAAATAAAAAAAGAGTCCCGAGTTCAACTCGGGGCTTTGTTTATTCAGCTGTCTTTTTATCGAAGACCTTGGTGAAGTTGAGCAGGAACAGGATGATGTATGCTACCCAGACAGGAAGGTTTTCGATGAGGGCGCTCTTGCCGATTGCGACAAGGAGCACTGCCATGACCGCCATCGTCGCAATGAAGATGATGAAGGTCAGCCTGAAGCGCTTGTCGCCCTTGCGCATATAGTGAAAAAGCAGGAAGGCGAGCATCGCGACTTCAAAGAAGGCGAAGATGAGGGCGCCGCTCCAGTGGGCAAGGCAGCGTGCCGAGTCGGGAATGAGGTCAAGACCTGCCGAGGGCACGTTGATTGTGACGTAGATTGCGGCGCATCCGAGCGAGCCTATGATAACGGCCGCTTTTGAAAGCCTGCCTTCGATGAATCCCAGTTTTCTCGCCGCATAAAGATAGTTTAT
>JAFSPP010000029.1 GCA_017451425.1 Clostridia bacterium | reverse complement strand
GCGCTCGACTATATTAACATAACCATATTTTAATGTCAATACGAAAAATTCAATAAAATTTACATTTCCGAAACCCCGCCGGGCGTTTCCTATTTTACAGGTAAAACCCCACCATTTGAAGGCGGGGTTTTGACTATATCTATATATTGTATTGTATATTTTTACATATACCTTTTCACGACGTCAGAAAATATCGCTTTGTAGTCGCCGTCGTAGCCTGTCTCGACGACAGCGGCGAGGCCTAGGGCCGAGCGCTCATCGTCGGAGAGATCGCTCCTGCCCACGATGGCGACGAGCGGTTTGCCGGCGACACGCCTTGCGATTCCGGAGACGGCCTTGCCGGAGAGACTCTGTGAATCGAGCTTGCCTTCACCGGTTATGACGAGGTCGGCATCGGCGACGAGATCGTCAAACTCGACGGCATCCAGAACAGCGTCAATGCCGGAGACTATGCGGCCGTTGAAGAATGCCGCACATCCTGCTCCCATACCGCCCGCGGCACCGCCGCCGGGCAGGTCATCAACCTTCTTGTTCAGGTAATGCTCTATGACCTTGCACAAATTTGAAAGGCCTTCATCGAGCTGGAAGAGTCTGTCGGCGGGTGCGCCCTTCTGAGGGCCGAACACGAAGGCGGCCCCTTCCGCACCTACCGTAGGGTTGTCCACATCGCACATTACGGTCAGCGTGACCTCATGGAAGGCCGCCTCCGTGTAGGTTGTGTCAATGCGTGCAATATTCTTCAGGGTTCCTCCCACCGGGATGAACTCCTCATCGTTTTTATCATAGAAACGGGTGTCCAGCGCCGCGGCACAACCGCACCCGCCGTCATTGGTACAGCTGCCTCCGAGGCCGATCAGGATATTAATGCATCCCTGCTCAAGAGCATCCAGGATAAGCTCACCCGTACCATATGTGGTTGTCTTGAAGGGGTTCCTCTCCCTGCCGAGTTTATCAAGCAGTGCCAGTCCGCAGGTAGAAGCCATCTCAATGACCGCTGTATAGCCCTTTACGGCATATGTCGCGGATACGGTAGTATCAGAGTAAGGACCCGTAACATCAACCGTCACAGGCTCTGCTCCGGTAGCTTCAATAAACGCGCGAACCGTGCCCTCACCGCCGTCGGCAACAGGTATCGTTACTACCTCTACACCCGGCAGATCGGCCGCAGCTTCGCGCGCCATCCTGCATATCTCTTCACTTGTCCATGTTCCTTTGAAGGAATCAGATACTACAAGTACTTTCATAGTAAAGTGATTATACCAAAGTTTTCGGAAAATAAAAAGACTTATCCGAAAGGATAAGCCTTATGGTGCCGGTGACCGGGATCGAACCGGTACGGTGTCGCCACCACCAGATTTTGAGTCTGGCACGTCTGCCAATTCCATCACACCGGCATAAAAGGGCGGTCAAGCCGCCCCGTTTTTATGCTTTCTTATAGAAGATTCTGAGTTTGTCCGCAGCATAGTCAATGGACATGATGAGTTTTCTGCCGTCAATTTCCTTGATGTAATCGGGGCCGTTTTTCATGAAGCCCGCGTTTACGATCTTGGCTATGAACTCCTCTACCTCGTCCTTCTCAACCTCTGTAAACCACATGGTGAGAGAGTCGGGTTCAATGCTGGGAGCTGCCTCCTGAACGCCTCTGCCCGAGTACTTGGGGAACTCGGAAAAATCGGCAATTGAGCTTAAATACTCAAGGCCTTCAGCAGTGTCAGGATTGGCACAGTCATCAGCCACTTTGTTCTCAATCTGTTTTCTGCGCTTGCCCTCAGTTGAAGCGCGTTCAATGAGGTCATCGACCTTTGAATTGATGAAGTATTCTACGGTCTTTTTGTTGTTGTGCCTGTCAAGATCGTTGATGATTCCCATCTGAGTTTCTCCTTACTTAGTGCCGAAGATACGGTCGCCCGCATCACCGAGGCCGGGTACGATATAGCCGTGCTCGTTGAGGTGGTCGTCCATGGCTGCGGCATAGATGTCAACATCGGGATGAGCTTCGGAAAGGGCTTTGAGGCCTTCCGGAGCAGCTATTATGCACATGAATTTGATTGATTTCGGATTCATGGCTTTAATCTGGTCAATGGCGTCAATTGCGGAACCGCCGGTTGCGAGCATCGGGTCGAGGACGATTACGTCTCTCTCCTCCATGTCCGCGGGCATTTTGCAGTAATATGCGTGAGGCTTGAGTGTCTCAGGATCGCGGTAGAGGCCTATGTGGCCGACCTTCGCGGACGGGATGAGGGCATGAATGCCGTCAACCATTCCGAGACCCGCACGGAGAATGGGTACAATTGCCATCTTCTTACCGTCGAGGTCATGCTGCTTTGCAACAGCAACCGGCGTCTCAACTTCGATTTCCTTCAAAGGAAGGTCCCTGGTTGCCTCGTAGCATTCGAGCATGGCGATTTCGCTTATGAGAATGCGGAATTCCTTGTTGCCCGTATCCTTGTTGCGGAGAATTGAAAGTTTGTGCTGAATAAGCGGATGATTAGTAATTACAATGTTTCCCATGATTTAGTCCCCTTCTAACATATCTACTCGGCGCTGGTGACGACCGCCTTCGAACTCGGCGCCCAGGAAGGCGTCGACGAGGTCGAGAGCGAGACCTGCGCCTAAAACTCTGCCGCCGAGGCAGAGTACATTTGCGTTGTTATGATTGCGTGTGAGGCGTGCGCTGAATGTGTCTGAACAGCAGGCAGCGCGAATGCCTTTGACCTTGTTTGCGGCCATACTCATGCCTATGCCCGTGCCGCAGCAGAGAATGCCGAGTTCGGCCTCGCCCGAAGTGATTTTCTCACAGAGGGCCTTCGCTATGACGGGATAGTCGATTGAGTCTGTGTTGTATGAACCTACATCGATGTATTCCTTACCGGCCTCATCGAGGTGTTTCATGATAGCCTGCTTGAGTTCAAAACCGCCGTGATCACAGCCGAGTACAATCATTGACCGTTTCTCCTTTTCAGCTCGCGTTCGGCCTGAGGAGCGCGCAGGTAAACCGGGAGGAGTTCCTCCGCGGAGACAGGCGCAAAGCCCTCATCGAGCATGTCTTTTGCGCAAAGTGCGACAGACACTGCGCTCTGATAAAGACGGTCCTCATCGGCCAATTTGCAAGGCAATTTACTATTCAAAATATTATAACACAGTTTTGCGCCGTCACCAACAAAAACCACATCTTTTTTCAAAGATTTCAGATTTTCACAAAGCCCGTCAATCAAAATGGCGGAATCATCGGTTAATCTGCTGATTTTGCCGCCTGAGACCCCGAAGGTGGCGGTATAGACCTGGTTGCAGCGGGCGTCCATTACGGCGCAGACGGTGACGGGGTCGGAATCGACGTAGTTATAAGCCATGGACCGGAGCGTCGAGACCGGTATACAGTTGTTGCCGCCCTCGGCCGCAAGGCCCTTCATGGCGGCGACACCTATGCGCACACCGGTAAAGGAGCCCGGTCCGGCATTTATGGCAAAAAAGTCGATATCCGACAGTTTTACCTGCGCCGTTTTGAGAGCTTCAGACATCATCGGGACCAGGGTCTGACTATGGGTCAGGCCCTCGTTTTTAAAGAGGTCTGCGAGCACCGAAGGTGTCTCGCCGAACTCAACTATTGCGACGGACGCGGGTCCGGCGCTGCAGTCAGCGGCAAGTATTTTCATATGCCCTCCTCAATGGTGATGAGTCTGTCGTTCTCGTTTTCGCCCTTTGAAATCGTCACCCTTATGCTGTCCTCGGGCAGAGCGTTTTCAATGTTCTCACTCCACTCGACGGCGAGTATATAACCGGCGTCGATATAGTCAAAAAAGCCCGTGGAATAAAGGTCTTCCCAGGATTCTATTCTGTACATGTCAAAGTGGGCAAGCGGCGGATTTCCGCCGTAATCATTGACTATAGCGAAGGTCGGACTAGCGACTGCCGCCGGGATATTGAGGCCTCTCGCGAGTCCCCTTGTAAAGGCCGTCTTGCCCACGCCCATTCCGCCGAAAAAAGCGAGCACGGTGCCCGGCTTCAGTTCCTTCGCGAACTCTTCGGCAAACTGCTCCGTCTCTGTTACGGACGAAGTTTTTATCTCGCGCACGCGCTCACCTCCTTAAAATCTCAATAATTCTAACATATATGAAAAGTAAATACTACTTTTTTATTACACTGCGCACGCAAACTTGAAAAAAACATTACTTGCATCTATAATAGACTAAACTTTAAGGGAAGTGAGGTGAGAGGCCTGAAGAACTCCATCGTCCATTTCATAAAAGGAACTGACTGGATTCTCCTGTTTTTAGCCATAGTTACGTCGGCTTTCGGCGCGCTCATGGTCTACAGCGCAAAGCTCCACAGTATAACCTCGGGTATTCCCCGTGAAGCGCTCGTTATGATTATTGCGACCGCCCTGGGTCTTGTCGCGGCCATCGTCATCTCACTCATTGACTACGACATACTCTGTAAGCTCTGGTTTATCTGGGCAGCTCTCGGCATAGGCCTCATGATCCTTGTCATGTCGCCTCTCGGCGTAGCGCCGCCCAACCGTCCTGACTCACAGATCTGGATTCCCCTCGGTTTCTTCTACTTCCAGCCTTCAGAACTTGTAAAGGTGCTGTTCATAATCACTTTCTCAACGCACCTTTCAGTCATGAAGCAGAGTATAAACAAGCCCCTGAACATACTTCTTCTGGGCCTTCACGCACTCGTACCTACGTTACTCGTAATGAAATCCGGCGATGACGGTTCCGCCGCCGTGTTCATCTGTATTGCCCTTGCCATGCTCTTCATGGCAGGAATAGGATGGCAATACATTCTCGCGGCAGTCGTGCTTGTCGGCGCCGCCATACCTCTCCTCTGGTTCAAGTTCTTCTCGGACTACCAGAAACAGAGGTTCATAGTAATAGTTGACCCCGAGGCATACCCGGATGTCGCATACCAGCAGAACCGCGGTATAACCGCAATCTGCAACGGCGGTTTCCTGGGCGAAGGCCTCTTCAAAGGCACCTACACCCAGTCGGGTTCGGTGCCCGTAAGTGAGAGTGACATGATCTTCACCGTTGTCTGTGAGGAACTCGGTTTCGTAGGCGGTCTGGCCGCCTTCGCCCTCATCTTCCTCATCATCTTCAAGGTCATCCGAAACGGCCGCAAATCGTCAGACACGGCCACTACGTTCATGAGCTATGGCATTGGCGCGATGATAGCTTCGCAGACCATAATCAACATAGCTATGTGCCTTCGCGTGGGTCCCGTAATCGGTATCACACTCCCGTTCTTCAGCGCGGGCGGCTCGTCCACCCTCTGCCTTTACATAGGCCTCGGACTTGCCCTCTCCGCCTTCAGGACAAACTACAACCAGAAACCCAAGAACTTCCGCCTGACCGGTGTTTCAACACCCTTCAGAGTCTGAAAAACGAAAATAAACAAAAAGCCACCCGCCAGGGTGGCTTTTTTAATCTCAAAAACTAAATCTTTTCAAGCTTGGCGTAGTTTGCCATAAGCTTCTTCGTGCCGGCCTTATCAAAGGCAACCTCAACAAGGTTGTCGTTGCCCATCGCCGTCACGGATAAAACTACGCCTGTGCCGAAGGCCTTATGTTTTACGGTGTCTCCTACCTTGTAGTCGACATCGACCGAGGCGGGCGAACTGGATTTCGCGGAAATCTTGCGGGCCGTGTTGTACGATTCCATCTTGGAAGCGTCACCGTACGGACCGTCATATTCCTCCCCGCCGAAGTCACCGCTGTAGGATGAGGAATAGCCGCCGAAGCCCTGGAATGAAGGCTTTTTGTAGTTTGAGGAATAGCCCTTGTAACCGTATCCTGCAGTGGAACGGGCGGGCGGTTCCTCAAAAAACGAGGCGGGTATTTCAGCAATAAAGCGCGACTGCGGATATCGGACAGTCTGTCCGAAAACCATGCGCACGTGCGCGTTTGTCATATAAAGTTTCTGCTTTGCGCGGGTAATTCCGACATAGGCGAGGCGGCGTTCCTCCTCCACCTCTGCGGAGTCACCTATACTCTGCCTTCCCGGGAAGAGTCCCTCCTCCATTCCGACCATGAAAACGGTCGGGAATTCGAGGCCCTTGGCCGAGTGAAGGGTCATGAGCACAACCTTGTCAGCGGTATCGTTTTTCTCATCGATATCGGACAGGAGCGCCGTCTCCTCAAGGAAGCCCTCAAGGTCACCGTCAGGGTTGTCATCAAGGTAGTGAATCATATTCGTCTTGAGTTCCTGAAGGTTCTGACAGCGGTCCTCAAATGTATCTTTATCATTCTTTAAGTAATCGATGTAGCCCGTCGCCTCAAGAAGATCGTCATAAAGTGCCGGGAGAGGCTCATCAAGGGCTTTTTCGCGCAGGGAGTTGATCATATCCGTGAAAGCCTTAAGTTTGCCTGCAGAGCGTGAGAGACGCTCATACTGGTCAGCCTGCTCCATTACCTCGAAGACGGATATTCCGATGCCTGCGGCAATCTCGGCGGCGGCATTTACGGTGGTGTCGCCTATGCCGCGCTTCGGCTCATTTATGACGCGACGCAGTTTAATCGAATCCGAAGGATTCACGACGAGTGTCAGGTAAGCCATCGCGTCGCGGATCTCCTTGCGCTCATAGAAGCGCCTGCCGCCGACAATCTGATACGGCACGCCCATTCTCACGAACGCACGCTCAATGGCGTTCGACTGGGCATTCATGCGGTACAAAACCGCATTGTCGGAGTAATGTCCTCCGTTTGCCACCGCAGTAATAATCTCATCGGCGATGTAGACTCCTTCGTCAGTCTCGGAATCTGCGGTATAGAGAGTTATGAGAGCGCCATCCGGAGCTTCCGTCCAGAGGTTCTTGCCCTTCCTCTCCTTGTTATTTGAGATAACCGAGTTTGCGGCCGAGAGTATGTTTCCGGTCGAGCGGTAGTTCTGCTCGAGACGTATGAGTTTTGCATTCTTGTAATGCTTCTCAAAGTCCATGATGTTCTCGATTGTCGCACCGCGGAACTTGTAGATACTCTGGTCGTCATCACCGACAACGCAGATATTGTTGTATCCGCCTGCAAAGAGAGATGTCAGGACATACTGTGCATGGTTTGTGTCCTGATACTCATCCACATGGACATATTTAAATTTCGCCTGGTAGTACTCCCTGACGTCCTTGTCGGCCCGAAGGAGTTTTACCGCATTGACGATGATATCGTCAAAATCCATGGCGTCAGCGTTCTTTAAAAGCTGCTGATAAAGCTTGTAGCACTCCGCTATCTTCTTCTCACGCGGATTGTTGCCTGCCTGAGCCATGAACTCATCAGGTTCCATAAGGACATCCTTCGCCTTGCTAATGGCCGAGAGAATGCTCTTGTGCGGCATAAACTTGTCATCAATATCAAGAAGCCTCTGGCATTCCTTCACAATACGCTTCGAGTCATCCGTGTCATAGATGGTAAAGTGCGAGGAGTAACCGAGCACAGAACCCGAGCGGCGCAGTATGCGTGCGCAGACGGCATGGAAGGTGCCTGCCCAGACATCTTTCGCCACCTCTTCGCCGAGGTACAGCGCAAGACGCTCCTTGAGCTCGTTTGCGGCCTTGTTCGTGAAAGTGATGGCAAGTATCTCCCAGGGCTTTGCAAGCCCCGTGCTGACGATGTGAGCGATTCTGGACACCAATACCGTTGTCTTTCCCGAACCTGCGCCTGCAAGTATAAGCAGCGGGCCTTCAGTAGTCTCAATGGCCTCCCGCTGCATGTTGTTCATTCTTTCTCTGTAATCCATCAATTGTCTCCGTTCTCGCGGGCGGATAAAAAGTCTTTCAGTATTATGGTTGCTGCAACCGAATCAACTACATCGCGGCGCTTTTTTCCGAAGGTGCCGGACTCACTTAAGAGACCGTATGCCTCGACAGTCGTAAGACGCTCGTCAAACAGTTCAACAGAAAGCCCGTACTCGGAGCGCAAAATCTCCGCGAGCTTTTCAGATGCCTCAGCATGCGAGCCCTTAGAGCCGTCCATATTAAGCGGCAGCCCTACGACAATAAGCTCGGCGTTTCGTGAAGCGGCTTCCTCAGCGATACGCTTTGCTACCTTCGGCATGTAAGATTCAGTTATTACTCCTGCGGGTGATGCCAATACCTCAAGCGCATCGCAGACAGAGAGTCCCGTGCGCGCATACCCGTAGTCAACACCGAGTATTACCATAATTTCCTCACTTAAAATCAAATGCGGCGACAACAAATGTCGCCGCATCATTTACGACCTTATCCCTGTTTTTCAGCCTCAGCTGCGGCCTTCGCATCTGCGTGCTCAGAACCGTCGCAAACCCCGGGAAGACGGTTTGCTTTGTACCAGCCTCCGCCTGTCTGCGTACAGCCGGCCCCGGCGAGGAGTCCTGACTCTCTGCAGTACGAGCGTGAAACTACGGTACCCGAGTATTCAAAGTCCTTTTCGGGAAGTCCGTCATGAACCTTGTTCATAACGGCTGACCAGATGTTGGCGGCCGGGTTTGCTCCGCCCGTCTGCATCTCTTCCTGCTTGTCGTAGCCGAACCATACGGCCGCGCAGTAGTAAGGTGTACCGCCGCAGCACCATTTATCCTTGGTGTCTGAGGTTGTACCGGTCTTCATGTAAGTAGTGAATCCCGAAACGCCCTTGCCGTAACCTGTACCGCCGCCCTGTGTAACGGTCTGGAGGATTCTGTTCATGATAGTGGCAGTGTCCTCACCGATGGCCTGTTCAGGATTTGCGGCTGTCTCAAGGTAGACGTTCTTTCCTGAGAAGTCAGTTACCTTGTAGTAGCAATACGGCTTATAGTATTTACCGCCGTTACCGAATGTGCAGTAAGCGGCGCACATCTCAAGTGTGGTTACACCTCTTGACATACCGCCGACGGCCAGTGACGAGAAATTCTTGTCGGTATTGTCACCGTCAGCAATAAGTGTTGAGAGGTGGAAGTGGTTTGTAACATAGTCGAAAGAGGTATCAAGACCTACTCTCTTCAGTGCCTGTGCCGATGTAGTGTTCAGGGACTGGGCAACCGCTGACTGCAAGATGCAATAGCTGTCTTCTGAGCCCATGGAACCTGAGAAGTTACGGGGCCAGCGCTGGCCGTTGACTATGATACCGTAATCAAGAAGACGTGTTGAGTAATTCAATACGTTCTTGTCAATGCCGGGTCCGTAAACGGACAGCGGCTTGATTGAGGAACCGGGCGACCTGACTGCGTCCGTCGCACGGTTGAGTCCGCGGTTTATGGTCTTTTTACCTGCGCCGCCGACCATTGCAACTACACGTCCTTCGTAGTTCATGATCGTAATGCCGGACTGAACCTTCTTCTTGGTTCCGTTGGAACCGTCTTCGGTTCTCTCCTTCTCCTCCGGGAATCCCGTACGGTTTACGTAGATATCCTCGGCGGCGGCCTGGATCTTGTCATCAAGCGCACAGTAGATCTTCAGACCACCGTAGTAAATCATACGGTAAGCCTCGCTCTGTGTGTAGCCGTACTGGCTCTTTAAGTCCTTGATGACTGAATCGATTACGAAATCGACATAGTAGCTGTTTATCTTGGTATCCTGTTTTAAAGTCTTGGAGACTTCTTTTGAAGGTACAAAATTCGGATCGTTTGTGAAAACGAGTTTGTAATTTACGGCCTCGTTATACTCGTCCTTTGTGAGCTTCTTCTGGTCTCTCATATAGTCAAGGCAGAGAAGCTGACGACGTTTGTTGTTGTCGGGGTTGAGCAAAGGATTGTACTTTGTGGGCGCCTTGGTTATGGCAGCCATAACCGCAGCTTCCGAGGCATTGATTTCGGTAATGTCCTTACCGAAGTATTTCTGGGCGGCGGTCTGTACACCGTAGCAGCCCGAACCCAGAGGAATCGTGTTGAGATAAGCCTCCAAAATTTCCGACTTATCGAAATTCTTCTCCATGTTCAGCGCATAGAGAATCTCGTTGAACTTACGTGCAACCGTGGCCTGCTTCTCATCAGTCAGGTTCTTGATGAGCTGCTGCGTCAGGGTTGAACCGCCGCCCGACCTGCCAAGGGTAATAACGGCTTTGAAAGTTCTGAGCCAGTCGACGCCGGGGTGATTGTAAAAGCGCTTGTCTTCAAGACAGATGAAAGCGTTCTGGACATCTTCCGGAATATCCTGAAGGTCAACCCATATACGGTTTTCCTCACCGTGAAGACGCGCTATCTCGTACGGCTCCCCGGCCGCGTCATAAGCATAGATGATAGAGGTCTGGTCCTGGCTGTTCTTGTAGGCGTCAAGATCAATAGCTATCTCGCCATTTACAAACGAGATAGTATAACTCAGAATGCAAATGCCGATAATAAGCATGGTCAGCACCAAGACTATGAGAAGCGACAAAAGGACCGTAAACAACTGTCCCTTTCTCTGCTGACTTAAAGCCATAACCTTAATCCTCCAAAACTAAAATCAAAAGCTAAACTAAAAGCAAAAAACAATCAAACAAAAACAAAAATTTCCTAAAAGGAAAGTCCGAAATTAAAAAAATTACTCGGATGTCTGAACAACCTTAAGCATCTCTTCAACTGTTGTGATCTTCTCTTCAACAAGTTTCAAAGCAGAAGCCTTCAGTGTGCTCATGTGCTGTTCTTCAACAGCGTATCTGATCATGTCGTCCATGTCCGCTCTGTCTGCGATCATGCGGCGAAGCGTCTTATCAATAACAACGATCTCGTGGATCGCGATACGTCCTTTGTAGCCTGTGCCGTTGCACTGGTGGCAGCCCTTGCCGCGTGCGACCGTTGCGGGGTGAGCGCCCATGGCCTCACACTCAACGTTATCCGGCTCATACTCTTCCTTACAGTTCGGGCATACCTTACGCATAAGACGCTGCGCAACGATACCTACAACTGAGTTTGCAACGAGGTAAGGCTCAACGCCCATATCCTCAAGACGTACAATAGATGAAAGTGCGTCGTTCGTATGCAGTGTGGAGCAAACCAAGTGTCCTGTGATAGCAGCACGAACGGAGATTTCAGCGGTCTCACCGTCACGGGTCTCACCGACCATTATAACGTCAGGGTCCTGACGGAGAAGAGAACGAAGGCCGGCCGCGAAGGTCATGCCCGCGAGTACGTTAACCTGTGTCTGGTTAATGTGCGGAAGTGTACGCTCAACAGGGTCCTCAACGGTTGATACGTTGATAGGCTTCTGAGCAAGTGTATCCAGGATCATGTAAAGAGTTGTTGTTTTACCTGAACCTGTAGGACCGGTGATGTAGATAATACCGTTCGGGTTACGAAGGATTGTCTGCATCTTCTGGTAGTTCTCCTGGTTCATACCGTATGACTCAGTACGGTCAAGCTTATTGTTCGTTGCGAGGTAACGAAGAACAGCCTTTTCACCGTAAACGGTAGGAAGTGTGGAAACACGGACGTTCATGTCGTAGCCTTCAATAATCTGTCTGAAGTGACCGTCCTGAGGGATACGGCGCTCAGCGATGTCAAGGCCTGACATAATCTTGATACGTGCAATAAGCTGCTTGTTGATAGCCGCTGCGAGGGTAACGTACTGAACAAGCATACCGTCGGTACGAAGACGTACAACCGTCTCCTTCTCAAACGGCTCAATATGAATATCCGATGCGTGTGTCGTGTAACCGTGTACAAGAAGAGAGTTAAGGAATTTAACGATAGGAACATCGTCACCTACGTCTGCCTCTTCGAGTTCCTGAACAGCCTGGTTCGTAGGAAGGTCAACACCTACGTTAGCCTGCTGAGCAGCGGTCTTTGTTGAAATCTCAGCGTAGTAACGGTCAATTGCCGCAACGATATTGCTGGATTCGCAAAGGTAAACCTCAAGGGTCATACCGGTTGTCTGACGAACATCTTCAACCGCATAGAAGTTCAGCGGGTCAGACATGGCAACCGTCAACTTGCTCTCATCCTCGGCAATGGCGATCATGTTGTACTTTGAAGCCAGCTGCTTGGGAATACGTGCAACCGCATTGGTGTCTACCTTGAAGTTATCAAGCTTGATAATCTGGAGTCCCATCCTCTTACCGAGGGCATCAAGAACTTCCTTCTCTGTGATGTAGCCGAGCTCTACAAGAATCTGACCGAGCTTCTTGGTACGGTCCTGCTTCTGTATAGCAAGAGCTTCCCTTATCTGTTCATCGGTAACGTAACCATACTCTTTGAGCATTTCACCGATTGGCATATTTCTCATATAGAATTCCTCGCAAACTTTTCATATTCCTTAAAAAAAGGCAAAATTACACGATAATATTATAAACTCATCCCCCTTTAAAATCAATATAAATAATAAAACATATATAATGAAACAGAATCTAACACATGATTTGACAACCGGTATAAGCTATGCTACACTTAAGACACACAGAACCGATGGGTGATCCACTTAGCTCTTTTAAGCTAGACTGACACCGGGACTAGGTTCTGTGCTTTTTATTTCCTTAAACACAAAATCCGTACCGTTTATACCTGTTTTCCCTATGCGATGTAGCACTTTGCACAAATTAAAAGCACCCTGCTCAACCCGAGCAGGGTGCATCTGCGACCCGCAAAAAACTTATTCCATTATGCCGGAACCTCTTCGGTTGTAAACCTTGCTTGACTGAAAACAATTTTGGTAGCAGCTGCATACTGATCAACAATAAAGCCGTTTTCTTCGAGCGTAAATACAATCCTTCCGCCACTAAACATTGCAATCTTTTCCGGATTCAGCTGAAGGTCATTCTCATATGAATCAACCTGAGCTGCAGGCAGATAGAACAAAGAAAAACAATACCTTGTATTACGAGCTAATACACCATAGCCTCCAAGTGCTTTGTAATACGGTATCTTAATATAGTACCAACCCTCAGTTAAATCTGTACCGACTGTGTACGTATAGGTGGAACTACCATAAAACCTCGATCCTGTCACAATATGATTTGTGATTTCATCATTCAGTTTTGTTGCATTAAAATTCGTTTTTATAAAGTTTTCAATAGCAGTTCCTTTATAGTGATACGTAGTGGAACCATCCAATTTCTCTCTGGTGTAACTATTGCTATAGGTTTTACCATCAATTGTATACGACTGATCGGACCAAAAGATATAAACGGGAGCTGTATTGGAATTAGTAGTGTTTGCAATAAATGATGATACAGATGAAGGTATTTTTGTATCTGTAGCACTGTCGTATTTAGGCGAGAAATTTACGGTTTTATCTACTGCAGTTGTTCTTACGACTCTATAACTTTTATTTTTAACTATGCTTTGAATCGCAATATTGTAAGTTTTTGTTGTGCTGTATTTCGCATTAGTTGTGGGCATAGCCACAGCGGCAGTTACGATAAACATAGCTGCAAGCAACAAATATATAATTCTTGGGCGCTTTGTAGTCTCCATGTTTATGCCCTTTCAGATAAAATTTGCCGGGGTTTGTGGGTGTGCTAAAAGTCAAGTTGATTAGTCAACCTGATCTATTTGAATTGTAAGTGTGCCGGTTTCACTAACTGTTGATTGACCTGCCGGGAAATTATCTTTATCACACTTTGTAATGGTCATAGTAAAAGTGCCCTGTCCGTGCGCAGCAATATTATTACCACAACCCGAAAAACTAACGCTATGGTAATTATTTGGACTACTCCAATTAGGATTTAAAACTTTTACCGTAACATCACTATTATTCGTAACACTAAAAGTAATTGTTGCAGTTGCAGCCTCAGGGCTGTCGGCAGCGAAAGTTACACTTATGTTGCCGGTACCATCACCCGGATCCGTGATTGAAGTCGGATCTACGCCTATAGTTGCAGTTGAAGCAGCCGAGCCTATAACAGATACATTGAAGCTTGCAACGGCGGTTTGGGCATCGCCGGAAGCGAAGCTGGCGTATTTAGCGAATGTAAAGCAGACGGTGAGCATTGAGAGGAGAATGAGATAAAAGGCCCAGTTACGCCAAGGAACGGTGTTGTTATGGGTCATTTCGTAGATCTTGCCGTGGCTCTCCTCGTAAGCCTCCTGGTTGGAGAGGGTTACTTCGTCACCGAGCATATCTGCGTCTTTAAAGGATATGTTCAGATTCTGTCTGGGAGGAACTTCTGATGCCTTGACGTGCACCTTTACGGCGCCATCAATATATTCCTGTGTAATGCTTTCTATGTTTGAATTCTTACGCGGCGGCATATTGTCCCTCCTTTCTCAGAATTTTAAGTCAATTTTATAAAAAACAATAAATTATACGATTTCCTCGAAGCGGACCTCCGCCTGAAGTACGTACTGAATTGTCTGTGCGCGGGCGGAGATACCCATGTCGGTGTCTCTGGCGTCCTGTGTGCCGTCATCCGGCCACTGCCACTCAATTCTGTACTGAACGATTTCACCGGGCTCTATGACGCGTGTGGCGTCATTCAGAGCGGCGGAGTCGCCCCAGTTATCTCCGGGGCCGCCTACAAGGTATTCATCTGTGTCAGCACTTACGATTACCTTGAAGCGAAGCGGTACATTGTCAGGGTTTGCTTCCCTGAAGAGAAGGTCATAGTTTAGGAACTTGTCACCGTCATTCTGTACGTAGAAGACGAATCTGCCTTCGGCACCAGGCCATACCAGGTATTCCTGGGCCTTCTTCGGAAGAAGACTGCCGTGGGCATCGGGTTCCCTTATGGCTTCTTTTGCGTCACGAAGCATTTCGGGATAGTTCTTGTATGTATCTTCTCCGCGGTCATATCCGTTTTTGTCTTCGGGATCAGTGGGAAGATAGATTATCTTGTTTACCTTTTCCCTCTGCTTGTTGGTGAGGTTGTCATAATCCCTCTGACCGCTGATTATCTGATTGGCGTTATCCTTTGTGACCTTGTCGTCCTTCTTGTCGTAAGGATCGTTGTCGTCACCGGAACAATAACGGTTTACGAAAGCCTGTGCTATACCGTCATCAAGGACATCCTGGATTTCATCGAGACCCTTGTCACGGGCATCGTTAATTTCCTTAAGTGTTGAGGCTTCCTCAATATTCTTGATTGCAGAATCTGCCTCATCATCTATGCGGGCCTTGAGTTCACGTTTTTGGGCCGGAGTGAGATCTTCAGTCTCGTCTATCGCCTTCTTGGCAAGTTCTGCAGCTCTCTTTATGGCATCTATTGCTGCCTGTCTTGCATCTGCAAGGTTGTCAATATCAACAGGCTTGTTCTTTATGTCGTCAATATCGTTTTTCGCGTCATTTATGGGAGCTTTGCGATCGTCAATGACTTGCTCGTTAATCGGATCAAAAATGTCGATATCGACCGTCTCAGAGCCTTTTCCGCCCCTGTCATCACCGTCATCAAGATGGATTGTCTTATCCTCGGAAAACGGTGAGGTTGTATTCATAATCATGGAACCGCCAAGGTACATGGCGAGACCGGTCAGCAGGATTACACCTGCGATGAAAAGGAAGAGGATGATTATGAACTTACTGCGGACGAGAGACGCAACATAGTTGTGCTCGAGATCGTAGATATCGTTATGTTTGTCTACAATAGCAGAATACTCGGTTTCGTCTCCAAAAAACAGGAAATACTTACGACGGTCCTTGCCCGTCTCTCCTGTCTTTTGCATACGCAACCAAGGTGTACCTTTGGACTTCGAATCAGAGTCCGTGACATATGTGTAGATGACGTTGTCCTGGGCAAAGCCGAACTCGTCATTGTGTATGTCTACTACTCTGTATGCAAAGAGACTTCTATTCACTTTTCGGGTATCTATAGCATTCTCCATGGTGCCCTCAAAGTTTACGTTTTCGGAATTGTGATACAAAAGGTGCCCCGTCACCCATCTTTCGGGCGACGGGGCATCCCGGTGTTAATTATTTGACTTTAGCTGTGAATTGTTTAAACTCGTTTGGTTAAATGATTAATGCTGAATGTTCAGCGATTAATGTGTGTTTGTGTTGTTTGTAGTTGTTGAACCGAATTAGTCTACCTGGTTAACAACGATTTCGAACTCAACAATGTACTCAGGTGCAGTATCTCTTGCAGCAATACCAAGAGCGGTATCAGCAGCATCACGGTTGTCTTCGAATTTCCATTCCCAATCAAGAGTACCGATTGTAGCTGTGTCAAGGGAAGCACCGATAGCAACGTCGCCTGTGTAGATTGTGTCGCCGGCTGCAAGAACAGTAGCGCCCTTCTTAAGCTCTACAGGGATGTTGGAAGCATTTGTAATAGACTTAACTTTGATTGTAACGTTTGCTGTTACTTCAGAGTCGTTTGTTACGCCTGCGAAGTCAACAGAACCCTTTGTACCGGGAGCTATAAGGTTAGCAGATACATCGTTCTCTGCGCTACCATCAGAATCTTTTATCTCATCAAAGAGGTTTACTGAAACTGTGGTAGGTGTTGTTGTAGCGATCTGAGTGTCATTGTACTTGATGTCCCACTTAGCAACAGTAAGCTTGTTGTTGTCAAGAGTTGCTGTGCTTGTATACTTAGCGAATGTTGAAGATGCGAAGCAAGCTGTTACGAGTGTGCACATAAGCACGATAGCAGCGATGCGGAAAATTACGTTCTTTTTCATGTATAAAAACCTCCTAGGTTTGTTTCATAGTTAGTTGGAATAAGTTGATTTACTTTTTCTTTGAGGCTTTTACCTTTACAACTGTGGACTTCTTAGTCGTAGCAGCTTTCTTGGGAGCCTCGATTTTGACTTTAGCTTTTTGAGGTGCAGGTTCGTTACTCCTGTTTAAACCCTCGGCATTGTTTGAAATTCCGGTATTGTTGTTTTCAAGAATTTCAGTGTTCGGCCGTCTTTCAGGCGCAGGTCCGGGCTGAGGTGCGTCCAAGTCATCATCGTCAAGGAAGACGATCGGCTCGGCATCAACCGGGGCCTCTTCCTGAGGTTTTTTGAGCACCTCCCGAGGCAAATCAACTTGGTTAGGATTTTGTTTAAGCTCTTCAATTTCTTGTTTGAGCTGATCCTGTTTAATTCTCTCCTTTTTGAGGAGCATTTGCCTTCTGATTACGTCGTATATGACGAAAAGTGCAAGAGGAATGCCGATGCAAACCAGCATGCCCTTGGGGCTCTGTATGAAGAGGACTGCATTGCCCACTCCCTGGAAGCGCCGTTCGTACTTACCGATGACGTGGTCCGGTGCAACCGGGTTGGCATCTTGTACGTTGTTGGCGTCACCCTGTGTGGTGTATGTGCCGTCTTCGTTTACAGCGATGATTCTGTGGGTTACGGCGTAGTCGCCTTCCATGAATGCGATTACGTCATTCACCTGAAGCTTTGTGGCGTCACAGTCATGAACGAGAATCAAATCGCCAACGAGTATGGCATCCGCGCTGCCGTCGTCCATTGATCCGGACAGAACGACAAGTGGCGTATAACCGAATACCGATGGTGGCTTCGAGTCATCCATGGCGCCTTTGATGATCAGGATAGTGTTCATGACCAGGATCGGGAGGAAGATGATACAGAGTATCACACCCAGAACCGTCAGCACTATGTGACCAACGCTTTTCGCCGGCTTTTCCTTTCTCAGATTTTCGGACATGTGGCTGTACCTCCATGTGAATTATACCACGTGCATTATATATTATATTGCACTCCACGAGAACTATATCACGAAAGTTCTACCTTGTCAACACAATTTTTACATTTTGTCAAAAACTTTTGTGAAAATTGCACATATGCTGTTTTTCGAATTTTGGTTAAAATTCAGGGATAAAGGACCTGCATGTGCCTGCTCCGGTCAGTTTTCCGAACATGGATTTGTTCGAAGCGGCGCTTGTGAGGACAAGAATCTTGTCACCCTGGGTCACGAGTTCCTGTGCCATGGGAGGCACTGAAATCTCTTTAAGCATGCTGTCGCTGTCGACATAGTAGAGGGGTACCTTCTCCCCGTTCAAGGCGGAATACGTGTTGTCGGATGTGAGATTTGTCTTCAACGGGTCGTCGTAGATACGGAGAGTTGAGCTCTTCATACCTTTGGCGGATGACAGGCAGAGCTGGCCGCTCTTTAAAACGCACATGCCGGTGCAGTTGTCAGGCACGGCATATGCTGCCTCCGGCTGGAGCGCGGCCTGCTCGCTCTCGGACAGGGCCTGGACGAGCGCCGTGATATCATACATGAGCATTACGGCATTGAGCTGCTCACCGTTGTCGGATTCAAACTTGTGACTGCCGGGAGTGTCATAGCCTTCCTTGTTGTAGTACTCACCCATGAAGATGTAGTCGTTGTGAATGAAGAGACTCTCGGGGCGGTTCGCGGCGGTGAAGGTCGCAAACGGGGTCGCGGAGCTTAAGTCTGAGTCCGTGACCTCCGCGAGTCTGTACACGTTTATAAGTTCCGTTCCCGTGGAAAGGAACACGTAACGGCCGTGAACCGCAATGCCGGCAGCGCTCGGCGTGTCGGCCTCCCCGCCTGCCGTCTTCAGCTCAACATATGTGAAATCGCTTGTGGCGGGGTCTATTGTGTAGATGCGCGAAGCGGAATTGTCAGACATGCTGCCGCTGACTAAGTAGTATCCGGAGTTTTCGTCATAGGTTATGCCTTTCGGGACGAACCCTTCGCTGAGCCCCGGGATCTGAAATTCCTTTTCGCTGTTTTTATAGAATGATGCGCTTGCCGTCCTTATCCAGATATTGAGGCCGCCTACGGTGAGGCCGACCAGAAGAACGAGGCAAAGCAGCACTTTGAATATTGCTTTGATTACTTTCATTTTACCTGCCACTCCTTTAAGTCCTTGACTTCGTTGTACAAAGCCTTGTATGAGTCGTGTCGGGATTTTGAAATAATACCGTCTTCCACTGCTTTTATAACTGCGCAGCCCTTGTCCGTCGTGTGGGAACAGTTGGTTGCGAATTTGCAGTTGTCTATATAGTCCTCAAACTCGGGGAAGCAGTACTGGAGGTCCTCTTTAAGGATTACTTCCTGCTTCAAGAGTTCAAGGGATGCAAAGCCGGGCGTGTCTGCGACATATGTGCTGTCATCCAGTTTTATGAGCGTGCACTCCCTGGTGGTGTGCTTGCCGCGGCCGAGCTTCTGTGAAATCTCGTTTGTCTCGAGATTGAGATGCGGGTCTATCTGGTTGAGCAATGTAGACTTGCCCACACCCGAGTTTCCGGTGAAAGCGGAGATCTTGTTTTTGAGTATCTCCTTTATCTCATCCGTGCCCTCTCCTGTCTTTCCGCAGGCCTCTATGACATTAAAGACGGTTTTTTTGTAAATATCTTTCAGATCTTCTACGTCAGCGAGATCAATTTTATTCAGGACGATTACGGGCTCGATATTATTTTTGACTGCAATGGCCGTCAGACGGTCCACAAGCAGCGTATTCGGTCTCGGCTGTGTGCAGGAGACAACTATTATCAATTGATCGATATTGGCCACAGGAGGCCTCAGGAGGAAACTCCTGCGCTCTTTTATCTCATCAATCGTGTTGTCCGTGTTTTCATTTACTGTTATTACGACATTGTCACCCACCATGGGGGTGATTTTTTCTTTTCTGAAGACACCTCTGGCCTTACACTCAAAAATGCCTTCGGCGGTTTCCACATAATAGAAACCGCCTATGCCTTTTATGATTGTTCCGTTTTGGGTGTTTTTTACCATACTCACCTAGTTCGCAACCAGTGTGATTGCGTCAGTTGTATATGCCTTTGTGCCGGCTATCGGCATCATGGCTATAACTTTGTCAGTATCCTGGTATTCGCCGGCAAACTTGATGTTTGTGAAACCTGAGGAGTTCAGGATCTGTTTAGCGTCTGCCACTGTCTTGCCTACAACGTTGGGAACTGCAACTCTTACCTTAATCGGAGTCTCTTTGGCATTTGTGATTGTAGCCGGGTCTGTGGAGAAGTCGATTGTACAGGTATAGATGGTCTGGCCGTCAAGTTTGCAGACTACGTTCTTGGTCTCGCCTGAGCCTGTGAGCTTGTACGAGAACTTGGAACCGTTGCAGTTGAGCGTCTTTGTGTCATAGAGCTCGTTTCCGACGTAGATCTTGAGTTCAAGGTCGTCGGGTGATACAGGAAGCGTGAAGCTGATTGTACCAGTGCTTGAAGGAGCCTTACCGGAGGAGATGATGATATCTACCTTTGTGCCGGCAGGTACTTTCTCCTTGGCATCTATGCTCTGCTGGATGACGGTGCCGGCGGGTTCTTTCGAATCCTCTTCCTTGACCGTGCCGAGTTTTAAGTTGACGCTTGAGAAGTACTCTTCAATGTCAGCCTTGTCCTTGTTGTAGTTAAGGCCTACGACTGACGGTACTTCCTTGAGGTCGGGGTTGTCCTTTGCGGGTGCGGCGACATTGATGATTATCATCGTTGAGGTGTCGGCCTTTGTGCCCTGCGCGGGTTCTGTACTTATAACAAGACCTTCCTTGTAGTCATCCGTGTACTCCGGCACCACTTTCGTGTTGACAAAGCCTTTTGATATAAGTTCCTGTTTTGCCGTGCCGAGTTCAAGTCCGTTGACTTCAGGTATCTCTACCTGTGAGCCGTTTGAGACGACTTCAATCTTGATGACTGAACCCTTCTTGGCCTTTGCACCCTTGTACGGGCTCTGCTTGCAGATCTGACCGCCCTGGTACTTCGTGTCTGTGGATGTGACATACTTGACGTCGAATTCCCAGTCAGCGTATTTCTTATTGCCCTCTACCTCTGTTGCATAGTCCTTACCGAGGAGGTCAGGTACTTCAATCTTGTCGTTCTTGAAGATGTCGGTGAAGAGGGCGAGGACGATTATGATTATGACAATGACAGCGAGGAGGGCCGAAGCGACACCGACGAGGATCGGCAGAACTCTGTTCTGTACCGAGTCGTCATCGTCATACTCGTCCTCTTCGTCAATCTGGACGGGCTGGACATGTGTCTTCGCGACGGGAGTCGCGATGACCTTGGCAGCCTCCTGCTGGCTTATGAACTGTGTGGGCTCCTTGTCGACGAAGTATGAGTAGTCAAACTTGACTGAGGGGTTGCGTTTGAACTCATCGAGGTCGAGGAGCATTTCAGCCGCGGACTGATAGCGGTCCTTGACATTCTTCTGCATTGCGCGGAGAGTTATCTGCTCGAGGCCTACGGGAATCTGCGGATTGATTTCACGCGGATGAACGGCCTCGTTCTGAAGCTGCATTATTGCCACTGATACGGCGCTGTCGGACTCGAACGGAAGTCTTCCCGTTATCATCTCGTACAGGACTACGCCGACTGAGTAGATGTCGGCCTTGTCGTCCGTTATCTCGCCGCGCGCCTGCTCGGGGCTTATATAGTGAACGGAGCCTATGGCAGACTCGTTCATTGTGCGGGTCTCACCGCGTGAGAAACGGGCAATGCCGAAGTCAGTTACTTTAATGTTGCCGTTCTGAAGCAGCATTATGTTCTGGGGCTTTACATCGCGATGAACAATACCCTTGTCGTGGGCATGCTGGAGAGCGCGGAGAATCTGGGTCGTAAAGTGGACTGCTTCCTTCCAGTTTATGACCTTCTGCTGCTCGATGTACTCCTTGAGAGTGATACCCTCAATGTACTCCATGACGATGTACTGAAGACGGTCGCCGAAGGATACATCGTACACCTTTACGATGTTCGGGTGTGAGAGTACGGCAATCGCCTTTGATTCATTCTTGAACCTTCTGCGGAACTCCTCGTTGGCGAGGAACTCCTCCTTAAGTATTTTGATGGCGACAATGCGGTCATCTATGTTGTCGTATGCCTTGTACACGACAGCCATGCCGCCCACGCCGATTATTTCTCTGATTTCGTAACGACCATCAAGTCTTTTTCCTACGTAAGTATCCATACACAAGCCCCCTATCTCGTAATTGCTACGGCTGTAATGTTGTCGTTGCCGCCGTTTTCGTTTGCCATATCGACAAGTGTGTCGGCGACTTCTTCGAACGGTTTCTCGGACAGAACCCGCAGAATCTCATCCTCAGTGACCTCGTTCGTGAGGCCGTCCGTGCAAATAAGCAGGGTTTCATCTCCTTTAATGTCTTCGACGGTGAAATCCACCTTGACTATTTCCTCCACTCCGAGGGCACGGGTTATCAGGTTCTTCTGCGGGTGATCCATGGCCTGTTCCCTGGTTATCTCCCCGCTGTCCACGAGTTCCTGTACCACCGAGTGGTCTTTCGTTACCTGTCTGAGTTTGCCGTCGGACACCAGGTATGCCCTGCTGTCTCCGGCATGTGCGATGTAGATTGCTTTCTTCGTGATGAGCGCCGCGACAACCGTTGTGCCCATTCCCTTGAGTTCCTCGTTGGCGGAAGCCATGTCGAAGATTTCAAAGTTGGCGTTCGTGATTGAAGTCACAAGCAGGTTCTTAATTGAGGAGGATGTCATGTTCTCCCTGTAGCTGCCTGTTATCCGTTCCGAAATGGTCTTTACTGCCGCGGAACTCGCTATGTTGCCGCCGCGGTAGCCGCCCATTCCGTCACACACAACCACCCAGGTGACCCCGTTCTGGAATTCACCGGCGGCGTATGAGTCCTGGTTGTTCGGACGCACCTTGCCGACATCTGTCTTTGCGGATATTCTCATGACTCCCCTCCTTTCGATTGTCTTCTGAGCTGTCCGCAGGAGGCGTCTATATCACCGCCGAGGCTGCGCCTTATGGTGGTGGTTATGCCGCCTGCTTCGAGAATCTTTGAGAATTCCTTTATTCTCTCGTTGTTGCTTCTCTGATAGTCATTCTCACGGACTTCGTTTGCCGGGATTAGGTTCACGTGGCAAAGCATGCCTTTCAGCCTTTTCGCAAGTTCCCTTGCACACTCGTCCGTGTCGTTTATGTCTTTCATCATGGCGTACTCGAAAGAGATACGTCTGCTTGTCTGTTTGGTGTAGACCCTGCAGGCCTCGAGCAGTTCCTCAGTGTTCCACTTCCTATTGACGGGCATTATCCTGTCACGTATCTCGTCGTTCGGAGCGTGAAGACTCACCGAGAGAGTGTACTGCGGATGCTTTTCAATGAGGTCGTAGATTTTCGGGACTATGCCGCAAGTCGAGATGCTTATGTTTCTCGCGCCGATGTTCAGGCCGTCCCCGTTTGTTATGAGTTCGAGGAAACGCAGGACGTTCTCGTAGTTGTCGAGAGGCTCGCCCATACCCATGAGGACTATGTGAGAGACGCGGAAGTCCCTGTCCTCTTTCCTGTTGTCACGGGTGATGGCGTACACCTGGCTTAAAATCTCGCTCGGGGCGAGGTTCCTCACACAGCCGTCGATGGTGCTGGCGCAGAAGGAACACTTCATGTTGCAGCCCACCTGGCTCGAGACGCATACGGTGTAGCCGTACTTGTACTTCATCAGGACGGATTCGATAAACTCACCGTCGTTTAACCTGAAGAGGTACTTCTTCGTGCCGTCGAGTTTCGAGACAAGTTTTTTCTCGATGCTGCAGTTTTTGATCTCGCAGAGCTCATCGAGTTTTGCTCTCTGCTCCTTTGAGAGATTGGTCATCTCGTCAAAGGACTTGGCGCACTGTCTGTGAAGCCACTCGTATATCTGCTTTGCGCGAAACTTCTGAAGCCCCAGCTCTTTTGCCAGATCTTCAAGTTCGGCAAGTGTCAGTGATTTAATATCCGTTTTCAATCTGCGGACTCCTTTTTGAGAACGGCATAGAAAAAGCCGTCACAGTCCTCATCCTGAGGAAAGATTGTCCTCTGCTCCTTCAAGGTGAAGTTCGCGCCTTCGTCAAGGAAGCGTTTCACCACCCCTTCATTCTCCTGCGGGTTTAATGTGCAGGTCGAATAAAGAAGGGTTCCGCCCTCTTTAACATAGCGCGCGCTATTAACTAATATATTATATTGTAAAAGCGGCAACTTTTCAATATCCTTAACTTTTTTGTAACGAATCTCGGGTTTCCTTCCGATGTCACCAAGACCGCTGCAGGGCACGTCACAGAGGACTTTGTCGGCATGACCGAGGGCCTCTTTGTACTGCTCCGCATTGTTTACCTGTGCCCTCACTGAGAGGAGGTTCAAGCGGGCGGCGCCGGCCCTTATGAGTTTTACGCGGTGCTCATGGATATCGAAGGCGAAGACCTCGCCTTCGTCGTTCATGAGCTCGGCAATCGTGAATGTTTTTCCGCCGGGCGCCGCGCACATATCAAATATGCGCTCACCGGGCTGCGGGTTTAAGGCTTCGCAGCAAAGCTGTGAAGACTTGTCCTGGATGTGCATATCGCTTGTCAGCTCATCCGGACTTTCGATTATTTTCAGCCCTTCGGTCCTGTGTCTTGCATATATTTTCTGCGGACCGTTGGCATGTTCAAGTATGCCTACGGTCTTCTCTTTTCCGTATGCATTTATCCAGAGATTTATGAGTTCCTGAGGGCAGGAATACTTGATTTCAAGGTAGTTTTCGTCCGTCTCCTTCGGGAGTATCAGTCCTTGGTCATTTATTTTGCGCAGGACGGCATTTACAAGGCCGCTCGCGTACTGAGACCTGTTTTTCTTGGTCAGCTCGACGGCCTCGTTTATGGCTGCCCTCGCGGGAATTTTGTCCATGAACAGGAGCTGGAGGGCGCCGAGCCGGAGTATACAAAGGACCTCCGGCTTCAGCCGTTTTATCGGCTGTGTAAGGCATTTTTCAAGGTTGTAGTCGAGTGTCAGTTTTCTCTCCAGCACACCGTACACAAGTGCCGTGAAAAATGCCTTGTCGGCGCCCTCGAGGGTATTCCCCTCAAGCACACCGGCAATTGATAAATTCGAATACGAATTCTGCTGTTCAATTTTCAGAAGTGTTTCAAGAGCAAACTGTCTTGCACTCTTCATATCTTATCTCCTGCGTCCTCTTCCAAGGAAAATGGATGCAAATCTCAGCAGGTTTACAAGGGCTGTTGCAAGAGCAACGACATAGGTCATTGCGGCAGCTGTAAGTACCTTCTTGGCACCTACTCTCTCGTCACCTTCCAGAATACCCTGTTCTTCTATTACCTTGAGGGCACGGCGGCTTGCGTCAAGCTCCGTAGGAAGGGTTACAAACTGGAATACGAATACGAAGGCGTACATGATGATACCTACGTAAACCAGAGTCTGACCGAGATCAAACATACCCTGCATGCTCTGAAGAACGACACCGATAATTGCTATCGGTATACCGAGCATTGAGCCGATATTGCAGACAGGTACGATTGAGTTTCTGATCTTTATGGGAAGATATCCCGTTGCGTGCTGTGCGGCGTGTCCGGCCTCATGGCAGGCTACGCCTATGGCAGCAACACTTGTGCTGCCCGCGACGGGCTCTGAAAGGCTGATTATGTTTGTCTTCGGGTTGAAATTATCCGTCAGTTCACCGGGGATACGCTCAATGCCGACATCGGTGATGCCGTAGTAATTGAGTACCATCTGTACGGCGCGCTCAGCTGTGATGCCCTTGGAGCTCATCACCTGAGCATATCTCGAATAGGTTCTCTTAACCTTGTTGGATGCCGCCATGGCGATGAAGAACATGATTATGACGAGATAATATAAAGGATCCCAATACATTATTCGAACACTCCTTTCAGTTCGTGGCCGAGAAGATACGCCTCCGCGCTCATTCTCCTGCCGTTTTGGGGTTGAATCTCAGTTATTTCAAGCTCATTTCTGTCGCCTGCAGCGACGAAAATTCTGCCTTTTTCAGTTCTTATAGTACCGGGTTTTCCGGAGGTTTTGCTGTCTGTTTTTCTTGTTGTGTGGACCTTGAATGTTGCGCCGTCAAGCGTTGTCGTGGCTGTAGGCCAGGGGCTTAGGCCACGTACATGATTGTGGATTTCCTGCGCGGTTTTTGTCCAGTCTATCGGGCACTCGTCCTTGGTGAGCATTTTCGCGTAGCAGGACTTTGCATCGTCCTGTTTTATTGCGCTCTTTCTGAGTTTCTCTATGTTTTCGAGGGTCTCTTCTATGGTGTCGGCTGCGAGTTCGGCAAGCCTGTCAAAGAGCTCACCTGCGGTCTCATTCTCGCCGATTTCAGTCTTTTTGACATTTAAAATATCGCCCGTGTCCAGGCCCTCATCCATGAGCATTGCGGTGATTCCGGTCTCGGTCTCTCCGTCTATGACTGCGCGCTGGATGGGCGCTGCTCCGCGGTACTTCGGAAGAAGCGAGCCGTGGGCATTTACACAGCCGTATTTCGGGAAATTCAGGACATCGCTTTTCAGAATCTGTCCGTATGCGGCAACGACTATGACATCCGGTTTCAGGTCCTCGAGTATGGGCATGGCCTCGCCGTGCTTTAAACTCTCGGGCTGAAATACGGGAATATTCAGTTCTTCCGCCTTCATCTTGACATCTGAAGGAGTCAGCGTCATATGCCTTCCCTTCGGCTTGTCAGGCTGTGTGAATACCCCTGCCACTTCGTGCTTCTCTGCCAGTCTCACAAGTGTCGGGACGGCGAAGTCAGGGGTGCCCATGAAAACTACTCTCATTATTCTTCCTCAGCTGTTTTCCGCTCTTCCTTCGGGGTCGGATTCGGGTTTAAACGCTCAGTGAAGAGCACACCGTCGAGGTGGTCGAGTTCATGGCAGAAACAACGTGCCTTAAGCTCTTCTCCCTCATACTCATGCCACTCACCGTTCCTGTCCTGCGCCTTTACTTTCACGTAGGCGGGACGGATGGTTTCATAATATTCACCGGGTATGGAGAGGCAGCCCTCTTCGGCACACTGCTCCCCTTTTCTTTCGATTATTTCGGGGTTTACGAGTTCGAGGAGACCCTCGCCTATGTCCATTACGACAGCCCTTCTGAGCATGCCGACCTGAGGCGCGGCAAGACCTACGCCGTCAGCGGCATACATGGTCTCCGCCATGTCATCAAGAAGCATGTGGAGACGGTCGTCAAACTTCTCGACCGGTCTGCACTTTTTCTTAAGGATCGGGTCCTCTTTCGTAACGATTTTTCTCAAAGCCATTGTTCTTACCTCATGTAATATCGGGAATTGCATTTACGCCGGAATTCTCTCTGTCCCTCGCGAAATCCATCAGGAGTTCCGAGAGAAAACGGCGAAACTGCGCATTGTTTTTACACTTTATCGTGAGACGGTACCTGTACTTGTTCGAGACCTTGACCACGCGCTCCGGCATGGGGCCGAGGCAGATGAGTTTGAGGTCCTTGTACTCGTCCGTCTTTACTTTCTTCTCTATGTTTTTCAGGAAATTCGTGCTCGCCCTGAGCACTTTTTCCTCCTTTGCTCCCTGGAAACTGATGAAGCAGAGGTTGCAAAACGGCGGGAAGACACAGGCCTTGCGCATGGTGATTTCGGTGTTGTAGAAGGCATCGAAATCCTGGCGCGTCGCAAGCATGATTACGTCGTTTTGCGGCTTTATTGTCTGGATGATGGCGCGGCCCGGGTACTTGCCCCTTCCGGCCCTGCCTATGACCTGTGTGAGGAGGTCAAATGTAGTTTCCATCGACTTGTAGTCGTCATTGTAGAGCTGCTGGTCCGCCGAGAGGACGCCGACTAAGGTGACATTTTCAAAGTCAAGGCCCTTGGCGACCATCTGCGTGCCTATCATCACGTCGTACTCGTGGTTTCTGAAAGCCGCGAGTTTCTCGTCATATGAGTGCTTCTGGAGGGTTGTGTCGGCATCCATTCTCAGGATGCGGGCATCCGGAAGAAGCCTGTCTATCTCCTCCTCAAAGCGCTGCGTGCCGGCTCCGGTGTAACGGACGTCATTTGCCCCGCAGGAGGGGCAGACGGTGGTAAACGGGACGCTGTAGCCGCAGTAGTGGCACATAAGGCGGTTTGAATGACGGTGGTATGTCAGTCCTATGCTGCAGTTGGGACACATCATTACCTCACCGCATGAGTCACACGCGGCGTATGTGTGGTAGCCGCGGCGATTGAGCAGGACGATTGACTGATGTCCCTCTTCGAAGTTCTTTATGAGTGCCGAGAGAAGCGTTCTGCTTATCTCGCTCTTGTTGCCGTCAAAGCGCTCGCGGCACATGTCGACGGTCTCGACCGTCGGAAGTTCGGCGGAGCCGTACCTGTCCGTCAGGACACTTAGGGCATACTTGCCGTTTTTGGCAAGAGTATATGTCTCGAGACTCGGCGTCGCGGAAGCGAGCACGAGAAGAGCACCGTCCTCGGCGCAGCGGTATTTCGCTATGTCCCTCGCGTGGTAGCGCGGGCTCTGCTCGGACTTGTACGTGTGCTCCTGCTCCTCGTCTATTATGACGAGGCCGAGTTTTTCAAAGGGCGCAAAAACGGCAGACCGCGTACCTACGACGATTTTCGCAAGTCCTTTTC
This sequence comes from Clostridia bacterium, assembly GCA_017451425.1. Lineage (GTDB taxonomy): Bacteria > Bacillota > Clostridia > Oscillospirales > Acutalibacteraceae > UBA1227. Next base: position 41,783 of record JAFSPP010000029.1, on the reverse strand, counting down.
TGACCCGTTTCCACTCGTCAAGACGCTCTCCGTCAGAGAGCGCGCTGTGGAAGACGGCCACCTTGTCACCGTAGCGCCTGTGGAAAATACTGAGTGTCTGTGGTGTCAGGGAGATTTCGGGGACCATGACGACTATGCCTCGTCCGGTCTTCTCCACCTCGTCTATGAGACGCAGATAGACCTGGGTCTTACCGCTTCCGGTGACACCGTAGAGAAGGCTCGTGCCGCCGCCGTTTTCAAACATGTTCATCATGTTGTCAAAGGCATTCTTCTGGCTCTTTGAGAGTTTCACTCTCTCGGTCTCTGTCGCCTCTTCCTCATAGGGACGGCGGAAGACCTCCTTCTCATAGTATTCGATTACACCGCGTTTTCTCAGGTTGTCGACAACCGCCGCAGAGACACCGGTGAAATAGATGATCTCCTTGACGGAAATTTCACCCGTCGTGCCCTTCAGGCAGTCAATTACAGCCTGCTGTTTGTCGGTGTATTTCGGGAGTTCCTCGCCCGTGAGCCTCGCCATCTTCACGGTGGCGTCCGCGGGCTTGTGAGAGAGCCCCGGGAGCATTGTACGAAGCGCGTCGTAGACAGTGCAGAATGTGCGCTCTTTCATGAAGAGCGCAAGACGGATCATCTTGTCGTCAAAAAGCGGTGTCTCGTCAAGGACAGCGCCCACATTTTTAAGCGGTGTGTCCCCTTCGTCTTCGCTTGTCATTTCGATGACCACTGCCTGCCGTGCCGCGTCACCCTTGCCGAACGGCACCATGACACGACAGCCGACCTGTACGTTCTTTCCCTCGGGCACGGCATAACTGTAAAGCTCATCGAAATGATAAGCCGCATTCTGCACGGCGACGCGCGCTACAGTCATGCCCTGTCTCCTCCTTAAAGGTCTTTGATCTCCTCAGGTTCCTCAATCTCGTATTCGCCTGAGAGAAGTTTATCGAGAGCCGTTGATACGGGCTTCTCAGTTATAATCTCGTGCTCCTCGGCAGCCTTGTCGCTGATTTCTCTCGCGAGTTTGGCTGTCGCCGTTACAAGTGAGTAACGGCTTATCTGGTGAGCCTCGCCATCGTGAAGAATCTCACGAAGATCGGGATTGAATCTCTTATTCTCTGCCATCTTTTAAACCTCTTTCCGAAAAGTCTTCCACGGGCGGCAGCACACGCGCCACCTCGTTTATGTATTCTACTTCATCCTTGTACTGGTATCCGTAGTAGAACTCGTCTCCGCTGTCATTTTCACGCAGATGACGCCTGTGACGAAGAATGATTTCCATGGCGTCCTCTACTGCATCTTCCAGCCGGTTGTTCACAATAATATAGTCATAGTCGTTGGCGCGGCCTATTTCCTCCTTGGCCGTCTCCAGTCGCCTTTTTATGTCCTCCTCCGTGTTTGTCTTTCTGGCACGGAGTCGCTTTTCAAGGACGTGGAGCGACGGCGGCATGAGGAACATAGAACGCACATCAGGAAACTGCTCCCTGATCTTGTCAGCGCCCTGGACCTCTATCTCGAGCACTACCGTCTTACCCTCGTTAATCCAGTTCAGGATCGGTGCTTTGGGGGTGCCGTAATAGTTCTCGCCGTAGCGGGCCCACTCAAGCATATCGCCGTTTTTGATATGGTCCTCAAATTCCTCTTTGGTGACGAAAAAGTAGTCCTTTCCGTCCTGCTCACCCTCGCGCGGGGCACGGGTGGTCATGGAGACGGAGACGACAGTCTTATCGTCACGCTCCATTATTCTGTGCAGGATGGTGTCCTTACCGGAGCCCGAAGGTCCGGAGAAGATCAGAAGAAAACCTCCGACATTACTCATTCTCCTCTGCCTCCTCACCGTTTATTCTCTGCGTGAGAGTCTCGGGCTGAAGGTATGAGAGGACAACCTCGTCGTTGTCCATAATGAGCACTGTCCTCGTCTTCCTGCCCTGTGAGGCATCGATTAAAGTACCCTTCTCCTTGCAGTCACCTATTATTCGCTTTACAGGCGCGGAATCCGGACTTAAAAGAGCGATTATGCGGTCCGCATTCACACAGTTTCCAAAACCTATGTTAACAAGTTTCATGAGCCTTCGTCCTACTCTATGTTCTGTACCTGTTCCCTTATTTTTTCGACCTCTGCCTTTATCTCCACGACCGTCCTGCCGATTTCAAAATCAGCGGCCTTGGAGCCTATGGTGTTGGCCTCACGGTTTATTTCCTGAACTAGGAAGTCCATCTTCTTGCCTATGGCCTCGGTCTCATCGAACATAGCCTTAAGCTGCTCTATATGGCTTCTCAGACGCACCGTCTCCTCGTCAACGGCCACCTTATCGGCGAAGATTGCGGCCTCCTGAAGGAGCCTCTGCTCGTCGACCGTAGCGTCATCAATGAGTTCACGGATACGCTGTTTCATCTTCTCGTTGTACTCTTTCACCGTCTCGGGCGAGCGCGCCTCAACGAAGGCCACCTTCTCAAGGATGGTGTCAGCGCGTGAGCAGATATCCTCGCGGAGTTTCTCTCCCTCGCGCTCGCGCATCGCGACAAAGTTGTCCGTCGCGGCTTCGAGCACCTCTTTCACTGCCGCCCATATGGCGTCCTCATCAGCCTCACTCTTGTGCACGGAGAGCACGTCGGGGAAGCGCGAGAGCGACGTGACGGACACATCGTTCTTTATGTTGTACTTCTCTTCAAGCTCGTTCAGCGCTTTGATGTAGGCCTCAGCGAGTGAATGGTTTACACGCACCTGAGCATAATCGGAATCCGAGGTCTCGATTACGACGTTGCATTCTATCTTGCCCCTGGCGACACGATTCTGGAGATATGACTTTATCTTCTCATCAAGAAAACCGTATGCTCTCGGCACGCGTGAGTAAAGTTCGAAATACCTGTGGTTCACACTCTTGAGTTCAACGGAGACAAAGAGATTCTCCGTGTCACGCTGAGCGCGACCGAAGCCTGTCATGCTTCTTGTCATATTACTTTCTCCTTGCGTTGCGAAGGGATTTAAGCTCCTGCGGAGTCAGGTCGCGCCAGGCGCCCTGTTTGAGCATGCCGAGCTTCACGGGACCTACGGCCGTGCGCTTAAGGCGCGCGACGGTAAGGCCCTCCGCTTCGCACATCTTTCTTATCTGCCGGTTCCTGCCCTCACAGATGACTATCTCCAGCACGACGCGGTCAGGCTCCTGTGTCAGGACTTTGACCTGCGCGGGCAGAGTGGTCTTGCCGTCAATCATGATACCGGTCATGAGGTGGTTTAAGATATCCTCGTTTATGGCCGGTCGGACGGTAACTCTGTAGGTCTTCGGAACATGTTTTGAGGGATGGGTCAGATTGTTTGCGAACTCTCCGTCATTCGTCAGGAGCAGAAGCCCTTCCGAATCCTTGTCGAGACGTCCGACAGGAAAGACCCGCACGCCGACATCGGAGACAAGTTCGGCCACGCACTTGCGGCCGCGCTCGTCGCTCATCGTCGTAATGAAACCGCGGGGTTTGTTGAGCATGATATAGCGAAACTCAGTCTCGGCGTGAACAGCCTGTCCCTCGACCGAAACCTTGTCTTTTTTCGGATCAACCTTGTCGCCGATTGAAGCGACTTTTCCGTTGACCTTCACCTTGCCGGAGGCTATGAGTTCCTCCGATTTTCTGCGGCTTGCTATACCGCAGTCCGCCATGTACTTCTGGAGTCTTATTTTATCGTCAGACACGCAGAAAAACCCCTCTTTCAAGTACCCTCAATATACGACTAATGCGGGGCCGACCTCGTCAGCCCCGCTATTATTCAGCATTTCAATCAGTTTTTCTTGATGAGGCCGGTTACCTTGTCGAACATCTCGGGCATAAGGTTAACCATTCTCTCAGCGGCGTTGTCATAAGCAGTGATATGCTTAAGAGTTACCTGGCCGTTCTGGATGAGAAGGAATGCAACAGGAGTGATTGTGACGCCTGCACCGCCTGCGCCGCCGAAGAGTTCCCTGTTCTTTGAAGGGAAGTCTGTGCCGCCGCTTGCGAAACCGTATGTTACCTTTGAAACGGGGATGATTGTAAGACCCGACTCAGTATAAACGGGATCGCCGATGATTGTGGAAACGTCAATCATATCCTTGACTTTCTCGATTGTTGTCTGGAGCATTCCTGCTGTTGCTGTTTCTTTCATTTTAAGCACCTCAGTTTATTTTAATTGATTGGTTGTTATCTTAAGCCACTGCAGAGCCTGCCTGCGAGGCGTTTTTCGACTTGACTTTCTTTGTCTTGCTGTAGTCCCTGTAGAACTTGAAACCGTCTTTTCCGAGTCTCGGTACGAGACCTATGAACGGTGTGAACAGGAACAGAGGACGGAAGGCCACGGTCACATGAATTTCGCCGCTGTCTTTCTTCGCGAGATAGTCAGGCGTCATATCGAGGCTGACATCCTTTGTGTTCAGACTGTTCATGATCCTTCCGAGTGACGGATAGGCAACTGCGGCTATGCGGCCGTACTTTAATGCTGTCGAAGCGGCATCCTTTCCGCTGACGACAAGTCCCACATTAAAACGTTTGATTACGATTCTTCTTCCAACCTTGCCGAGTGTGTGGCCAGTATCGCTTCCGAGTGAAGATATCAGAGCAAGAATAGAGTCGGTTGAGAAACCGGAAAGGAAACTCTTTACCTTGTCATATGTGCCCGGAATATCCGCGGCTTTCCATGAAGTCTTGATGCTTTCGATCTTTGAGACTTCATCCTGGTTAACGACATTCGGCAGCGGCTCGCCCTTCTCTTCGGCTTCAACTGCAGCCTCGTAAGAAGCCTGTGCGCGAGGGATCTCCTCGTTCAGCCTGCGCTCCTCCTCGGCGATGCGTTTCTCCTCTTCCCGGATTTCGACAGCCGTGTTCAGATCTTTCTCGGCAGCCTTTTTCTCCTTTGTCTCCTCAAACTTCTCCGTAGCCTTGGCCTTAGCCTTATTTGAGACCTTTCTTGCCGTAGGTCCGAACCAGGAGCGGATGTAGCCCATCAGCTTGGCGCGGCGCCTCTTGGACTTTTCGGAGAACATCTCGGGGTAAACTTTCAGCTTGATAATGCCGTACTTGACCCAGAATCTCTTCTTCTCGTCTGCGTAGTCACCGATAATCTGGATTTTGACCGAGAGGGCAAAAAGAACAAATCCGATGATAAGTATCGCAAGCACAAGTACGATAAAGATAAGCCAAAAGAGGATTTTAAGAAGTACCAATAATCAACACCTCCCCCTGTGTATATTTTGAATAATTTTGAACAATTTTATTCGGCGTCCTCCGCGGGCTCCTCCTCTGTCGCCTCGGGTTCCTCGGAACCGGGAAGCGCGGGGAGCTCATCGAGAGACTCCATACAAAAACAGCGTAAAAACGCCGGTGTTGTACCGTAGACTATCGGCTTACCGGGGAGATCGAGCCTGCCCCTCTCCTCAATGAGGTCTTTTTCGGTAAGCGATGTAATTACTCCGGAACAGTCAACTCCACGAACCTGTTCGATGAAGGACTTTGTTACGGGCTGGTTGTATGCCACAACCGCAAGGACTTCAAAGGCAGCCTGCGAGAGGGGCACGTTGCGGCGCATCTCGAGGACGCGACGGACCTCTTCGGAGAACTCGGTGCGCGTGCACATCTGGAACTTGTCGCCGAGGTGGAGGATACAGATTCCTCCGTCGCGTTCGTCATACTCGGCCTTCAGGTTTAAAAGAACCTGCTCGGCAAGTTCGGGTTCAATCTCGAGTGCGCTTGAGAGACGGGATACGGGCACCGGATCGCCGGCTGCGAAGAGAATGGCCTCCACGCTTGCCTGCAGTGTCTTTGCGTTCAAGTTTCTCAACTCCCGTTCTTCTCGTTGTTAAGTGTGAATTTCATCTCGTCACCCTCGCCCTGCGCGGTCATACGGCCGGCTTTCAGGAGTTCGAGGACCGCGAGGAAGGTCGCGACCATGTCCGAGCGGGACTCCGAGGCCTCAATAAGCGACCTGAAACTCAGGTTGCCGCCCTTAAGCGCGCGGCGAAGTATAAAGACAATCTTGGAAGATACGGATACGATCTTCTTTGATACGATTGCGGTGAATGACGAAGCCGGTGGCGGCAGCTTTCTGGCGCCTTTGCCGAGGGCTGAGATATAAGCCCTGAAGAGCTCGTCCGGCTCGTGGAACAGCCTGTATGTGGTGTCCCTGTCGATGACATCGGCCTTCCTGCCGATGAAGTCAAAGCCTTTCGCCTCATCCGCGAGTTTACCTGCCATGAGCTGGCAGTCGCGGTACTCGAGGAGCTCGCCCTGGAGCTCGGCTTTGAGCTGTTCCGCTTCCTCGTGTTTCGGCAGCAGCGACACCGTCTTGATATAGACGAGTCTTGCGGCCATCTCCAGAAACTCGGAAGCGACCTCCATGTCTGAGTCCTGCATTGCCCTTACGTACTCCGTGTACTGGTCAACGAGGGTGACAATGGGAATGTCCATAATATCAAGCTTGTGCTTGGTGATGAGGCTTAAGAGCAGGTCCATAGGACCTTCAAAGACCTCGAGTTTGTAATTAATCTTCTCCATGGCGCACCCCTTAAAACGGCAGGGCACAGAGCCAGTAGAAGAATTCAATGATGAAGTTTGAGATGAACTCAACGGGAATGGCCAGGATTCTCGTAAAGAAAAGAATGATGACGATGATCATTATCATCTGCTGATTCTGTAGTACCATTTCTTCCGTTTGGGGTTTCAAAAAGGCACGGACAATGGTAAAGCCGTCAAACATGGGTATGGGCAGAAGGTTTAAAACTCCGAGCCAGATGGTAATCTGAGCCGTGACCTGGAGAAAGATGTCAACTGCCTGGCCCATGACGATGCCCATGAAATTCGGCGCGACGACATTGAGCAGTACGCGGATGAAAATGAGCACCAGACCGAGGAGCAGATTTGAGAGAGGACCCGAGGCGGCGATTATCGCCATCTCCTTCTTCGGGTTCTTGAAGGCGTACGGGTTTACTCTGCAGGGTTTGCCCCAGCCGAAGCCGATGAGGGCAATCATCACTGCGCCCAAAGGATCAATATGTGCAAGCGGGTCGAGCGAGAGCTGACCTGAGGTCTTTATGCTCTTGTCTCCGCGCTTATAGGCAACGTAGCCGTGCGCAAGTTCATGTACGGGTATACAGACGAAAACGAGAAAGACTGCAGCCACAACCGTTACTGCTATTGTCAGTATGTCTCCGCTGAAAAGAGCGCGAAGCAGCATGGGCTATCCTCCTCATTTAATATCTAATGCGCAAAATAATACATATAATAGAATACTAAAAAACTGATAAACCGTCAAGATTTTATTGCCACTGCGCGATGTATTCCGGCAAAATCATCAAGCGTGTACACCGCCCCGTCGGATGCGGCCGAAAAGATACTCTTTACATCTTCGGCCTGGTCCTCGCCGCATTCGACGATCAAAAGGCCGCCGGGCCGGACAAGCGGGAGCCAGCGATCAGCGATCGCATGGTAGAAGACGAGGCCGTCTTCTCCCCCGTCGAGTGCCTCGACGGGCTCCCGCAGAACCTCTGTCTGCAGGGTTTCAAGCTCGTTTTTCCGCACGTACGGAGGGTTTGAGACAATCACATCAAAGCGGCCTTTTGTCAGATGGCCGCAGCCATCGAGAATGTCATCATTGAAGGCGCTCACCTTCACCTGATTCAGGATTATATTCTGCTTTAAAAACTCAAACGCAGCGGGACTTTTTTCAACCGCGAGCACCTTAGCCTCAGGGCAGTTTTTCGCGATTGATATGGCAATACAACCGCTTCCGGAGCAGAGGTCAAGCACCGTCTTTTCCCCGTCGCTGCGTCCTTTCAGGAATTCCAGTGTCTCATCGACAAGCAGTTCCGTCTCAGGACGCGGAATAAACACTCCCTCGCCTACACGGAATGTGCAGTTATAAAAGTCCCACTCGCCGATTATATACTGCAAAGGCTCACCCGAAAGTCGCCTCCCAACGGCATCTGAGAGTTTCGCCTCATCGCCGTCGGCAAAACGCACGAGCTCGCGCGCATCAACAGAGGCGTCGTCGGGATCGACGACGCCGCACAGTTTCTCATATACGGATTTTTCGAGTGATTTTTCCGTCATTTTATATCCAGATCCTCATCGTGCTCAAGCACGTATTTGAAGGCCGCAATTCCGACCTCTATCATACTGTCATCGGGCTCAACGGTGGAGATGCGCTGCATCCACAGACCGGGGGCAGAACCTATCTTCGTACAGATGTTGTCATGGCGTCCCGCGTACTTGATGTACTCATAGCCGATTCCCATAACTATGGGCAAAACGAGGAGTTTTGCCAGTACCCAGACCACTCTGCTCGCGCGCAGCCAGGGGAAGATCAGGACAAGAATCGTCGCTATGAAAATACTTAAAATCATGAGCACGAACATGAAGCTTGTTCCGCAGCGCGGATGGAAGCGGATCTGCTTCCTGACGTTCTCCACGGTGAGTTCCTCATTGTTCTCGTAGCAGAAGATTGTCTTGTGCTCCGCACCGTGGTACATGAACACGCGCTTTATGTCCTTCATCTGTGAGACTGCCCACATATAAAAGATGAAAATGATTATCTTGATGATACCCTCAACCAGGGGCTGAAGATTGTGCTTCGCTATGCCGCCCGAGAAGGCGTATTTGTCGAGAAGGTCATTTATGAGCGCGGGCAGGTACATGAAGAGTCCGAGGGCGAGCGCCACGCCCAGGATTGCCGAAATAACGCCGATTATCGGCATTACCTTGTCGCTGAAATGCTCGGTGAGCCACTTGTCAACCTTGGACTCGGACTCGGTGTCCTCAAGACCGGATTTCTCGGCGGATTCCATGAGACACTTGTAACCGAAGGTTATGGACTCAACGAAATTCACCACGCCGCGGATTACCGGGACACCCGCTATTTTATACTTGTCGCTCAAGGGATGGAGTTCCTTCTCGGTTATCTCTATCTCTCCGCTCGGAAGGCGGATACCCATCGCAGCTACGTGCTTTCCGCGCATAACTATACCCTCTATGAGGGCCTGTCCGCCTATTAATGTTTTCCTGGAATCAGACATCCGGTTGCTCCTCTTCTGTTTCATTTGCCGCAGGTATTGTCTCCGCCACCTCAACATATTCTATGGGCAGCGTCACGGTCACGGTAGTGCCCTCGCCGAGTACTGAAGCGATATCGAGCGTACCGTTGTGCATTGTAACTATCTCATCGCAGACGGCGAGGCCTATGCCGCTGCCCTTGACTGAGATATTGGACTTGTAGAACTTCTGCTTGACCTTCGGAAGATCCTCCTCCGAGATACCGCAGCCTGTATCTTCAACAGTGACTTTGAGCGTGGCTGTGCCTTCTTCGCCCGGTATGATCTCTGCCGAGACGAAGACCTTGCCGCCCTGCTCGTTGTACTTGAAGGCGTTGTCCAGTATGTTTACGAAGACCTGCTTTAAGCGGTCGGCATCGCCGACCATGGGCGTCGGGTTGTGCGGGGCGTTGTAAATGAGCTCTATGCCCTCGCGCATCGACCTTTCCTTGAAGACGAAGATTGTCTCGTCAAGCTCGGCCAAAGCGTCTATACGGTCCGTTCTGAGCGTCAGACGGCCGTTTACGATACGCGAGAGGTCAAGCAGGTCATTTACGACGTTTGTCAGACGACCCGACTCGTTTATGATAACTTCAATTCCTCGCTTTGTGAGTTCGGGATCGGTGTCCCCTACATCGAGCAGAGTCTCGCCCCAGCCCTTTATGGCCGTGAGCGGGGTCTTCATCTCGTGTGACACGGTGGAAATGAAGTCATTCTTCATTTTATCGGTGGAGCTTATCTCCTCAACCATGTAGTTTATGTTGTTTGCAAGCTCCGAGATTTCATCCTCGTACTTCTGCGGCGGTGCGCGGGCAGTGAGGTCGCCCTCCGCGACGCGTGTAGCTATCTTGTTTATCTCATTTACGGGACTGATGATCGAGTCAATGAACAGGATACCCGAAATGATGATTATGAGTACGAGTATCAGGAATACGAAGAAGATGATTATAAAGAGCTTGCCCTGCTGGTTTTCAAGATCGGCAAGGGAGATGATATAGCGCACCGCGCCCGTCTCCTCGCCGTTTGAAGTCGGCAGCAGGAAGGTCTGCGCCGCTATCGACTCACCCGAACTGCTCGCTCCCTTGTAGGTCGCCGTACGGGTCTCGCTTTTCAGCGCCGCCTCATAATCGGGAATGGTCTGGGGTTCAATGCTGAATCCCGAGGAAGATACGACAACACGTCCCGTGCTGTCGATGACCCAGACTTCCATGACATCTTTCTGCTGGAAGTTCTGGACGTATTCGCGGGCACCTGTCTCAAACCTGTCCGAGGTGCCGCCTATGTATTGAGAGAAGTAATTTGCGACCGAGTTCGAATACTGCGAAGAGAGCTTGTTCGTCACGGTCGACATGTAAAATCGCTGAATGATAATAAGGAACACAACGGCAAATATCAGAAGGATAATCCAGACGATGAGAAAGGTGTTGAGCACCCAACGTCTGGCAATACCGGAAAGAGGTCGCTTTTCCGCTTTTTTCTGTTCCTTTTTCTCTTCTTCCAAAGCTGCCAATCGTGTCCCTCCCTTCAAAGAGATTTAAGAAGTGAAATTTATACAACCCACTTGTATCCGAGTCCCCAGACTGTCGTCAGGTGTCTCGGATTCGAAGGAGTGTCCTCTATCTTTATGCGCAGACGTCTGATGTTGACGTCTACTATCTTCTCCTCGCCGTAGTAGGAAGCGCCCCATACCTCCTTGAGGATGTCGGTACGCGAAAGTGCGGCTGAGGGGTTCTTGAAGAAGTATTCCATAATCTGGAACTCGACCTGGGTCAGGTCAACAAGTTCGCCGTTTTTGGTCAGGGTTCGTGCGCGGATATCGAGCACGAACTCGCCGAGCTCAATAACGGACGGCGCGGTGTTTGAACCTCCCGCGTTCATGACGACGCGGCGGTGAACCGAATCCACGCGGGCCATGAGCTCGGCCGGTGAAAACGGCTTTGTGACGTAGTCATCAGCGCCGACAAGAAGTCCGGTGACTTTGTCCATCTCCTCGGTCTTTGCGGTCAGCATGATGATGCCGAGGCTCGATGACTTCTCACGGAGGCGTTTGCACACCTCTATGCCGTCCATCTCGGGCATCATTATGTCGAGGAGAGCGACATCAAAGTCACCCTTGGCGGCCTCGTACGCCTCTATGGCCTCGCGGCCGTTCTCGGCCTCCGTGACCGTATAGCCGCTGCGCTTTAAGTTTATGACTATAAACTCGCGGATAGCGGCTTCATCTTCAGCAACAAGAATTTTCTTCATACAAATTACCTCTCTATGTCAAAGTGTCAAAAAAAGTGAAACTGTTTTCTATGAGTTCATTGGTGAAGCCCATGGCCTCGCCTACGCTCGTCAGGGTACCGTATACGGCCATGCCGCCGTGTACGACCTTGAATGTATATGTGTCAGACTCATTCATGTCGGCATTCTTCTTGACGAGGAAGGTAAAGAGCGGTTCCGCCCTCTCCTCTCCGTCATCACTTCTGTAGAACGTCGTACAGGAGTCATCGGACAGACGATAAGCGAGCATATAATCCTTGAAGTCCGCAGGGACCTCAAAGTAACATCCGAGAGTGGTGTTTACAAATCCGTAGGATATTGGACTTAAGCCTTCAAAGACCGGAGTTGACCAGGCAAAGAGCGGCAGGGCCACCTCTTTTACGACCTGCGCACCGCCGTCATTTGCGATAATCGGTATCTCCATGGCGCCGTCCTTATCTATGTCCATTGACGGGACAGCAGGGCTGCGCAGGGTCAGGCTGTTCGAGAGTGTATCAGGGTCGAGCAGAGGAGCGACAAGGGCCCGCTCCGTATCATCCCACCAGATTACCTCGGTAATCATGGCGTCCTCGCCCTTGTAAGCGTCCAGGAAAGCAATCGACTTTCCGTCCGCGGTAGTTTCAAGTTTAAGTGAGTGATAGGCAGATACGGATGCGTCAAGCGACACGTTCTGTCCTATCTGCGCTATTGTTCCGTCCGGAGCCTGTTTCAAAAGGCTCGCATAGGATTTGGGCAGGTTCTGGTCCGTATTGTCGAGCCAGGTAACCAGAACCTCATTGAAGCCGTCCGAGTCCATGTCGGCCACGGCTCTGTAGGTATAGGACTGATTGACTAGGGCATCGAGTTCGAGCACTCCCACTTCGTCCTTTGTCACCGAGTGAATGGTGAGGGTCTTGGCAGTAGTTGTTTCAAAGACACTCCAGCAGGTCAGGAGTTCCATGTGTCCGTCCTTGTTCAGGTCGTCAAAGTCAATCGAGATGACCTTGGCGCCGTAACCCGGCTCATCATAGACACTCTTCCACACCTCGCGGACCCGGTCGAGCACGTTTACGCGCACGGTCGACTCATCGGATTTGAGCGTGTAGAAGACTATGGCCTCGTCCTGTCCGTCACCGTCGATATCCTTCAGGACATAGGCGGAGCGGTAATCGCCCGCCGTCGGATACTGAAGGACTATGCCGGACTTATCCTGGACAGAGGCCTCAAAGGCACGCTGAATCTCGAGCTTGTCGCCCGTGAGCCCGGGCGGCGCCAGAAGGTCCGTCGGAGATTCGAGCTGTATTGCAAAGAACAGAAGAACCGGAAGCAGCGCCAGCGCTACGGCATAAAAAGCATACCAGTATTTTCTTTTCATGAGCGCCGCCCCCTTTCTTCATAACTTCTGATTATTCGCCGAGTCTGATTACGACCTCGACTTTCTGATCCGGATCAATCGGGATGGCATCTTTCATACCGGAGAGATCCATGCTGATTCTGTTGACTCCCTCCTCAAGTTTGGAGAAGTCAATCGTTCCTATGCTTACCGCATCGAGCGAAGCGAGTTTCTTCGCGTCAACTGCAACCTGAACAGTTTCGGGAAGATATGTCACCTCGGGCGGGTTGGTCAGGTAGTTCGCGGGTACTTTCTCAAAATCAACTGTCACCGGAAGTTCAGCGAGAGTATAGACCGGGATAGTGATGGTGATATCGTCGGCACTCGGTGTGAGAGTAAGATATCTGATTTCAGCTCCGTAGGCATCTGCAACGGTCAAAACCGCGGGCAGAGTCTCGGTTGCCTTGAGATTGCCCTTTGTCTGTACAGTCGCGACTATGTGCTGAATCTTCTCAACCTCTGTTGCGGGACCGGAGACGGAGATCTTCTCCACGGAAGGTATCGGATCCGCCGTAATGTACTCATCGGAAGCGATGAGGTTCTCGGCGAGACATTCGACATTCGTCTCCACCAGGAATTCCGCAGTCTTAGGTGTGTCGAAGTAAACCTCCACATTGTCCATCGACTTTGAAACTATTGTGTAGGATGCGTCGGGATTCTTCGCCGTGGCTTTAAGCTGAAGCGAATAGACACCGGGCGCGTCAACGTGCGATGTAACTGCCGTAACAGTGAAGTCTTTTGCGGACAGTACATTGTCACCGACAAGATAGCGCTTGCCCTTTACGGTGATGTCAATGTAGAGCTCATCGACACCGAAGGCCTCATAGCCGAGCTGTGAGGGCACGCTGTCATCTATCGTTACTTTTACGTTCTCAACCACGCGCTCAACTTCGGGCGCCTGATTGATGGCGATTGAAATCCATACGACTGAGGCCAGTATGAAGGAGATTACAAGCCTGGATTTCGGATTTTCGAGCAGTCTCTGGATGAGACCTTTATTTGAGCTCTTTTTCTCATTTGCCACGCTTGTCACCTCCCACCGGAATCTTCAGAAACTCAAGGAGTTTCTCACGCGCCTCACCGTCGGTGATGTTGCGCGTAAGATGACCGTTACGTGCAATGGAGATTGCACCGGTCTCCTCTGAGATTACAAGGACCAATGCATCGCTCTGCTCAGACATGCCCACAGCGGCCCTGTGGCGCGTGCCGAGGTCAGATGAAATCGGTCTTGATGTGAGCGGAAGGATACATCCCGCAGCATAGAGTTTGCAGTCCCTGATAATGGCAGCTCCGTCATGGAGAGGAGCCTTCGGATAGAAGATATTGCCTATCATCTCGGATGTGATCTCCGCGTCAAGCTTTGTTCCCCTCTCGGCAATCTCTCCGAGGGGAGTGTCCTTCTCAAATACCATGAGTGCGCCTATGCGCTTGTCACTCATGTCAGAGACCGCGCGGAATATCTCGTTGACGGCCTTGTCGACACGCTCGTTATACTCCGTGGCTTTCTGGTTATATGTTGTCTTGCTGATAATGCCCTTCAGTGAAGAGATAGCCTTCGTCGTCTTGCCCATGTTTTCGAGGAGCTTTCTTATCTCGGGAGCGAAGATGACGACAAGTATCAGAAGGATATTGTCAAATACGGTCTTGAACAGGTATGAGGATGCCTGCATGTTGAGCAATGTGACTATGCCGTAAAGGACAACAAATACGAAGATACCCTTTGCGAATGTCAGGGCACGCGAGTCACTTATCATCTTGAAGATCGAGTAGAAGAGCAATGTGATAAGTAAAATATCAAGAGTGTCAGACAGCCAGGAATAAGTCGAGATAATACTTACGATTTTCTCGAACAGTGCTGAAATATTACTCATTGTCCTTCCTCCTCTCTTCCAGCAGACATACGGCATGTGCCGCTATTCCGAGGCCCTCTCCGGTGAAACCGAGTCCCTCCTCGGTTGTCGCCTTGACGCTCACCGCGTCAGGGGGCAGGCCGCAGTCGCCTGCAATATTTTCTCTCATCTGATCAATGAAGCCCCGAAGTTTCGGCGCCTGGGCCAGTACCGTCGCGTCAATGTTCGAGACGGCAAAGCCGGCCTCATTGACGCGGGCGACAACCTCCCTCAGCAGGACTCTGCTGTCGGCGCCTGAAAAGCGCTCGTCGGTGTCGGGAAACAGTTTCCCGATGTCACCGAGCGCGGCAGCGCCGAGCAAAGCGTCCGCCACGGCGTGCAGCAGGACATCCGCATCGGAGTGCCCGAGCAGTCCCTTCTCAAAGGGAATACTCACACCGCCTATAATCAGGGGTCTGTCCTCGACCAACCTGTGTACATCATAACCGTGTCCGATTCTCATTTTTTACTCCTCGATATCGATGGAAAGTATTTTTACATCATCCAGAGGCTTGTCGGCAAAACCGACCTTAACACCCGCAATGGCATCTACGACATCCATGCCCTCAAAGACATGGCCGAATACAGTGTGGTGATAGTCGAGCCAGGGCGTACCGCCGAACTGTTCATACTTCTCAACGCACTCGGCAGGGAACTCATTCGGCAGGGCCTTCATCTGCTGCAGCATTGAGTAGTCGCAGTCGCAGAGCTGAACAATGAAGAACTGCGATCCGTTTGTGCACGGACCCGCGTTGGCCATTGAAAGGGCTCCGCGATAGTTGTGGAGTTCCGTCGTAAACTCGTCCTCGAACTTGTCGCCCCAGATAGACTCGCCGCCGCGGCCTGTGCCCGTCGGATCGCCGCCCTGGATCATGAAGTCCTTTATGACCCTATGGAAGATTGTGCCGTCATAGTAGCCGTTCTTCGCAAGGGTGGTGAAATTCTCAACAGCCTTCGGAGCATATTCCGGGAAGAGGCGTACCTTAACGGTGCCCATTGTAGTATTTATGATTGCTTTAAGTTCGCCCTCTTTGGGAGCGAGTGTCTGATCAAACATTTCAAAACCTCACAATAATTTATTCCACAATATCCGTCTCGAGCGAGAGATACTCTCCCCCGTACTTTGCCGCAAGTTTCAGCAGGTCGTTGTCAACCCGCTCCAGCAGCTCTATGTTAAACGGAATCGTCTTTACAAGTTTCAGTCTGTACCTCGGAAGCACCATGCCCTCAGGCGGCTCGGTCTCCGTAATATCCCCGTAGATGAAGCCTCTCTCCGTACTCTCGGAGTAAAAACTCATGGCGGCATTCTTTGACGGGAACGAGAAGAAGAACCTGACCGGTCTGGGCTTCTCACCGTCATCACCGTATGTGCGAAGCTGCTTTAAGATTCTCGCATTGCTGCTCTTCTTCATCTGCAGCTCGTTGGGATAAAGGTACTTCTTGTACTGTTGTCCCTCCGGGTCATACACGACATCCATCTCGACATGTCGAAACGATCCCATGAAAACCTGTGAGAGCATCTTCTTTGCCGTCGCGGCGAAGCGCTCGGGAATATAAAACATCAGGAACACCGTGCCGGATGAGCCGATAATTCCCTGGCCGACATACCTTCCGCCTATGTGCTCCGAAATAGACGAGCGCACCATGGCGACATATGAGGCTTCCGACTCAGAGATCAGCGTAGGCAGGTAGTCCTGTATGTACACATCCATCTGAAATTTCAGGCAGCACGGCAGCGCGTTGTTCGGCAGTGTATCGAGAAAGTTCACGTCGCATGTGACCAGCGCCTTCTTCTTACCGAAGATTTCACTGTACTCGCAGAAGTTAGGTTCGAGTTCTCTCTCGTCCACATAACCGCCGCCGATGATGCTCTTAAAAATGCCCATTTACAATACCTCTAAACATATTTTCCCAAAATAAACAATAATTCAATTTATCATATCACAATTATAGGTATTATTTCAATATAACCGGAAGTTAAATTTATATTAAGATAATGCTGTGGCAAACCTTGAAAACCTGCCCCCGCTATGTTAAAATATGCAAGCGCACAGATGCCGGTATGGCGGAATTGGCAGACGCAAGGGACTTTAATCTGAGCTCTGCATTTTGCAGACTGAGACTGTCTCAGAGAGTGCCTGGCGGGAAACCGTCGGTGCAGAAGTCGGCTAAAACGGCGAAGGCGCTCAGAGAACGCCGTGCTAGGTCATAAGACCGAGTGTAGAGAGCTTACACCGACCACCTGAATCGCAAGATATGGTGAAGACGAGCTCCAGACCACAACACGAAAGTGGCTATGGCGACATAGAGTGGTACGAAAATCCCTCGGTGGCAACACCGTACCGGTTCGACCCCGGTTACCGGCACCAAAAAAGCAGTTCGCTCGAATGAGCGAACTGCTTTTGTTTTAGCCGAAATAGTTAGGCGTTGCTGCCTGTACGGTGTAACTGACGATGCTGTCCTGAGGGAAGGTGTGGTCGTTTATCGGGCCGTTCATGTTCATCTGGAACTTGGCCTTGCCGTCTCCTGTCGCCTCAAAGAAGTTTACGGGGTTTACACTCTCCTCACAGGCAAACTGGTGGCTGACGCCTACAAGTTTGCCGCTCTTATCAAAGCAGTAAGTATAGACGTAGATATCATTTATGTCCGCGCCCGAACCAAGTGTTACGACTCCGTTCGGTCTGTGAATCATTGCGCCCGGAGTGGTCTGATCGGACTGGTATTTAACTACATTGGTCACCTGCGCGTCAAAGAGTTTGAAATCGCCTGTCCACTTGCAGATGTTTGTTTCCTCAATCTTTATTGAGGCATCCTTCGGGAAGGACTTCTCGGTTACTAATGTGGAGATGAATTTCTCTTCATCGGTATAGGCGAAACAGAAAGCAAAGTAGCTCTTCTGTCCCGGAGGAACAATCCTGAGACATACGGTGGGAATATGGAAGAAACCGGTCTGTTTGCCGTCTTTGTCGTAGGCGCTGAAAAAGAGGTCATCAAGCAGAAGATTGGAATCTGACTTGTTCTCAACCTGAACGCTCACGAACATTTCGGGATGTATTCCCGACACATAGTAGGTCACTTCAGGATCACTGATTACATAGTCGGATTCTTTTGCGGCTTCCCTCGTGTCACTGCTTGTAACATCGAGGTTATAGCGTTCAAGATGGCTTACCTTGCAGAATTCAAGGCTTGTGTTGGCTGCATCGCGGAGGTAGATTGTCGAATTCTCATACTCGAACTCAAGTTTTTGGCCGTCCAGCGTGATTGTCTCGTCAGCCCATTTGATGTCCTTGTCGGCATCGGGATATGTTATGTGTCCGGTTCCGTCGCTGTTGAGTGTCAGCGTGCCGGTCTTGGCTGCTCCCTGAACGACCATATTCTGAAGCACATCGTAGTCGTATGTAACCGAATCGGATGAGTAGAACTGAAGTGTGTACTCACCTGTATAGTCGTTCTTAATCTCCTTCTGCTCCGTGGAGCCCGAGTCTGAAGAGGAAGACTTGCCGGAATTTTCCTTGCCTTTATCGGCCTTTTTGCCCCCCGCTCCGCACGCGCAGAGAGAGAAGACCATGATGAGTGCCATTAAAAGCGCGATAAGTTTTTTCATTTGGATTCCTCCTGTCGGTTTCTGACATCTTTATAATCGGTGATGAGGTTGAGGTTGAATTTTTCAACGAGTCTGAGAACCTCATCAAAGCCGTAGGTGAGGTCTTCGGTTTTATGGGCATCAGAGGAGAGAATTACGGGTATCTGACGCTCGCCGAGGAACTCTAAAACGCGGTCTGAAGGGTACGGATGGGTCATGCGGCCGCGCGACATGCCGCCTGTGTTGATCTCGAAGATGACGGGCGTTTTTGCAAGTCTTTCGAGAGCCTTGCGCTCGGCCGCTATGAAGCGGGGGGCTTCGGAATCAACGAAGGGTTTTCCGGTCTCTTCAATCTCTTTTTCATTGAAAATCGTGATGAGATCGAAGTGTGCGATTATGTCACATTTCGTCTTGTCATAGAGGTTTGAGACGAGCTCGAAATAGCGCTCTGCGGCAGCTATTCTGTCGTTGTTGAAATAGTGCTCTACGCCATAGAGGAAGTTCTCATGAGTGTAGTCTATGGAGGACCATGTGGTGTCCTCACCGTTTACTGAGTGAACCGCGCCAATAACGTAGTCATAGGCTTTGAGGTCACTTGTGTCGGACCAGTAGTCCTGCTCGATTCCGAGGCGGATGTCAATCCTGTCCTTGTACTTTTCTTTGAGTTCAAGGACGGTTTTTCTGTACTCTTCCTCCCCCTCTTTCGACAGGGTCCATTCGGGTTCGGTCGGAAGGTGTGAATGAGCGGAAAAACCCAGGACAGTCATTCCTGAGTCTATCGCTTTTTGTACATATTCCTCAGGCGAATTCTTACCGTCACAGAAGGTCGTGTGGGTATGGTAATTCGTCGTTACTTTATTGTTAAAAAACTTCTTTGTTCTCTTATATCCGAATACTATCATGAGGGCCGTGTAGATGAAGGCTGCGACACAGAGAGCAATAATAATGTATTTCATATTATATTACCAGCACCAGAAGTAACGGTCGCCGCCGCTCTTTTTCTTCCCTGTATGTTCAGCCTCGGTTTCACTCTCCTCACGGAAGGTGTCCATGAGCTGCCTTAAGGTTTTCATAAGTACTACGGCCTTAATATTGCCTATTTCCATGCCGTCTATCATCTGCATCGGGACGCAGGAGATTTTGCCCTTGAGACCTCTGCCCTTCTCGGTCAGTGTGACGATGATGTTTCTCTCGTCTTCGGGGTCACGTGTTCTCTCAATATACTCCTGTGCCTCAAGCTTTTTGAGCAGCGGAGTAAGTGTACCCGAGTCCAGGAAGAGACGGGCACCGAGTTCCTTGACATTGACATTGTCCTTGTCCCAGAGAGCCATCATGGTGATGTAGCCGGTATATGTGAGACCAAAGGGTTCAAGCAAGGGTTTATAGCGCTTTATGACCTCTTTTGAGCATACATAAAGAGCAAAACAAAGCTGGTTGTCCAGCTTTAAAAGTTCGTCTTCGGCAAGGGCCTCCAGGGCCTTGTCTTTGAGTTTTTCCTGTGCCATGTCATATCCCCCGTATAAGTCTTTTATCGATTGAAAATTAATTTGGAATTACAATAAATTGTATTCAATTTATATAAATAGTATTTTACACTCTTGCACATAAAAGTCAAGCAAAGTGCATAATAAAAGGCCCCCTTGTTCAAGGGGGCCGATTTATTTTGCGATTTCGGCCTTAAGCCTCTTTTTCGCTGTAGTGATGAGCCTCTTCAAGCATCATATCCTTGACCTTCATGAGTCGGGTCGTGGTTGCACGGTCGTTCTCATCAAGTTTCATACGGATGTACTTTATTGTCTCCTCATACTGAGGAATAAGTACATGCTCGAGCGCGTTAACACGGCGTCTGGTCTTCTCAATCTCAGCAGCCATGAGCTGGCAGGATTTCTCGACCTCAGCGAGTCTCAGCATTTTAGGCATGATGTCGGATAATGCCTTAACAGCGTCATCCAGATCACTTGAAGTGAATGCATAACCGTATGAGTAGATATCGTTCTCATCCGCAGTCTTGAACTTAGTTTCAAAGACGGGAATCATAACGCTCATGACATTCTTTTCGGTTATCTCAAGGCTCATTTCCTGCATGGGAAGCATAAGAGCAACATTTAAAGCCTCATCGGACATTACCGAACGGGCAACCGCCATATGGGCGTTTGCGGCCTGGATACCCTTTTCGACTTCGCGACGGATTTCCTTGTTCTCGCGGACCAGTTCGATGAACTGACGCATGAGTTCATCTCTCTTGTCCTTGAGAAGCTTATGGCCCTTTCGCGCCGTCTTCAGCTTATTCTTTATGTTGGTGAGCTCCATGCGGGTAGGGTTTACATTGAGTCTTGCCACAAGGCTTCACCTACTTTACTTTTTGTCATAGTACTCATCGAGTAATGCATCGGAGATACGTTTAAGTTCCGCACGCGGAAGAATACGAAGGAGTTCCCAACCGAGGTCAAGAGTCTCTTCAATGGAGCGGTTCGTCTGATAGCCCTGGGAGACATAACGCTTCTCAAACTCATCGGCGAACTTAGCATAGAGAAGGTCAATCTCTGTAAGAGCTGCCTCACCGAGGATCGTCATAAGTTCCTTGGCGTCCTTACCGCGTGAGTAAGCAGCGAACAGCTGGTTCATTGTGTTGGAGTGGTCCTTACGTGTCTTTCCTTCGCCGGTACCCTTATCCTTAAGACGTGAAAGCGAAGGCAGTACGTCTACCGGAGGCTGGATGCCGCGGCGGTCAAGGTCACGGGAGAGCATGATCTGGCCCTCTGTGATGTATCCTGTAAGGTCGGGGATCGGGTGAGTCTTGTCATCCTCAGGCATTGAAAGGATGGGAATCATGGTGATGGAACCATCCTTACCCTTCTGACGACCGGCACGCTCATACATTGTAGCGAGGTCGGTGTAGAGGTAACCCGGATAACCACGACGGCCCGGAACTTCCTTACGGGCTGCTGAAATCTCACGAAGAGCATCAGCATAGTTTGTGATATCTGTCATGATGACAAGAACGTGCATGCCCTTCTCGAAAGCGAGGTACTCAGCTGTTGTAAGAGCCATCTTAGGAGTGGCTATACGCTCAACAGCGGGGTCGTTTGCGAGGTTGGAGAACATGACTGTTCTGTCGATGGCGCCTGTCTCACGGAAGGACTCTACGAAGAAGTTCTGCTCTTCGAAAGTGATACCGAGAGCGGCGAATACAACGGCGAACTGCTCGTCCTTGCCGCGTACCTTTGCCTGACGGGCGATCTGAGCAGCGAGCTCAGCGTGCGGAAGACCCGAACCTGAGAAGATGGGGAGCTTCTGTCCGCGGACGAGGGTGTTAAGACCGTCGATGGCGGAAACGCCTGTCTGAATGAACTCAGACGGGAACGCACGGGCTGCAGGGTTCATGGGAGCGCCGTTTACGTCAAGTCTTTTATCGGGGATGATTTCAGGACCGCCGTCGATGGGGTTGCCGAGACCGTCAAATACACGGCCGAGCATGTCGGTGGAAACACCGATTTCCATCTGACGTCCTGAGAAACGAACCTTGGAGTCGGAGAGGTTGATACCTGTTGAGCTCTCGAAAAGCTGTACAACTGCGTTGGAGCCGTCAACTTCAAGAACTCTGCAGCGGCGCTTGTCGCCGTTTGCAAGCTCTATTTCGCCAAGTTCGTTGTATGTGACGTTTTCTACATCACGAACGATCATAAGAGGACCTGCTACCTCTTGTATGGTTCTATACTCTTTTGGCATTAATAGTCCTCCTCCTTATTGAGAGCATCGGCAAGCTCGGAGTTGAGACGAGCATCGATCTTCTCGAATTCTGCATCTATCTCCTCTTCCTTGATGTACTTGAAACGACCGATGGCTTCACGTACGGGAAGGTCGATGATGTCTTTGATTGAGGCACCCTTTGAAAGTGCATCAGCTGAACGCTCATAGAAGCTGACTACGAGGGTCATCATATAGTGCATCTTCTTGGGTGAAGAGTAAGTGTCAACCGGGTCGAACGCTACCTGATGAAGGAAGTCCTCACGGATTGAACGGGCAGCTTCCATCTTAAGACGGTCAGGATCTGAAAGAGCATCCATACCGACCATCTTAACGATTTCGTCGAGCTCTGCTTCCTCTGAGAGGAGTGTCATCATCTTGGTACGAAGTGTTGTCCAGTCTTCAGCTACCTCGGCATTGAACCACTTACCGAGCTTGTCCGCATAGAGCGAATAAGATGTCAGCCAGTTGATGGCCGGGAAGTGTCTCTTGTATGCGAGAGCTGCATCAAGACCCCAGTAAACCTTTACGATACGAAGAGTAGCCTGGGATACGGGCTCGGAAATATCACCACCCGGAGGGGATACGGCGCCGATTGCCGAGAGGGCACCTTCGCGCTCGTCTGAGCCGAGGGAGATAACACGGCCTGCACGCTCATAGAACTGTGCAATACGGGAACCGAGGTATGCCGGGTAACCTTCTTCACCGGGCATTTCCTCAAGACGACCGGACATCTCACGAAGGGCCTCTGCCCAACGGGATGTGGAGTCAGCCATGAGGGCTACTGAGTAACCCATATCACGGAAGTACTCAGCTATTGTGATACCTGTGTAAACTGATGCCTCACGGGCAGCAACAGGCATATCCGATGTGTTTGCGATAAGAACGGTACGCTCCATGAGTGACTTACCGGTATGAGGGTCGATAAGTTCGGGGAACTCAAGAAGAACGTCTGTCATCTCGTTACCACGCTCGCCGCAACCGATGTAAACAACGATCTCGGCGTCAGCCCACTTAGCGAGCTGGTGCTGTGTAACTGTCTTACCTGAACCGAAGGGTCCGGGGATGGCTGCACAACCGCCCTTTGCAAGCGGGAAGAGCGCGTCAACAACACGCTGACCGGTTACAAGAGGGATTGTCGGGTCGAGCTTTCTTGCATAGGGGCGGCCTACACGTACGGGCCACTTCTGCATAAGCTGGATCTCTTCGCCATTGTCAAGAACCGCGACCGTCTCTGTGACAGTGAAGTCGCCTTCCTTGATTGATTTGATTACGCCACCCTTTGAGCGGGGCGGAACCATAATTCTGTGTTCAACAACCTCTGTCTCCTGAACGGTACCGATGATATCACCGGGTACAACCGTGTCACCTTCGGCAACCTTCGGTACGAAGTGCCATTTCTTCTCACGGTTGAGTGACGGAACTTCAATACCTCTCTTCAGGTTGTTGCCTGTCTGAGCCATGATGCTCTCAAGGGGTCTCTGAATACCGTCGTAGATTGTTGTAATAAGTCCAGGACCGAGTTCAACGGAAAGAGGCTCACCTGTTGATTCAACGGCTGTGCCTGTTCCGAGACCTGAAGTCTCCTCGTAAACCTGGATAGAAGCACGGTCTTCGTGCATTTCAATTATTTCACCAATAAGTCTCTCGTCACTTACACGTACAACGTCGTACATGTTTGCGTCGCGCATGCCATCGGCAATAACAAGCGGGCCGGAGACTTTGGTAATAGTACCTTTACTCATAATTCTATCACTTGCCCTTTCTGTTTACGGCTGAATTTTGAAATACGCGTTACGCGTCTGAAAGTATGTCTGAGCCAACTGCCTGTTCAACAGACTTGCTGACGTTTCTCATACCAAGACCTGTATTTCCCTGGATGCCCGGAATGGGGATGATTGCCGGTGTGGGCAATTCACGATAACGGTCGAGTTCGCTTTCTATCGAAGTTGCAAGTTCTTCGGTGATGAAAATAACTGCGTATCCGCCTTCAACCATTCTTCTTATCTGATGGATGGCAGCCTGCGGCTCTTCGATGGGATAGATTTCAAGGCCTATAGAAGCAAAGCCGTAGATGCTTGACTTCTCGCCTATTGCAGCAATTTTATACATAAAGCGCTCTCACCCTCTCTCTGATAACATCTGCGGGAAGATTGTTAATCTTGGCTGAAAGAATTATACGAACTGTTTTGATCTCTGCGTCACGGGCTACATAATAAGCAACTATCGGGTCAATGCCGAAAGCCGTGTAACGAGCCTCGTTTACGCATTCCATGAGAATGTCGTCGCACCACTTTTCAAACACGGATGTACTCTCTTTGAACTTCTCGCCTGCTACGGCATAGGAAGTATCATTGAGATAGTTCAAAACCGCGTCCACGCCCTCGAGAGAGGTCTCTACGAGTTTGTGTTTTGCAATGGTGTCACATTCACAGAGAGAACGCTCAACAAAATCCTTGGACTTGCCGGTGTTCGCGCAGCGGAGAGCGGTCTTTATGTTCGCTGTTGCGCACATACGCTCTGCGAGTTCCGCGAGAACCGGGCTGCCGGACTTCACGCCGAGATACTTGATTCTCTCAAGTGTGGCCTTGTCGATGATAGCGTCCGCGAGCTGACCGTTTGCGGTCGCGGTAAGCACTTCATATGCCTCCTCTGCGGGCTTCTGCATGAAGTCCGGCAGATCTTTGAATGAACGCTCTTCGACTGCCTTTAAGATTTCCTGTGTGTCATACACAGTGGACTGGACGTATAAATCTTTCGCGTCATGCTGAGATACAATACTCTTAAGTGCCGCTTTGAGGTTCTGCATGTCATTCTTGATGAGGAGCAGATCGAGCTCATGGATATCGCCCATGATCTCTACGAGGAAGTTCCACGTCTTTGCGAAGTAATTCTCGAGATAACCCGCATAGTCGTAGATGTCCTTTATCTCACCCCAGCCGGAGTCAGAGAGCTTGTGCATGGTGGTCTTGTAATCACCGGCAACGATAAGCTGCTCTATGTCGGCCGCACTTAAAAGTGACAGCTCATTTGCCCTCACACGCGCTACTGCATAAGTGTAATCATATTCGCGATTCATACTCGCGTCCTCCTTTTGCAATAATGTGATTTAGGCAAAAATTATGCTGTTAAGTTCATCTTTGATGGCGTCTCTTGAATCTTCAATGAGGGCCTCAAAGCTGCAGTTGATTTCAATATCTCCGTAAACGAGAATAAAGCCGTCAGAGATATTCGCCGGATCCTTGGAGACAACGAGCTTGCTGTCCGCTCCGAGGTCGGCGTTGATTTTCTTTTCAAAGTCCTTGGGAAGACGTCCCAGGTCTCTCTCTGAAAGAAGCATTGTACCCTCTCCGCTCTGCGCATATTTCTTTACGAGAGCATAGAGTGCTGCAAAATATTCATCATCGGGCATTGAACCCAATTTCCTGGAGGCTACGTCAATGGCCTTGTCAATGATTTCAACTCTTGTGGCGAGAAGAAGTTTCTTGCCTTCGAGTTCGGCTCCCGACTCGGCCATGTCAACAAGTGCTTTCGCTTCCTTGTTGGCAGCCTCTATTGTCGCCGCCTTGTCATTTTCGGCCATCTGTGCAGCGGCATCCTTTATCTTTGAAGCTTCTGACTGAGCGTCAAAGATGATACCGTCACATTTTGCAGCAGAGTCTTGTGCAATTCTTTCAATGATTTTATCTAACCCTGCCATTAATAAACCTCCTAATCAACGATTGTTAAAAGTCAACTGATTATAATTAGCCGACCTTACCGATGAGAAGGATGGAGATAAGGAGAGCAAGGATAGCGTATGTCTCAACCATAGCGGCGAAGATGATACCCTTACCACTCTGCTCGGGCTTCTTGGCAACGAGTGAGCAGCCTGCTGCTGCAACGCGGCCCTGGTTCTTACCTGAGAAGTAACCTACGATAGCGATGGGAAGAGAAGCGAAGAGGAGCATAGCGCCCTGTGAAAGATCGAGGCCGCCTACTTTACCCATAACCATGATGGCTGCAAGAAGACCATAGAGGCCCTGTGTACCGGGAAGGATCTGGAGAATAAGAACTTTACCGAACTTACCGGGATCTTCTGAAACAACGCCGGCAGCTGCTTCACCAACAGTGCCAACACCCTTGGCTGAACCCATACCTGCGATAATAGCTGCAAGAGCAGCACCTAAGATTGCTAAAGCGTCTCCGCCGAATGCCTGTACTATCTGGAACATAATTAAATTTCCTCCTTAAATTTGAATGAGTTTGATTTAACCTGCAAAGGTGTGAACGGTGTTCCGCCACCTTCGTAGAATTTTGCAAAAAGTTCAACATACTGAAGTCGGTTTGTATGTACGTACGTACCGATCAGGTTGATGGCTATGTTAATAACATGGCCGAACAAGAAGATTACGACAAAGAGAATCGGATTGCCCGGCATTGAAGCAAGCTGGTTGATAACCGATGCAATGATGCCCGTGCAAAGGCCGAGGGCCAGAAGACGCGCGTATGAGAGTATGTCTCCGAGTGCGCCCGAGGCCGCGTTGTACAGTGCGTAAAGGCCTGCGCCGATGCCGCCTGCAACTTTGCCGAATTTCTGTCTGTTCTTGATTGCGATGAGTGCGGGAGCGAGAACCGTTAAAGCGGCTCCGGCCGCAAGAACATAGATGAGCGGCTGTCCGCATTTGTCGAAGAATACGACAAATCCTCTGCAGACCGCCTGTACGGTCTTATGCTTGACTGCGGGGTCTACGGCATAGTGGCGAAGCGCCACACCGGAGATCTGGCTGTCAATGAGAGGAAGGAAGCCGAGGAAGATGAGAATCATCGGGACGTTCTCAGCTATTGCCTCGAACCTGTTGCCGTGTTTCCACATGTTGTAGATGTTGATGCAAAGACCGTATACAAGGTGAATTACACCGATTATCAGACAGAACATGAGGAAGACGACAGTCGCGTCACTTGTCTCCATCGCTTCAAAGAAGCTTCTCTTTGACATGGGGTTTGTACCGCCGGCCTTAAGACCGTTCGCGAGGTACGCGGGAAGGTCACCGAACCAACCGTTGAGTACGATACCCCAGAATGTTGTTCCGAGACCGCAGAGCAGGCCGTAGTTTACGGTAGCCGCTTTCTTGGGCTCGAGTCTGAACTTGAATTTTACGAAGAGACACGCAAGTACCATGATGAGGCCGTAGCCTGCGTCACCGAGCATGAGACCGAAGAGCAGGTAGTAGAAAACCGCCATTGCCTTGTTCGGGTCGATGTCGTGATGTGTGGGTAATGCATACATCTCCGTAATGGATTCCATTGTCTGGCCGATCTTGCCGTTGTCGAGGAGAATCGGAATGTCCTCTGTCTCCGGGTCGGGATCGGTGATTGAGATGGCAACGTCGAAGAGGCTCTCGAGTTTCTTCGTAAGACCTTCAACGTAGATCTCCGGGATGTAACCGGTGAGCACGAAGACGTTGTCGCTCATCGAGATGTTGTCAAGTGCCTTGTACTTGTCGGACCTCAGTGTGAAGTAGTCGACAAGGAACTCCATGTCACCGCGGAACTCGGCGTAAGTTTTGATCTTCTCCTCGTTCTCGGCGATCTTTTCGTTGCACTTTTCAATCTGGGCTCCCAAGCGTTTGATACGAACCTGAGGTTCGTGCTTGGTGGGATCGGACGGCGTTACGAAGCCTATGCTGCGTAAGGCCTGTTCGAAGTCCTTAGCGTTATCTTTATGGCAGATAGCTACAAGACACGTCTGGTTCTTATCTTCAAGAACCGTCTCGACGTTAAAGTCTATATCAGGCACGGCTTCCGCCAGCTTCGCTGTGATTTCCTCGCCCGTTATAGGCTCGCCGATGCTTCCGACGAACACAGAAGTGAACTGCGTTCCCTTATAGGAAGAAGGAATGTCGAGATTTGCCCAAGGCATGACCTGATCGATAGCCGTCTGCGAACGGATAATGTCAGCCTTCGCGTCCTGTATCTCTTTATAAAGCGCATTTATACCGTAGCATTTGCTGAGTATTGCGTCCGCATCCTGCGCTTTTTTGTAGAATTCCGTAACCGTCATCTCCGGGCGCGGAGCGAAAGAATCGAGCAAGCCGCCGTCTTTCGGAACATAACTGTTAAGGACATCCAAAGCCTGCGTTGCAACCGCTCTGAACTTGTCGAACTGACTTACCGAAGTTGCCATTGACAACTTATAGAAGTTGTTCTCATTTTCAGAGTAGTCGAGAACTTCAACACAGCCGCTCTGCTGAATAAGGTCCAGTATGGCCTTACTGTCGCTGAGCATGGCAAGGAGCTCAATGCGCTTCATGTTCAATATCGCCATTCAAGATACACCTCCTTACTTAAAAAATGTCTCCCAATTCGCTTATGGGATAATGTGCTTGATTACGGCTGCGATGGACTCGTCCATCTTCTCCTCGCTCTTCTTGATGAGAGCTTCGTTCTTCTGAACAGCCTGAGCATGCGCGTCGGCATAGATTTCATCTGCCTTCTTCTGAGCCTGCGCGATTATCTGCTCTTTTTCCTTTGCTGCAGCAACCTTTCCGGCGTCAGCAGCAGCCTTGGCCTCCGCTTCCGCAGCCTTGACTATGTCAGCAGCCTTGGCGCGTGCGGCCGTCTCCTTATCAGCAGCTGCTTTCTCTGCGTCAAGGACCCTGTTAATCATTTCTGAAGCCATTCCTCCATATCACCCTTTCTTTTAATAAGTTTCGCGCGCGTATTAATAATACGCACATGTATTAACTTAGTTATTATAGCAACAAATTTTGGCTAATTCAACAAAGAGGAGGGCAAAAAAAGCCCAATTCCTTGTTATCTTTTTGACGTATTTTGAATTGCATATTTTTTTGCCTCCAAACCCGATTTTTTTGTTGCTTTTTTCCGTTGTCTATACATATAAGTTATGTTAAAATCTTTGTGTGTAATTGTTTGTTAAAAATAGACGGGGGTAAGATTACTTATGATAAACGATGTTTCCGCTTTCGACCTTCCCGAAAGCTCGGAATTCACCAAGATTCCTTACGGAAAACTCGGAATTATCGCTCTTCCGGGATGTGAAGAGCTCGCAAAGAAGATTGACAGCTACATCGTAAAATGGCGTTCCGAAAACCTCACCATGAAGAACTCTCCGCTCAATATCGAGGGCTATGCCGAGGACTCATACCTCATTGACTATACATGTCCCCGCTTCGGTTCAGGCGAGAGCAAGGCCGTAATCAACCACACGGTACGCGGCTATGACATCTTCATTCTCGTTGACGTTTTCAACTACGGCGTCACCTACAAAATGTACGGTATGGACGTACCGATGAGCCCGGACGACCACTTCGCGAACCTCAAACGCGTAATAAACGCGATCGGCGGCAAGGCTCACCGCATAACCGTTGTAATGCCCATGCTCTACGAGGGCAGACAGCACAAGCGTGCCTCACGTGAGTCCCTCGACTGCGCCATGGCCCTTCAGGAACTCGTCTCAATGGGCGTCGACAGTATCATCACCTTCGACGCGCATGACCCGAGAGTACAGAACTCCATCCCGATAAACGGTTTCGAAAACATCTCCCCCATTTACCAGATGATAAAGGCTCTCATAAAGAGCTCACCCGACATAAACTTCGACCCCGAGAACATGATGGTCGTATCCCCGGATGAAGGCGGTATGGGCCGTGCCATCCACTATGCCACCGTACTCGGCGTTGAACTCGGCATGTTCTACAAGCGCCGCGACTACACAAGAATCATCGACGGACGCAACCCGATTCTTGCCCACGAATTCCTGGGCACGAACGTCGCGGGCAAGGACATAATCGTCGTCGACGACATGATCTCCTCAGGCGAGTCGATGCTTGAGGTTGCAGAAAAGCTTAAAGGCCTCGGCGCAAACCGTATCTATGTCTGCACCTGCTTCGGCCTTTTCTGCAACGGCCTCGATATCTTCGACGAAGCCCACAGACGCGGCAACATAGAGAAGGTCCTGACAACAAACCTCATCTACAGGACCCCCGAGCTCAAAGAGCGTGAGTGGTACACCGAAGTTGAGATGTCAAAGTACATCGCTCTCATCATCGACACCATCAATCACGACATATCCATCTCCGGTCTTTTAAATCCCCAGGAGAAAATCCACAACCTCCTCGAGAAGCACAACGCCCAGCGTGAAGGCAAGGCCGGCGCACAGATGAAAATCGACATCTGAACATAAAAACAACCGCTCATCGGTCTCCCGGTGAGCGGTTTTTATTTTGTCTATTCTGTCATCCTCAGAAATTCGGCTTCGTCGATTATCGTTATGCCGAGGTCCTGTGCCTTGGTGAGCTTGGAGCCGGCCTCCTCGCCCGCAAGGACATAGTCGGTCTTCTTTGAGACCGAACCCGAGACCTTTCCGCCGTACTGTTCAATGATGGCGGAGGCCTCCGCGCGGGAGTAGGTCGGCAGAGTGCCGGTCAGGACGAAGGTCTTGCCGGCAAAACGGTCGTCGATTTTCTCCTTGTTCGAATTCATATTGAGGCCGTAGCCTTTAAGCCTGTTTATAAGGTCTATTGTCTCGGGTTTGGTGAAGAATTCCACCACGCTTTCGGCCATGACGCGGCCGAAGCCTTCTATACCGAGCA
This sequence comes from Clostridia bacterium, assembly GCA_017451425.1. Classification (GTDB taxonomy): domain Bacteria; phylum Bacillota; class Clostridia; order Oscillospirales; family Acutalibacteraceae; genus UBA1227. The sequence continues at coordinate 11,292 of JAFSPP010000029.1, read as the reverse complement.
CATCAATAACCGACGCACCCATGAGCGCGTCCATATTGCCGAAGTACTCGGACAGGAGTTTGGCCGCCTTCTCGCCGACATGGCGTATGCCGAAAGCGGAGACAAGCTTTGAGAGGTCGTTCTCTTTGGACTTTTCTATCGCATCTATGAGGTTTTGGGCGGATTTCTCACCCATGCGCTCAAGACCCGCTATGTCAGCGGCAGTAAGGCCGTAGATGTCAGCGGGATTGTTTATCAGTTTCTCGTTTACGAGGAGTTCAACAAGGCTGTCGCCGAGACCCTCAATGTCCATTGCGGGCTTTGAGCAGAAGTGGATGAGCACCCTGACAAGCTGGGCGGGGCACTCAGGATTCGTGCAGCGGACAGCCGCCTCACCCTCCTCACGGTATACCTCTGCGCCGCAGGACGGGCAGCGTGAAGGCAGGAAATAGGGTTCGGTGTTTTCGGCGTGTTCCACGACCGAAACAACCTCGGGGATGATATCGCCCGCCTTGCGGATGATAACGGTGTCACCTATGCGTATGCCCTTCTCCGTTATGAAGTCCTGGTTATGAAGAGTGGCGCGGGCGATAACCGAACCCGCTACGAGTACGGGTTCAAAGTTCGCGACGGGGGTTAAAACGCCCGTCCTGCCCACCTGAACCTCTATGTCCAGAATCTTTGTCTGCTTCTCTTCCGGAGGGTACTTGTAGGCTATGGCCCACTTAGGGAATTTTGATGTGCTTCCCAGTTCCTCACGCAGTGTAAAGTTGTTTACCTTTACAACGGCTCCGTCTATGTCAAAAGGCAGGCTGTAGCGGTTCTCGCCTATGCGCGTAATCTCCGCCTCTGCCTCCTGCATATTCCTGCAGGGAGTATAGAAAGGAACAGTCTTAAAGCCCAGTTTCTTAAGGTAATCCAGCGACTGCTTATGCTCTGTCGCATCGTAGTCACCGTCTATCTGCTGAACATTGAAAACAAAGATATCCAGGTTGCGCTCCGCAGTAATCTTCGGATCCTTCTGACGAAGGGAGCCGGCTGCGGCATTGCGGGGATTCTTGAAAACCTTCTCCTCGTTGAGTTCCTGTTTTTCGACAAGTTTCAGGAACACCTCACGGGGCATATAGACCTCGCCGCGCACCTCTATGAAAGGCACCGGCTCGGTGAGCTTCATCGGAATCGACTTTATTGTCTTCAGGTTTTCGGTAATGTCCTCGCCCACATCGCCGTCGCCGCGGGTTGAGCCGCGTACAAAGGCGCCGTTTCTGTACTCGAGCGAGACGGACAGACCGTCTATCTTCGGCTCGACCACATAGCCGCCAAAGGCTACAGCCTCCTGCGTGCGCTCGCCGAAGTCCTCAAGCTCGCCGAATGAGAAGGCGTCCTGAAGGCTCTCCATGCGCACGGTGTGAGCGACAGGCGAAAAAAGGCTCGTCGCAGCGGACCCTCCCACCTTCTGTGTGGGGGAGTCTGCAGTCACGAACTCCGGATACTGCGCCTCAAGAGCTTTGAGCTCATTCTGGAGAGCGTCATATTCGAAGTCCTCTATTTCGGGGTCATCCTCGTTGTAATAGCGGTTGCTGTGGTACGCAAGAGTCTTACGAAGGTACTCTATTTTTTCCCTTGCTTCCTGCTTTGCGTCCATTGCCGCATCAAAACTCAACTGTTCATTCATAATACAGATATTTTACCATAAATCGCCCTTTTTTACCACTCTTAAAACGGGGGCGGCAATTTGACATTTCGCCTGTATATCAGTAAAATGAAAGTAGTTTAAACACGATGGGAAGTGAATTTATGACAGAACAGGAATACAATCCCGATATCATTACGGTGACTGACGACGACGGTGTCGAGCACATGTTTGAGGAACTCGACCGTATAGAGTCTGACGGCGGAAAGCACTATGTCGCCCTCCTCCCCGTCTACGGTGACGACGAGGAGATTCTCGACGGAGATGACGAGCTCTTTGTTCTTGAAGTTATAGAAGAAGACGGTGAAACTTATCTTCAGCAGATTGAGGATGAGAATGAACTTTATGAAATCGGCGACATCATGTTCGAGCGCATAAAGAAGAAATATCCTTTCCTCGTCGGAGAGGACGAAGAATAAGCGAAAAAGCCTGCCGGGTTCGATTCTCCCGAATACTAACCCAACACACACTAAAAGGGAGCTTAACTTGGAAATGGAGTGCAGACCTCCCCGTTTCTTTGCGGGACGCTGGGAGCACGGTAGTGGACAGTGGGCACCCACCTGCCTATATGCAGGTTAATATTTCCGGGACCCCGGCTCGGCGGGTGATAATAAAACAAAAAAGCCTCAGGACGTTGTTCCTGAGGCTTTTCCTTTTCAATTATTTCTTGGAGCTGATGTATGTTTTTCCGCCGCGTTTCTCAACATTCTTCTTCGAGGTGACTATGGTCTTGCCGTCACGCTTTTCAACATTGTGATTGTGTGACGAATGACCGACGGTCTCATACGGCATTTCGAACATGGGGTCAGCATCGAGATCCGAAAGGTTTTCGCTCACTATGCGCTTGCTGACCTGCTCACCGTATCCGTCGAGAAGATCGGGTTCGGGGTCGGGTTCAAAATCCTGAGCCGGAGCGGGGATATCGGCAGCCGAACCGGAGCCGACATCAAGGCGTGCCCGAAGCATGGCATTCTCCTTTAAAAGCGCACTTTGCTTAGCACTCAGGTCCTGGACCTGACGCTTTAAGCCCTCGTTCTCGAGCTGGATTTTTTCAATATAATCCATTGTTTTCTTCTTATCGAAACCCATGGGCTTCGTCTTAAGAAGAATATCTTTTTCCTGTTTAGACATTTTTATCAAGCCATGCAAGGATGTCGTTCATGACTGTCTCCTTGTCAAACTCGTTCAAGATTTCATGTCTGTCACCCTCATAAAGTTTGCACTCTACCGGGTTGCCGTTTGCCTTATATGCTTCGCAGACTTTTTCAACGCCCTTGCCGTACTCGCCTACGGGGTCCTCGGCGCCGGCGATGAGGAGGATGGGAAGCTCCTTAGATGTGCTCGCATAGCAGTCAGCTGAGTTTACGAACTTGAGCATGCCGAGCATGTCTTTGAAGCCCTGATTTGAGAAGAGGAAACCGCAGAGAGGATCGTCGATGTATTTGTCAACAATAGCCTCATCCTTTGTGAGCCAGTCAAAGCCTGTTCTCTTGTCTGTCATTTTGTTGTATGAGCCGAAAGCAACATTGTTGATGAAAGTTCCGTCGGACTCAAGTCCCTTGAACTTGCCGATAAGGCTTGCAAGAAGGATGGCAACGCCGGCTGCGGGGTTGGGTCCGCCCGTACCGCAGACAATTGCGCCCTTGAGTTCTTCACCGTAAAGGGCGATATACTTTCTTGCTACAAAAGAGCCCATGGAGTGGCCGAAGAAGAATACGGGAAGGCCCGGGTTCTCCTCTTTTGCTATGTCGACAATAAGTTTGTTATCATCTACAAACACAGTACCTTCGACATTCTTGTCGCCGAAGTAGCCGGGCTTATACTTGTCGGAAATTGATTTGCCGTGGCCGATGTGGTCGTGGCCGTATACGGCATAGCCATTCTCCGCAAGGAACTCTGCAAAGCCTTCATAACGATCGATATATTCTGCCATACCGTGAGTTATGTTGAAGATAGCCTTCGCGTTCTCGGGAATCCACTTTACCGCGCGGATTTCAAGGTCACCGACTGACGATGTGTAGGTGAATTCAGTCTTTGTTACTGCCATTTCAGTCTCATCTCCAATTTTAATTGTTCTTTTCATATACTTTTCTCAGACCCTCAAGGAGGAGGTTCTGATCAATTACCATTTCATATCTGCAGTGTTTTGCGACAACAGTGCAGAGGCCGCCCGTGGCGACTATTGTTTTAGCTTCCGTGGAAAGCTCCCTGTTCATACGGTCTATGAGTCCGTCGAGCATCTCGGCGGTGCCGTGAACAAGACCTGCGCGCATGGACTCGACGGTATTGGTGCCGATTGTCGCCCGCGGCGATTTGAGAGCTATGCTCGAAAGCTGCGAAGCGCCTTTCGCAAGGGCGTTTAAGGAAATCAGCATACCGGGAGCTATCGCGCAGCCGAGGAAGGCACCGTCCTCGCCCAGTACCGTGACCTTCGTCGCGGTGCCGAGGTCAACTATTATGCACGGAAGTTCATACTTTCCGAGCGCGCCCACAGCCGTGGCCGCGAGGTCTGCACCGAGCTCCGTCGGATTGTCGATACGGATGTCGAGTCCGGTCTTTACTCCCGGGCCCAGAACCACCGGTTCCGACTCGGTGACCTTACGCGCTCCGCGCTTTATGGCCCTCGTCAGTTCGGGGACAACAGAGCTTATTGCAGCGCCTTTGAAGGTTGCACCCTCTATGCCGTTTAATTTGAAAATATTGCTCAGAGCTATTGCAAACTGATCCTCCGTCATGGTCGGATCAGTAGCCAGTCGGGACACGAAGAGGAGTTCTTCCTCTCTGTACACACCTATTGCGACATTTGTGTTACCCGCATCAATAACAAGAAGCATGGGAAAACCCCCTATTAAATGATACTAAAGTATTTTAACATAAAAAAAGGCTCCTCACAAGAGGAGCCTTAATCTTTTATGAATTACAGCTGTTTGCCGCAGTTTGTGCAGAACTTAGCGCCTTCGGGGAGCTTTGTGCCGCACTCAGGGCAGAAAGCGCCTGCAGGTGCTTCGGGCTTTGCCTTACCGCAGTTTGTGCAGAAGTTGCCGTTGTTGGCTGTGCCGCATTCGCATGTCCAGCCTGCTGCCGGTGCCGCTGCGGGAGCTGCTGCAGGAGCAGGATTCTGGTTGACTATCTGGCCGAGGCCTGTATTGCCTATAGCACCGATACCGAGACCCATACCCATCATAGAACCGCCATCGCCTCCGTTTTCGCCGGCTGCCTTGACGCCTTCGGCCATTGTCTTCTGGACATCGTAGTTGGCCGCGTTGACGTTTGCACCCATATTGAAGGATCTCTGCATCTCCTTGAGTGTAGCCTTGTCTTCGTCTGTCGGCATGAATGCACCGTTTACGGTGAATGTGCAGACTTCGAAGCCGCGTTCGCCGGCCCACTCAGATGAGAGGTTGACGTTGATGAGATCCTTGATCTCGCTTGAGTGAGAACCGATTGCCGTGTAGGCAACAGCCTGCTGTGTACCGAGTGTGGAAACAGCCTCACCTATCTTATCAAGAATGCCTGACTTGAGGTTTGAAAGGATGCCTTCATCGTTTATGGAGACAACTACATCACCCTCAACACCGACATACTGAGCGCCGATGTTCTGGAAGAAGAGAAGCGGATCGGAAACCTTGAGTGTGAGCTGTCCGTTGCCCTTGATTGTGATGTCAAGCTGTTCACCCATGGCGCCGGTGTGATGGAAACCGATGTCTCCGCAGCCCCATTTTACGGGAGCGGCGATGAGTTCGCACATGTTGATGAAGAATACTCTCTGTGAGCTGAAGCGCTGGCCGCCGGCCATCCACTGATCAGCAACTTCCTTGCCGAGCTTCTTGATGTTCTCTACAAGATTTTCCTTAAATGAACCGTCACCTGACGGGATGAATGACGGAGCCGTGGACTCGTCAAATGTGTAGCGTCCGGGCTCAGCGCAGAACTCGACAATCTTGCCGTTCTCGACAAGAATCATTGCCTGTCCTTCTTGAATGTCGATGCCCGAACCTGCTGAAATGAGGTTCGCGTCAGCCTTGGTATTCTTTGTACCGTCGGCCATGATTTTCTCACCGCGTTTCATGAGGATGCCGTCTGACATATCGCCTGACTGGAAGTACTCTTTCCATGCCGCAGACTGAACTACGCTCTGGATGGCACCGGTAAGACCTGTTGCAGCAGCTGCTGCTTCAGCAACTTTTTTAAGTCCCATAATGTTTGTTCTCCTTTCAATCTTCTGTTATAGAAGCTATATACCAAGAGTAAATTGTATCCCAGACCACATGTGCCCCGCAGTACGGGCAGTCATCCCTGACCTTTGCGCCGAGCGTGGCGTTGCAGTTGGGACAGATATACGAAACGGCTGATTCGCCGTCCTGTACGAATCTTAAAGAGTAATCAAGCTTGTATCTCTTCTCGAGATGCCTGTCATTTTCCGGGATGCCGGTTATGACATCGAAACCGCAGGCCGCCTGATAACTAATTGTAGCATATTCCTCGGATTTTTCATAGTCGGCAATTGCGAATCTGTGGATGGTGATATTGCCTATTTTACAGTCTTCCCGCGAGCGCTCAATCGTGGTCTCGACACCCCTTGCCACATTCGGCATCTCAAACTGTGTCTTGCCCTCGTACTTTATGTCGATGTATTCGTGAATACACTCGGAGAGCGCCTTTTCGGCATCGCTGTTGCTGAAATTCGGGAAGTCCGCCATTATCTTCTTTAAGAAGATGTCGGTGGCTCCGGAGATGGATTTCGGTGACGGGGTCTGCGCGCCCTTTGCAAGCGTGGTGGCGACCTTCGCCACCTCGACCGCCTCAGACGGCGTCAGGCCCGTCGCGCCGACGACCACGTCGGTCACCTCACGGCGCAGCACACGGATGAGTTTGTTCTTGAGAGCATCGTAAACAGCCATTAAAATCCGTGGCCTCCTCCGCCGTGCGAGCCGCCTCCGCCGGAAGAGTGGCTTCCGCCGCCTCCGCCTGAGGAGCTCTGCTTGTAGAAGTCGTGAATGACCTCACGTCTGTTGCCCGCAAATACCGCGTTGTTGTTTACGACATTAAACGCACCCAAGTAGTTGGAGCCGGCGATTATCTTGTTGTTCCTGTTATGTCTCGCGAACATGCCGAGACCGGTGACAGCGGATACAATTGCGGATATGATGCCGGACAGAGGTGTGGGAATTATCTTGTCAAGAAGTGTCGGATTGAGGTACTTCATGGTAACCTCATCCGTCTTCAGAAGACAGGTGTAGTAATCCTTGTCAGACGCGTACTGATAGGTCTTGTCAAGGAGTGAGTATGCCTTATCCGTTGAGATGGAATCGGAAAGAGCTCCGCCGGTGTTGATATAGACCTCGCGGTTGTCCATGTCAATGGCATACATTACGCCGGTGACCTGCTTGTCAAAATCGAGCTTTGTGATGTAGTAGTCGTAAAGGTCATCGGTGAAGGTCATGGTTGACCTGCCGTATGCGTCATCATAGGTCACGAAGTAAACGGAGTAGCCTTCGGCTCTGCGCTGGTCAGCTCGGGCCTGGAGGTCTCTCTCTCCCTCGTCTGTGAGGAGATCCGCGAAATCATAGACATTGGCATATTTATGAGCGGAGTCCAGCATCGCGTCATAGTCAATGGCGAAATAGCTGTAATCATAACCCGTTACGGGCGATGTATAGCCCTCTGCAAATGCAGGTAAAGCAAGTACAAATACAAGTGCGAGTGCCGCAATGAATGATAAAAGTCTCTTCTTCATGTCGGCACCCCCTTACATCATCAGCAGTCTGATAACCATTGCTATCAGCTGCGTTCCGAGAAAACCGCCGCCTGCCGCGGCAGCAACTTTGAGTTTGCTTATCGGGAGTTTGCCCGCTATCTTTCCGGTCTCGCCGTTTACGGCAAACTGCCAGAGCTTGCCCTTGTAATCGACGTTGAACATCCAGATGGGGAGCATTGCGTATTTTGATACGACATTGCTGTATGTGGGATGGTAGGAGGTCACACTCTTCTGCATGTACGGTCCCGCCTGGTCAATGGCCTGGGCGGACACTGCCTCCTTGGAGCGCGCCTGCGCCTCGCCTATCTTCTGCTCGGCGTTTTCATCGTATTCCTCCGCATAGAAACCTGCCATATAGGCGGGGTTGAATGCGACGAGTTTTGAATAGTCAAAAGGTTCAATCTGAGCCATGAGCTCATCGCTCAGATTCTTGAGACCGTCAGTCGGAATACTGGAAAACCTTGAGCCCACTTCCATGTTGACCGTGTACATCTCATGCTCGACGATTTTGTCGTCGCCGCTCTTGTGGCTCGTGACATTTTCGCATACCAGAACGACATCTGCGGTCTCGTCATATGAGTGAAGCCAGAAAGGAACGTAAATACCTTTGCACTTCTTTATTACGCCCGTCTTTGTGAAGGCGTTCGGTGTAAGGCCGCCCTTCTTTGCGTAGGTCTTGTAGATATCCTTTGCCTTTTTCTCGTCAACTGCAAAAGGAATGACCTCATCGGGCTTAAAGTCACCGACCATCTTGTTTGAAAGTGAGATTGCGCGTCCGCAGAAAGCGCACGTCGTGGCGACGGTGGATTTGGAAGTGATAACCTCCGCTCCGCAGTTCTCACACTGATAGACGACGAGGTCGTCATAGCCGGTCTTCGTCGAATCATCAGAGGCCTTGTCCTGATCGGTGGTCTCGCGCGTCACCTTTTCCGCGCGGTCCTCCGCGGGTTTCTCCTTCTTCTTGCCCTTTATTTCGTCGGACTTCGCCAACAGGGCGTCAAGCTCTGCGGGCTGGTACTCCTTGTCGCAGTACTCGCACTTGAGCGCATTCGCTTTCGCGTCCCAGTAAAGCTCAGCCGAACAATTCGGGCAGTTATATTTTTTCACGGGCTCTCCCTCCTATTCTGTGTATTCAATGCCGTCAACCGTACGATTGACATTGATCTTCGAAAGATTGAAAGTATGTTCAAGACCCTCCTCGGTCACAAATACGACCGTGTCGGAGAGATCAGTATATACGAAGATAAACGATGAGCCGGATTTTATGAGAACGCCGTCGTTGTCACGTATATCCGAGCGCAGCGTATACTGGTGCATGCTGTCTATGGTGTACCAGGATTCCGGGTTGCGGAGAACCGGGAGGCCGTCTGAGCCGACCTTGTAATCGTTCTTCGCGACGCTCGTGGCGAGCATGTCGCAGCGGGTGCCGAGGCGGAACTTCTTCGGATTCGTAAAGAGATCCGTATAGCACGGGGCACTGTCGCCGAGGCCCGTCGCGAAAATCGAGGAATTCTTTATATGCTTGAGTTCATACAGATTCTTGGCGCCGAGACTGTAGACGTAGAGGTCGCCGTAGCCTGTCTCAGTCTTCGTGTCAACGTAGATGTATTCGTCGCCCTTGTCCATGTGAACAATGTATGCTCGATATACCTGACAGGCGAAGTCGGGCAGTTTGGTCTCAGTCTCGTCAAACTCAAGTTCCATCGACTTGTAGCCGCCGAGGAGATTGTCCGAATCGACATCGACGGCAACGGACCTGTAGTTCGGCACAACGTCGGTGAAGCAGTAACTGTAAACCTTCGGAACCTCGGTAAACTTCTTGTTGATATTGTCCCTGAAACTGTTGTACTTAAACGATGCAGTGAGCACTCCGTCGGACTCGTCAGCCAGGACACCGGAGTTGAAGTAGAATGTTATACCCTCATAGTCAATGGTGAACTCTATGGCATCCGCCTCATAGAGCGCCCTTATCGCCTTGGTCAGATTCTCCTCGAGGAAGTCGGCCTTGGGGTAGGATTTCTTGAGTGACTCTGAGATTGCCGGAAGGATTTTCTCAAACGTGGGGAATACATCGCCGAGATAAAGCTGCTTTCCCGTCTTCGTGTCGTAGTTGAGCGACAAATACTCCGAGCGCATGTCAGATGTGCCGTCATAGTACTCGCAGAGCATAAGCAGGCTGACGACAGTCGTGTCCGCGCGGCGCGGTATGAACTGTCTGCGGGAGTAGACTTCGCCGGGGAAGAATTCTATACCGTATTTTGCCTTGTACTCCTCAGAGTCCTTCTGAAGTTTCTCGATTTCCATGTTCGACTGCTCGTCGTTCGCGGCATTGAGCTTTGAAAGAGCATCCGAAAGGGCGGCGTACTCGTACTCGAGTTCGCGTGAGCCGAGGAAGATATGCTGTGTATAGGCGTCGAGCGTATCGGAGCCGTCATCAATCTGATCACAGACCAGCGAGATAGCCTCCATGGGCTTCTCCTTCTGACCTGCGGGTTTCTTTGTAGTGGTTTCGGGCTCTCCGCCTCCGCCGCTGCAGGCAGTGAGACAGAGTGTCATCAAAAGTGCGAGAACAAGCCCCTTAAAACGTAAAAGACGCGTCAAAAAAACGTCGCCTCCTTGGGAATCAATATTATATACAAGTAAAAGTATAGCATATAAATACCTAATTGAAACAATGGATTTTTCTCAATTTTCCGAAAAAAAGGTTGCAATTTGTAACTTTTTCTGTTATTATACTCCCCGTTGGCCGAAAAGTTACAAAACGGTTACAACAAATTACAAATTAGGAAGTGTTACTATTTACAAACTCAAATCAAGACTGATTGCTTCGATAATGCTCGTAGTTACGGCATTTTCCATCGTTGCCATCCAGGCAAGAAGCAGCAGCACAGAAGTTGCGACAGAGACAGTCACACGCGCAGCTTCGCTTGAAAAAGAAGCAGTTGTAGAGAAAATTACTAACCCTAACGATGTAGTTAAATACGGCATCAGGGAGGAAGCTCTCCTCAATGCGGCAGAGCTGAACCCTATGGTTACAAATGACAAGGAACTGGACGAACAGGTATCCGACATACTTGGCGAACTCATAAACGAGTCCATGTCAAACTATGAGAAAGTACTTGAAGTCTACAAGTATATGGAGACCAAGTTCTCCTACTATGGCTCATTCATACCCTCTGATCTCTCATATGTCAGCGACTACGACAACAGGAACGTAGGACGCGCAAAGGGTATACTCACAACGGGACACGGCACATGCACCGAGTTCTCAGCCGCATTCATGGTAATGATGCGTGCCATCGGTCTTGAGTGCTACACTGTCCAGGGATACTATGCAGGCGGCCCCCACACCTGGGCCATCATCGTTCTCGACGGTGAAAACTATATCTTTGATCCCCAGATTGACTTCCGTCAGTGGCAGGGTCATGGTGGTAAAATCTGTCTCTCACGTTTCTGCATGGATTCCTCATTTGAATACTACGACTGCTACCGCGCTATCAACGAACAGCGCGACATCGACTCCTTCTCCGGCTTTGCCCTCAATCGCGAGAAAAGCTCTGAGGTCACAACCGAGACAGTCGAGGCATAAAACTTAATAAAGCAGAAAAAAAGGACCTCCTTCACGGGAGGTCCTTTTCCTGTTTAAAATTCAATTTCCATGCCGTCTTCGGCAGTCTTTATGCCGAAAAGACCGAGCCAGAGTTTAGTGTTGAAATGCGAAGGCATGAGTTTCCTTGAAAAGTGAGAAGCTACGATCTTTCCACCCGGAGCCAGCACATCTTTCTTTCTCACCTGCTTCGCCATCATACGTACCATCGAGACATTGTTATGCTCAAATACCCTGGCATCCTTTTTGCTGCCT